>NZ_CABUAN010000018.1 GCF_902489635.1 uncultured Porphyromonas sp. | reverse complement strand
GCGTCCGGAGCAGGGCGAGCTCCACTCCAAATTGCATTTTGGAGTGGAAAATACGTGATAGAGGGTGGCTGATAGAGGGTGCTAGATAAGCTAACGTCTGATCTCCACGTAGAGATTTGCAGTTTACCACGTGGACGATGTGCTATGCGGGCGGTTTTTTGTAAGTTTGCAGGAGTAATTGAATTCATCAACTATAGATACCTATGAATATATTCCTTCTACAGGCAGCACAGGCAACACCGACAGCACCGCAGGGCGGTCTTTCTTCGTGGTCTACGCTTATCTTCTTTGCAGTCATCATCTTGATCTTCTGGCTTTTCTTCATCCGTCCTCAGAGCAAGCGTCAGAAGAAGCTACAGCAGGAGCGTGATGCACTCGCTGTAGGCGATGCAGTCATAACGGCAGGTGGTGTGCATGGCGAGATCCGCAAGGTAAACGAGCAGACCTTTGAGGTGGAGATAGCTCGTGACGTCTGCATAGAGATTGCCAAGAGCTCGGTCTATCCGCTCGGCACGGACCCCAACGCACGCTAATAGCCTCTCCGAACTTTTAAGACGGGAGCGGTGCGACTCAATCTGACCCCTAAGCTCCGCACAGGTGGAGATCCTGTGGTGCGTAAGCAGCGTGTCCCTCGCTTGAGACGACTGCTGGCGATCGCTGTGTGGGTACTCCTAGCGACCGTCTTATGGTTTATGCAGACGCTCTCACGTGGCACGACCTCGATAGTTCATGTACCTATCGTATATGAGGAGATGCCGGGAGAGATAGGACTAGAGGGGGATCAGCCGACGACGCTAGATGTCAGCGTCTCGGCAAAAGGCTCTCAGCTCCTCTTCCGCTGGATGAAGGGCGTGCCTCCGATTTCGCTCTCTATGCCACAGCGAGTGCCGCAGGGGGGGCGTATCCTCTTTAGCAGTGCCGTCTTGACACAGAAGGCGCGGGAGAGCTTGGGGAGCTCTATACAGATCCGTGACATCTATCCTAATCAGATTTCGCTGCGCGCATTCCCTCTCCAGAGGAAAGAGGTGCCAGTGGTAAACCACGTGTCGACTTCTGCTAAGGATGGCTATATGGTACTGCCGCTGACGATGACTCCTACGACGGTCGAGCTGTATGGTAGTCGTGAAGCCCTAGCGGGGATTAGCGAGATGCATACCAAAGCATTGACCTACAAGAACCTATCGCAAGACAAACTGGTGCTTGTGCCGTTCGAAGAGATCCCCCACGTCTATACCTCGCCCGATAGTGTGCAGCTACAGATCTCAGTCGTCGAGCTGACGGAGAGACGCATCGAGCTACCTGTCGAGGCGCTTAATACGCCCTCAGGCTTTGTCGCGAAGTTGCTCCCAGCTCGTGTCTCTCTGACCCTGACGATGCCGATCACAGACTACAATAAGCCTATCGGGGACAAGGTCTCGGTGGTGGTCGATCTGCAACAGCTCGCAGAAGCTGTGCAGCAGGGCGAGAAACAACCAGAGATGCTACCCGTAAGGGTCCAGGGACTACCCGACTGGGTGGTGCGCGCTACTCCCTCTCCCAAGGCGGTACAGTATATCCTAGAGACAGCTGAGCCGTGAGCCGTAGTGGCTACTGAGTCATGACCGAAAAGCAGCTCACCTCCTTCTCAAGGCCCCCTCGCATCTTAGGATTGACAGGAGGGATCGGTGCGGGCAAGAGCTTCGTCGGTCAGATGCTTGTCGAGGCGGGGCTACCTCTGATGGATAGCGATGCGGTAGCTCGTGGAGCTTACACCGAGAGCGAGCTGGTGCGTCAACAAGTGGTCGCATTATTAGGTGCAGAAGTTTATAATTCAGAGGGAAAGCCTCGCTATGACGAGATAGCTCGCAAAGTTTTCGCACCAACTGATATGGGTCAGTCGCTATTGCACCAGTTAGAGCAGATCATTCACCCCTATGTGTCTGAGAGACTGACGGCGTGGGCGAGGGAGCAGGATGCCCCCGAGGGGTGGGTCGTCCTAGAGAGTGCTATCTTGTGGCAGTCAGGCTTCTATCGTCTCTGCGACGCTGTGGTCGTCGTGACGGCTCCTGAGGCGGTACGTGTGGCTCGTGTCCAGGAGCGCGACGGAGCCTCCCGCGAGCAGGTGCAGGCACGGATCGCTCGTCAAGCTTCGTACACCTTTACAGATTTGCAACAGAGGTATCCAGAGCTCCCTCTCTATCAGATCAATAATGATGGGGTGCAGGATCTGGAGGAGCAGGTGGCGCAGCTACGCTCTCATCTAGCCACTCTGTAGATTGGTCTTGCGTGTATGGAGAGCTCGGTCGGGTTGTGGACGTTGACTCCCTTTGGGGTAGATCGAGGAGCAGAGGATATCATCTTACTATTGCTCCTCATGCTGCTCTTACTCCCAGCACTCATGCAGATGTGGGTCGGCTCTCTCTTGTCTCGCTCGGTAGATGCGCTACTATATAATAGAGGACACATTTTCTTTCGCAGCTTAGTGCATCGGGTATCTGTCGGCACCTATGCGATCCTCGGAGGGTTGCAGCGTCATCTGCTGGTCGGCGTGACTGGCTATCTGCTACTACGCTACTATGCAGCTCTTCCCTCAGGCGAACTGTGGACGACGCTCTCGCAGGTAGGGCTTCTAGCACTCTGCAGCTTGATCCTGAGCGGACTGTACCTAGGTATCAACCGTCTGCTGGCGGGGATCTATCTAGACTCAGCCTTTTACCTACACTGGGTGCGTCACTACGGCATCTTGGAGTGGCTGTGGCCGCTGCCTCTCTACCTGAGCTCCTTGCTGCTACTGGCGGGCGTCTGGCAGGGGGTCGCACTCTGGCTGTCGATCTCTGTAATCCTCTTGTGGCGCCTTGCGATCATCGTGCCCACAGCGCGCTGGCTCGGGGAGGCTGGGGTGACTCCTTTGCTTATTTCTTTGTACCTTTGCAGCCAGGAAATGGCTCCTCTTGCCTATCTCATAGGCTTTGGAATGCTGATCCTGTGAAAGAATCTATCATATACCATTAGCCCCTGCCTGTGCGTATGTCACGGATTAAAAAAATACTTATCTCTCAGCCCGCTCCACTGATGGCCAACCCCTACACCGAAGTCGCTGAAAAGCATCAAGTGGAGCTTGACTACAAGCAGTTCATTCGTGTCGAGACAGTTGAAGCAAAAGAGTTTCGCCAGCAGCGCATCAATCCATTGGATTACACAGCCATCATCTTTACCTCTCGTACTGCTATCCTGCACTTCTTCACGCTGATGAAAGAGATGCGCATCACGGTGCCAGACACGATGAAGTATTACTGCAGCTCAGAGATGTCCGCGCCATACTTACAGAAGTTTGTCAATTACCGCAAGCGCAAGGTCTTCTTCTCACCGACAGGACGTACCGAAGACCTTGTCAAGGTGATTGTCAAGCACAAAGGGGAGAAGTACCTCCTCCCCGTCGCAGAGGAGCACAGTGCTAAGCTCTCTGACCTACTGACAGATGCGGGGATAGACTATACCAAGTCGGTCATGTACCGCACCATACCTCGTGAGCTAGAGCTTGAGAAGCCACTACCTTACGATATGATCATCTTCTTCAGTCCCGTAGGGATCACCTCGCTCTTTGAGAATGTCCCTGACTTCAAGCAGGAGGATATGATCATCGCTACCGTAGGTCCTAAGACCGCACAGAAAGCTGAGGAGCTAGGGCTCAGAGTAGATATCAAGTCTACGGGCAGTCGTCAGGATCCGCCGATGCCTAAGCTACTTCACAACTACCTTGCCGAGCAAGAGGGATGACTACGGAGGAAGACTCCCCTCGCTCCCACCAGAACCAACGTCTACCCAAAGGTGAGCGACTCTATCTGCGTGAGGAGATAGAGCGACTGCATAGCTGTGGGCGTTCGTTTGTCTCTTACCCCATCCGCATCGTATGGCTCGCAGAGCCTATTGTCACGCAGACGCCAGGAGAGCAGGCGCAGGTGGCTGTCATGACCTCGGTCGCTAAGCGTCGCTTCAAGCATGCGGTAGATCGCAACCGCATCAAGCGCATGACCCGCGCTGCTTATCGCCTCCACAAAGCTCCGCTCTGGCAGGCTGCGACACAGCACCACTGTACGATACGAGTGGCACTACAATCTGTCGCTAAGACGATGCCGACCTATCCAGAGCTAGAGCAAGCGGTAGAGCGGGCCATAGCACGTATCGTCAAGGAGATAGAAAAAGCTAACCCAACCTCCCCCGCTACTGAACCCGCAACCGATCGTCAGGAGCAGACTGCACAAGCTGCACAAGACGACTCGCAGCAACTCTCGCTAGCGGTACGCCTGCTGAGCTACCCAGTCAAGTTTTATCGTCACTTCATCTCGCCGCTACTACCACCCAGCTGTCGCTTTACGCCGACCTGCTCGCAG
Organism: uncultured Porphyromonas sp.; assembly: GCF_902489635.1. Classification (GTDB taxonomy): domain Bacteria; phylum Bacteroidota; class Bacteroidia; order Bacteroidales; family Porphyromonadaceae; genus Porphyromonas. The sequence continues at coordinate 36,270 of NZ_CABUAN010000018.1, read as the reverse complement.
TACGCACTAGAGGCTCTGAGGGTGCATGGAGCTCTGAAGGGAAGCTGGCTAACTATCTGGAGACTCTTACGGTGTAACCCCTTCAATCGACATGTGGGTTACGACCCCGTGCCACCACGACAATGAGCCAGGAGATCAGAGCTGCAGAGCAAGGCACAGGCCGTCCCAAACTTCTAGACTGCCACACGCACAGCCCCGAGGTAGGCTGTCAAGCAATTCGCTCGCTCACCTACACAGAGTGGAGACTGTTGCAAAAGTCAAGAGTCTCACAATCTTGCTGGCAAGATTGTCCTGACTTTGCAGAAAGGATGAAGCGCAAGGCGCTGAGGGTGAGGTCTGAAGGGAGCATACCTCCGTATGTGACCGAAGCCGAATCCCGAAAGCAACACAGCGATTCGCCTTTATGCAACAGTCTCGAGTGGAGCGGTGGTGTCGCAATCGAGGAGGGCCAGCTCTACTCAATAGGCTTTCACCCCTGGTCACTGCCTCCAGAGGGGAGCTTGACACCACTCATTGATCAGATGCAGAGTCGCCTAGCAACTGTTCCACAGATCGTCGCTGTCGGCGAGTGTGGCATCGACAAGGTGCGGAGCAATGCGACACTCGCAGAGCAACTCGTCTGGCTAGAGGCGCAGATGCGCTTAGCCTGTCAGTTACAGCGCCCGATCCTCCTACACACGGTACGTGCGTGGGCTGAGATGATTAAAGTGCGTAGTCAGATGGCGCAAGAGTTTGCGCAGCTCCCCCCGATGGTGCTACACGGCTTTCGCGCTAGGGGAGAGGTGGCGCAGATGATGCTGAGCAAGGGCTTTGTGCTCTCCTTCGGCCGTCGCTACGATGCTGAGGCTTTGCACTTAGCCTATGAGGCGAAGGCTCTCCTCGTCGAGACCGATGAGATCCCCAACGGACTTACGCATCGAAAGGCTATAGAGGCGACCTACGCCCACATCGCCGGGGAGCTAGCTACCACGCCAGAGGCCTTGGTAAGCCGAGTGGCGGCGACTCCATTCTGGAAGCAGATCGAAAGCTAAGCTCCGCAGGGCAAATTCAACGCCGGATCGTTACAATAATTTAGAACCGACTACATATCAAAACGGAGCTGTGTCGGAGAAAAGTGATTTCCACGTGGATATTTCGAAATATCCACGTGGGGAATTTTTATTTTCCACGTGGGGAAGAAAAAATTCTTCGGAGGAATCAAATGAAACTTCGGAGGAAATGAATCACGCCCACGTGGAAAATAAAAAATATCCACGTGGAGATTTGAGATTCCCCACGTGGATATTCGAAAAAGGAGGGAATCGGACAAATTTCGCCGTAAAGATATGTAAAGGTGCTAGAGGTTAGAAATTAGAAGTTAGAGATCCGATCACTCTGATAGATCCGATGGTTTCGATAGCCAACCGCCAATAGCCAACAGCCAATCCATGGCTGACACATTATATATATAGTAACCTCATCTATTCCTCGCTTGTCGCTCATGTGTAGCTCCTGACAGAGCGATTATAGTGCGTCAGCCCTGCTAAGCACCGCGAAAGCGTAAGCTCTTTGCGCTAAAAACACTATCTTAGTTCCCAGATTAGCCCTAACAGAAGAAATGCCATGACAGATATGAACCCGCTAGCATGCTCACCAGAGTATCAGAGGCTTCGGGAGCAGTACGAGACGCTCGTCGCGGACTACACGGCACTCGTCTCCCAGTATCAGGAGATGACGGATCACGAGGCGCCTCACCTATCTGCGCTCTACATGCACTACTTCGGCAAGTTGCTGTACACCCAGTTGCGTCTAGGGCTCTCCTTGGCCACGCTCCGCTTCAGGCGGTCGCTCCTGCAGGCTTACATCAATCGAGACGAAGCACCCGACCTCGTCGAGATAGACAAGCAGATGGCGCAGCAGCGGCTAGAGTTTCATCAGCTCCTGGAGCGAAAGCTGGCTCAACTCAAAGCGGCTAAGGAGTATTGGGACAGGCCACGCCTGTCTCCCGAGGAGACCAAAGAGCTCAAGGAGATCTACAAAACCCTCGTCAAGCGACTTCACCCAGACCTCAACCCACACTATACGGAGGAGGACAAGCGGCTCTTTCTGATCACAGTGAAGGCTTATCAGATCGGAGACCTACCGCAGCTACGAGCTGTGCTGGCTCTACTCAACAAGGAGAAGCACTCGGAAGAGCTCCCCTCAGATCCTGAGACACTCTCGGCTGAAATCGAAAAACTACGAGAGAAGAAGAGTACCCTCGAGATTAGGATGGCCAAGCGGTCGAAGAGCTTCCCATTTGATCAGAAAGAGTTACTGTCAAGCCCCGTAAAGATACTAGAGAAGCAAGCTGAGCTGCAAGCGATCATCCAGGAGCTCGAGGAGAGCGAGAAGGAGATGCAGACGATCATCACACTGATGGAGGAATATAAGTCACATAATCTATGAGTAACGAGATCATACCAGTCAGCCCCGAGCTACTAGCGCTCATTGGCACTGAAGGCATCAACGCACTAGGACTACCCAAGCGGGAGATCTTCCTCCTAGACATCGTAGTCGCTGGGACCACTTTCTGCCCTATCGTACAGGAGCTTTACCCTACGCTACTGCCCGACACAGTGCTACGTATGGTGCGACAGCCACAAAACGAGCACGACGAAAACGCTATCGCCATCTACTACGAGGAGCACCGCATAGGCTATGTGCCACAAGAGCTCAACCTAGTCATATCACGGCTGATGGACGCTGGCAAAGAGTTTTACGCTCGGGTCGTCCAGGTCAAGAAGATCAATGAATGGGTACGCATATCGGCCAAGCTCTTTATGATCGAGTGAGTGCTACGCATTCGATTGTTTTGCAGGGAGCCACTTTGGGGGTCTGCCTTCTTTTCGGTACTTTTGTAGCGATGCAATCAGACAGCCCCGATGGATAGGCACAAGATAAATACGATAGCAGTGTATGGGAGCCACGCTACAATGCGGCTCACGGACGATGTGACGGCACTACTGACGGCACTCGCAGAGCATGGTGTAGACCTTTATATAGAGGCACCGCTCTGGGAGGCACTGCAGCAGGCGGGCATCCCGGAGGGTTATCCGCAGATGCGGCTGGGTGGAGAGACGCCCTATGGCGACATCGCTCTGAGCCTCGGAGGTGATGGTACCCTCCTGCGAGCTGTGCACAAGTTGCGAGACGTGGAGCTGCCTATATGGGCGATCAACTGCGGGCACCTCGGCTTTATGACCGAGATGGAGCCACGAGAAGCTCTGCATCACCTTGATGACCTGCTGGCTGGGCAGTACGATATAGAGCCCCGCTCGCTGATCGATGTAAGTGTGGCGGGAGAGCATGTCGGCACAGCGCTCAATGACCTGGCGGTGCAGAAACGAGAGACTGGATCTATCATCAAGATACGCGTAGATCTAGACGGCGACTTGCTAGCTGAGTACGCTGCCGACGGCTTGGTCGTGAGCACGCCCTCGGGCTCGACGGCTTATGCGCTCAGCCTAGGAGGCCCTATCGTGACGCCTCAGTGCCAGACGTTGCTGCTGGTGCCGATAGCACCTCACACGCTCAACATGGCTCCGCTCATCTTCCCCGACACCAGTGTGCTGACGATGAGAGTCTCCTCGCTACATCCCACCTTCTCTATCGTGATCGATGGTAATCTGCGGGTCTACGACTGTGGTGTCGAGATCGTTGCTCGCAAGAGTGACAAGCGCGCCCACCTGTTGCGCCTCTCACACAAGCCTTATGCTCAAGTAATTCGCGAGAAGCTCCTTTGGGGTCGTGACTTGAGGTAGAAAGTCTGTTTTGAGCAAACTTTCTGTAAGGGCTTGACTATCAGCTTGCTGAGTCGTATTTTCTGCGGCGCGATCTCTCTTTTGGAGAATTTTCTTGCGAGAATCTTTTGCCAGAAGAAAAATTTGTATTACCTTTGCATCACAATTGCCCGAGAGCCGAACATTCGGCATCAGTTGGTAAGTAGCTACTGGCCCTTTCGTCTAACGGTTAGGACGTCAGATTCTCATTCTGAAAATAGGGGTTCGATTCCCCTAGGGGCTACAAGTAATCGCTGATATGCAGTGCTTCGCGTAGCGAGTCTCGCATATCGACAGTACACCACGTAATTAAGTATCACAAGAATGGCAAATCATAAATCAACGCTGAAGAGAATCCGTCAGAGTTCCACACGTCGCCTTCGCAATCGCTATGCGAGCAAGACGTCGCGTACGATGGTTAAGCAGTTCCGTGCTATGACCGATCGTCAGGAAGCTGAGCAGGCTTTGCCGAAGGTTTATTCTACGCTAGATCGTCTAGCTCGTAAGAATATCATCCATCGCAACAAGGCTGCGAATCTGAAGTCCAAGATGGCTCTTCACCTCAATTCTCTCTAGTCTACGACGACACATCGCAATACTGTATCAGTTCGCTGAGGATATAACTCTACATTAAAAGGATACTGGCGCAACGATTTGGCCCTTTCGTCTATCGGTTAGGACGCCAGGTTTTCATCCTGGAAAGAGGGGTTCGACTCCCCTAGGGGCTACATATAGAGCCTTGCCAGCCACCTCCCTTTCCTCTAAGTCGCTTTAAGACACAGGGCTGATACCACAAGCGAGCATATATCAAAAAGAAGAGGAGTGTTCTTGGACAAGATCGAGAGCACTCCTCTGATTTTTTTTACGCTAGAGCAGATTGGTGTGGGTTGCTTTATGTACATTTATCCACCATGCGCGCTCTCGGACTCGTAGCATGACGCCTTATCGCAAATCATTAATAAGACCCATTACTAAGAATACATGACTAAAGCAGAAGTTGTAAAGAACATAGCTGACACGACAGGCTTGGACCGCCAGGAGGTACTACAGGTCGTAGAGGCTTTTATGGATACAGTCAAGAACGCTATGAGCCAGGGAGACAATGTCTACCTCAGAGGCTTCGGTAGCTTTGTCGTCAAGGAGCGCGCAGAGAAGACTGCTCGCAACATATCCAAGCAGACGACGATCATCGTACCAGCTCGCAAGGTTCCTACGTTCAAGCCTTCGAAGGCATTCACAGCCATAATCAAATAGTATCCTAGGGGGTGAGTCGAGGCAGATAGTCCTGAGGAAGACATCGGTTGCTTCTGCATAGAGGCTAGCTACGGACCTCATGACCTTGGATCCAATATAGACCAATTCAAAAGAATCAATTATGCCAAACGGTAAGAAGCACAAGCGTCGCAAGATGTCGACGCACAAGCGTAAAAAGAGACTACGTAAGAATCGTCATAAGAAGAAGTAGTAGGCACTCGGTCGAGGAGACCGTATGTGATCTCTCTTAGGCGAGCAGATCGTCTTAGGGAGTCCTAGTCTACTCACTAGATAGCCATCACAGTATGTATGGCGATCTAATCTTGACGAACGAAACGTACCAAGCAAGCCGTCATGACCGACCTCTCACCGATGAGGGGCTGGTTGTGGTTGGCTTCGTTGCATAGCAACTCATCCTATCATCCTGCAGTAGTCACCTCTCACGGCCATCTGTCGGGGTCTGTTAGCAGACTCTATAGAAGATATAACCCGTGCTACGTGTGCTACGGCAGCATCTGTAGACCACCCCTCTCTGTGTATCTAGCGACTCTCTGGAGTCACTATCGAGATACGCATAGAGACCAGCTACTCCAGTAGAGGTGTAGCGATTAGGTACTTCGACAGCTCACCAGCTCGGGGCAGTGCAGTGGCACGACGTGGCTGTGAGACGGAGGAGAGAAGAGGCGGGTCATACTAGACCTCTACACGTTTCCAATCTATTAATGCACAGATTATTTGAGACACCGTGAATAGTGAACTAATCATCGATGTAAAGCCCAAAGAGGTGTCTATGGCAGTGCTCGAAGATGGCGAGCTCGTAGAGCTACGCACGGAGAATAGAAACATCCGTTACGCTGTCGGAGACATCCTGCTCGGCGAGGTAGACAATGTGGTCAGAGGCAACAACGCCGCCTTCGTCAACATAGGCCCCATGAAGAATGGCTTCCTTCACTACAATGATCTAGGCAAAGTATTTGGAGCGACAACTCACTTATTAGAAGATATAGCGGAAAAGAAGAAGGTACCCCCCATTGACAAAGTCAAAGAAGGTACCCCCCTTCCTAAGGATGGCAATATCATCAACTCGGGACTCAAGAAGGGAGACAAGATCCTCGTCAAGGTAACACGCGAAGCCTTCGGAACGAAAGGACCTAGCCTCTCAGCAGAGCTCTCCATAGCGGGTCGATTTCTAGTCTTAGTACCCTTTAGCGATCAGGTAGCCATCTCTAGCGAGATACGCTCCACGGAGGAGCGTACGAGGCTTAAGACGATCGTGCAGAGTGTCATCAAGAGTGGCTACGGAGCCATCATCCGGACGCAAGCTGCTGGTAAGAAGACTCAAGAGCTCGTCGAGGAGATGATGGATCTGATAGATCGATTTGAGACAAGTATCAAGAAGCTGGTCCGGGCCAAGGCTCCTGCACAGATTTACGAGGAGCGAAACCGCGCTATCAACCTCATCCGTGACTCCTACAACAAGACCTTTACGAAGATCGTCGTCAACGATCCAGACTACTACAAGGAGCTCAGAGGTTACGTAGCCGACATCGACCCAGGTAGAGAGCAGATCGTCACACTCTATGAGGATGACAGTAAGCGCCCTCTCTTTGATGCCTGTGGTGTGACAAAGCAAAAGAAGACCCTCTTCGGGCGCAAAGTCACCCTACGCAATGGAGCCAACATCATCATCGAGCAGACCGAGGCTATGCACGTCATAGACGTCAATAGTAGCAAGAAGGCTCGTCGCACCTCAGGACAGGAGGAGACCGCCTTTGATGTCAATATGGCCGTGGCAGACCTCATCGCCCGACAGATCAGGCTGAGGGACCTCGGAGGGATCATCGTAATCGACTTCATCGATATGAACGAAGCAGCCCACAACAAGGAGCTGTACGAGCACATGGTGAAGCTCATGGCAGATGACCGCGCTACCCACAAGATACTCCCTCTGAGCAAGTTTGGGCTCATGCAGATCACACGACAGCGTGTTCGTCAGGCGACCATCATACGCACCGAGGAGACCTGTCCTACCTGTCAAGGCACGGGAAAGATCAAGACCTCCATCACCTTTACCGATGATCTAGAGGAGGTCATAGCCCAGCTAACCTCTGGCGACAAGCCGATACGCAACTTCGCCATGCATCTACATCCCTACGTCGTCGCTTATATCAAGAAGGCTCCCCTCTTGGGATCTTCTATCTTTACTAAGTGGAAGAAGAAATACTCCAAAAACATCAAGCTGATCGAAGATCAAGATGTAGCACTCCTAGACTACAAGATCTACGACAAAGATCGTAATCCAGTAGAGCTAGAGAAGTAATAACCAGCTACACAAAGTAGCTATACGATAAATAAGCAAAGAGTCCCTATGAGAGCATCCATACCCTCGTAGGGACTCTTTTTTACGTCGTCTCGTGCCATCACAATTTGCAAGACTCAGAATATTGCTCTATATTTGTGGTAGCAAGACACCGATAGGTGTGTGCGCAGCGTGATCTTAGTACATAGTATATGTAGACGGCGCAGACCCATAGCCGCACTGCTCGATACGGAAACTCTTCAAATTTAATCGACTATTCCGAGATCATTCTATCTACCTGATGACCGGCCTCGACAGACTCCTCGTGAGTGTGTGAGCACTCGTTGCTCCAGTGGACTTCAGAGGGTGATGGATCCTCAAAACTTGTATGTTCTTCGGAGTTTTTCTAATCCGCAGTGCGGCTTTTTTGTGCCTGTCGCCATAGTCGGCAGGCTTTTTTGTGTCCGTACTTATAGGAGCGGGGAGAAGAGGCGAGCCAGCGCCTCTAGACTTCGTATCCAGAAGGAGCGCTCACTCCACTCCTCTAGAGTTAGTTGATGACACTCCTTGAGATCCTCCTCGAAGGCTTTGCTCAGCTCCTCAGCCATCTGCTTGTCATAGACGAAGGACATTACCTCCAGATTGATCTCTAGGCTACGAAAGTCCATATTAGCACTGCCGATACCTACGATGCGCCTATCCACCACCAGCAGCTTGGAGTGTAGGAAGCCACCCCTATAGCGTCTCACATCCACGCCAGCCTGCAGTAGTTGCGCCAGATAAGAGTCTGAGGCACGCTGCGTCAGATAAGAGTCGCCACGCTCAGGTAGCATGACGGAGACGTGTACACCGCGCAGAGCAGCACTGCACAGGCTCATCAGCAGTCCCTCTGGTGGAAGGAAGTAAGGGGTCTGTACTAAGATCTCCTCGTGCGCTATCGAGCACGCCTTGATGAAAGCCTGCTCGATCGTCTGCCAATGCGCTTGGGGCCCATTAGTAAGAAATTGCATCGCTATAGGGTGCTCGTAAGAAGTGCCTCGATCGATCCCTGCGAAGTAAGGCTCTAGGTCAAAGTGCTTGCGCACCGCCACAGCCCAGTCCACCAGAAAAACACGTTGCAGTCCCGCCACCGCACTACCCTCGATGCGAAAGTGTGTATCCCGCCACTGTCCCAGCTCATTGCCCTGCTTATAGTACTGCGCCACATTCATTCCCCCGAAGTAGCCGATACGCTGATCGATCACCACCACCTTACGATGGTTGCGGTAGTTGATGCGAAGATCAAAAAAGGGAAAGCGCACCGGAAGAAACGCATAGACCTGACCGCCAGCTCTACGTAGCGGCCTCCAGAAGCCCTTCACATCACTCCAGAAGGAGCCCAGCCCGTCATAGATGACCCGTACCTGAACCCCCTCGCGAGCCTTGCTCACCAAAAGGTCACGTAGCTCTACCCCCAGCTCGTCAGAGGCGATGATGTAGTACATCAGATGGATCTCCTGCCTTGCCGAGCGAATATCCTCAAAGAGCTGTCGGTACTTATCCTTTCCGACCGTGATCACCTCCATCGAGGAGGCCGCCAGCACCGTACGATCGTCACTATTGTAGAGTAACTTGCCCAGAGAGCTGTAGTAAGGGTTCTCTAGGATTGCTTGATGAAAGTCAAAGTCCGTATGCTCCACAGGCATACGATTGATCTTCTTCAGGAAGTCCTTAGGTATCAGTTTCATCGAAGCTGTCGAGCGACCGAAGAGCAGATAGAGTATAATCCCCACCACTGGTATAAAAAGCACGACCATCAGCCACGAGAACATCCGATAGATGTCATCGCCTCCCGTCAGGATCACCACCACCACGCCCACGACTAGGAGCGTGTATAGGATAGTCAGTACAGTCGTCCACATAGATCATCCACTCTAGGAGCCAGCCAGTGTGGCGGACTCACTATCGCAAAGGTAGTAATATTCCCTTGACCATACGAACTAGATACTTTTTCCCTCCTTGGAAAGTTTAGTTTCCTCCCTTGGAAAACTATTTTTCCTGCCTTGGAAATTTACTTTTCCACCGTTGGAAATTTTATTTTCCAAGGCTGGAGAGTTTTTTGGAAAACGTCTCACGGTGATTGTTTTACCGTACCCATCGCCCGCCAGATAGACACTCCTGTCGCAATAGCTCCCTGGAGAATTGTTGTTTTCCAGTGGGCTATTGGGGAGTATCCACGTGGAGATCGGGATAATCGGTGGCGACGATAAGGCGTCACGCCTCAAAAATGTGTACCTTTGTGCAGATTAGCCCGTCTCTATGTGCAGCTCGCCTACGGGTAAGGCTGGCGACGAGACTGCGATGGGCTCGCCTCCTTATCAGATCAAGACAGAAGACAGTATAGAATAGAAAGATGATTATAGTCAACGACCTCACGATACAGTTTGGCAAGCGCGTGCTCTTTGCCGACGTCAACCTTAAGTTTACCCCGGGCAACTGCTACGGCATCATCGGTGCCAACGGCGCCGGCAAGTCGACCATGCTCCGTATGATTAGCGGAGATCTAGACCCGACACGTGGTACCGTCAGCTTCGGACCCGATGAGCGACTCTCGGTGCTGAGTCAGGATCACTTCGCCTTCGATGAGTATACCGTCATCGATACCGTCCTGATGGGGCATGACAAACTCTGGAAGATCATGAAGGAGAAGGACGCTATCTACGCTAAGGAAGACTTTACTGACGAAGATGGTGTCAAGGCGGCTGAGCTCGAGGAGCAGTTTGCCAACCTCGATGGGTGGAACGCTGAGAGCGAGGCGGCAGCCCTCTTGAGTGGCCTCGGCATCAAGGAGGATCTGCACTACCGCCTGATGGGCGACATCAGCGGTAAGCAGAAGGTGCGTGTGCTACTAGCACGCTGTCTCTTTGGCAAGCCGGACAACCTACTCCTCGATGAGCCTACCAACGACCTAGACTTGGAGACCGTCTCCTGGCTAGAGGACTATCTCGCCGAGACGGAGAGCACCGTCCTCGTGGTGAGCCACGACCGTCACTTCCTCGATGCCGTATCGACCCACACGGTGGATATAGACTTTGGCAAGGTGAGACTCTTCGCTGGTAACTACAGCTACTGGTACGAGTCTAGCCAGTTGGCGCTCAGACAGCAACAGCAACAGAATAAGAAGCTCGAGGAGAAAAAGAAAGAGCTCGAGGAGTTCATCCGTCGCTTTAGTGCCAACGTGGCAAAGAGCAAGCAGACGACCAGCCGCAAGAAGATGCTGGAGCGTCTCGACATCAACGAGATCGAGCCGTCGTCACGTCGCTACCCAGGCATCCTCTTCCAACCAGAGCGTGAGCCAGGCAACAAGGTTCTGGAGGTCAACGACCTCTCGGCTGTGACGGACGAGGGGGAGGTACTCTTCAAGGGGTTGACCTTCAATGTAGAGCGAGACGACAAGATCGTCTTCATCAGCCACGACCCACGTGCTATGACCGCACTCTTTGAGATCATCAATGGCAACCGCAAGGCGCAGCAGGGTAGCTACGAGTGGGGGCAGACAATCACGACCGCCTACCTACCTCTGGACAACAGCGCTTACTTCGACACCGATATGACGATCCTCGACTGGCTCGGGCAGTTTGCCAAAGATACGAACGACGTCTATCTCAAGGGCTTCCTGGGGCGTATGCTCTTCAGCGGTGAGGAGGTGAATAAGCGCGCCTCGGTCCTCTCGGGAGGGGAGAAGATGCGCTGTATGATCAGCCGTATGATGCTTCCCCCAGGGGCTAATGTGCTGATCCTCGACACACCGACGAACCACCTGGACCTGGAGTCGATACAAGCGTTCAACAACACGCTCATCTCCTTCAAGGGGAATGTGCTCTTCTCCAGCCACGACCACGAGTTCATCCGCACGGTGGCGAATCGTGTCATCGAGCTCACTCCAAATGGGATCATCGACCGTATCATCAACTACGACGATTACATCACCGACCCGAAGGTTGCTGAGCTCCGCGAGAAGTACTACAACGCATAAAGGGACCACACGCCTATGGCTCGTATCCTCGCTATCGACTATGGCACCAAGCGCACGGGGCTGGCGGTGACCGATCCGCTACAGATCACTCCGGGTGCACTCGACACGGTGCCTACGCATCAGCTCCTCAACTATCTGGCGGACTACCTGGGGCGTGAGGAGGTGGAGACGATCGTTCTCGGCAAGCCGACACAGATGGACGCAACGCCCTCAGCGACGTGGCAGGCGATACAAGCTTTGGCTAAGAAGCTGAGACAGCTCTATCCTCAGATACGTCTAGAGTATGTGGACGAGCGCTTTACCTCTGTCTTGGCGCAGCAGACGATCCGCGAGGCAGGCATCGGCAAGCAGCGACGCCGACAGGACAAAGGGCTGGTGGATCGTGTCAGTGCGACCATCATCTTACAGAGCTATCTGGAGAGCTTGAGTATGCTTCACTAAAAACAGAGAATTAACCGATTACACTTATGGCTAAGACCTTACCTATATACCTTTACGGGCATCCCGTCCTACGCAACATGAGCGAGGATATAACGCCTGACTACCCGAACCTCTCCGAGCTGATCGCTGATATGTGGCAGACGATGTATGAGAGCGACGGCATCGGACTGGCTGCTCCACAGATTGGGCGCAACATACGTCTGCAGGTGATCGACGCAACACCTCTTGCTGAGGAGTACCCTGAGTGTGCCCAGCTCAAGCTAGTCATGATCAATGCGCACATGCGCTCCCTGAGCGAGGAGACCTGCTCGGAGCCTGAGGGTTGCCTGAGCTTGCCTGGCATTAACGAGCGGGTCGTACGACCAGAGTCGATCGTGGTGGACTATATGAATGAGCAGTTTGAGCCACAGCATCTAGAGCTCTCGGGCTTTGCGGCTCGGGTGGTGCAGCATGAGTATGATCACCTAGATGGCAAGCTCTTTGTGGATCACATCTCGGCGATGCGTAAGCGCTTGATCAAAAAGAAGCTACAGCATATAGCCGACGGGCGGGTACGTGTCGGCTACCCTGTCATGCGCAATCCGATACATTAGTCCTTATGCGTCCGCTACTACGATCACTCTCTCTGCTGCTCTGCACGCTCTGTGTGTGGAGCACTACGCTCTGGTCGCAGATAGATACGGAGCGGGTGATGACGATCGGGCGCAATGCGATCGGCTTCAAGGATTATGTGGTCGCTATCGAGCACTTTAACCAAGTGATCGAGGTGTCGCCCACGATGGCCGATCCGTACTACTACAGAGCTTTTGCCAAGCTTATGCTGGGCGACTATGCGGGTGCCGAGCGAGACGCGACGCTCTGCCTGGAGCGCAACCCCTTCCTCTCTAGAGCCTATATGGTACGGGGGGCGGCACGGCACAATCTGCAGCACTATGCGGAGGCAGCGACCGACTATGCGCAAGCGCTCAAGATCACGCCTGACGACTTTTATCTCTCGTTCAACTTAGCAGGCTCGCTCTACGGTGCCGAGCAGTATGAGCGTGCCGACTCGGCAGCACTTGCCTTGACGCAGCGTCACCCCAAGGAAGCGCGGGGCTACTTCCTCGCAGCAGAGATAGCTTTGCGACGGCAAGACACGGTCGCAGCAGAGGGACGGATAGCCGAGGGCTTGGCGATAGACTCGCTGAGTGCTGCGCCTTATCGTATGCTCTCGACGATTGCTTACCTGCGGGGAGACTACGAGGGGGCACTACGCTATCACGACAAGAGCATAGAGCAGGAGCCTGGCCAAGCTAGCGACTACATCAATCGTGGACTGACACGCTACAAGCTGAAAGAGTACCGTGGTGCTATGGAGGACTACAATCAGGCACTCCTCCTAACGCCTCACGATGCGGTCGCTCGCCACAACCGCGCCTTGCTACGTATCGAGGTGGGCGACCTACAGGGAGCTCGCGAAGATCTGCTAGAGGTGGTGCGGCTACAACCGACCAATCTGACGGCACACTTTAACTTAGCTTTGGTACAGACTCAGACGGGACAGTATCGTGAGGCGATCGAGACGCTAGACTATATATTAGGCCGTCGACCTGAGTTCCTCTCGGGTTATTATCAGCGCTCGGAGGTGAAGCGTCTGCTCGGTGATGCTGCTGGAGCCGACAGAGACTACTGGTTCGCCTACAAGCTAGAGCGTGGGCAGGTCAAAGCACCTAAGCCAACCATTGCCGACAGCACCGCCTCGAGTGTGGCTAGCGAAGAACTATACGCACTAGATCATCACGCAGAGCTACAGTCTGCGAGCAGCGACGCGACGCCCTCTTCGATTACTACGGGAGGCAATTCACTACGCGGATCGATCCAAGAGCAAGCCACTTCGTCAGAGGCTTGCCCCGCTTACGAGCTGACCTACTTCGTGCAGAAGAGTCACGACAAGCTCTTGCCTCGCTCCAACTTCTCCGCAGAGCTAGAGGCGTACAATGAGCGCACGGGCTACCAGCCTCGTCTCTTGCTTGCCGTCGGCACGCAGTCGCTAGATAGCACGCAGCTCCATGTCGTGCTGGAGGATATAGCACGCCTGCAGGCTCGTGACACAGAGCAGACGGCCGACTGGCACCTGCGTATGGGCATCGACAAGCTTCTGCTACGAGACATCGGCGAGGCGGTCTCACAGTTCAACGCTTGTCTCGAGCTGGCTCCTCAGCAGCCACTCGCGCTTCTCGCGCTGAGCACCGCGCGCCTCATGCAGGCAGAGACGCTCACAGACGCTAAGCAGCAGACGCTCATGTACGACTTGGCAATGCGTCAGCTCACTACAGCCATCGGCCATGCCCCGCAGATAGGCTATCTCTACTACAATCGGGCGCACCTGCACCAGTCGCTGGGACATACGGATCAAGCGATCGTAGACTACACTAAGGCGATCGAGCTACTGCCCCAAGCTGGCGAAGCTTACTACAATCGTGCTCTGCTCCTGGAGCAGCAGGGGCAGCATGAGCAGGCGATAGATGACTTGAGCCGTGCAGGCGAGCTGGGCATCTATCAGGCTTATTCTCTCATCCACACTATCCAGACACGCTGATGATATCCGTTCAAGACCTTACGGTAGACTTTGGTAAGCAACTCCTCTTTGACTCAATCAACTTTGTCATCAGCAAAGGCGAGCGAGTCGCACTCGTCGGGCACAACGGGGCGGGGAAGTCAACCTTGATGAAGATCCTCGTCGGCATCGAGCAACCGACCAGTGGTGCCGTCAGCCGTCCCCGCGACCTCTCCATAGGGTACTTGCCACAGGTCAAAGAGCTTGTCGACCACACCACGCTGCGTGCGGAGGTCGAGGAGGTCTTTAAGGATGTGCAGTCGCTCAACGATCAGTACGACCGTCTGAGCGAAGAGCTAGCGACACGCACCGACTACGACTCGCCCGAGTACTTAGAGCTGATCGAGCGTCACGGACATCTCACCGACCTGATACAGATGCATCACCCGTCGCAGTACCTTGCCGAGATGGAGCGCACGCTCCTCGGACTAGGCTTCGAGCGGAGCGACTTCGACCGGCCGACGCGTGAGTTCTCCGGCGGGTGGCGTATGCGTATCGAGCTGGCTAAGGTGCTGCTGAGCAATCCCGATCTGCTCCTTCTCGATGAGCCGACGAACCACCTAGACATCGAGTCCATCGACTGGCTCGAGCACTTCCTCATCGCCCGTGGGGTCACGCTCCTGCTTGTCTCGCACGACCGCACCTTCCTCGACAACGTCACCAACCGCACCATCGAGATCGAGCTAGGACGCATCTACGACTACAAGACCTCCTACAGCCACTACGTCACGCTACGTGAGGAGCGTCTGGAGCAGCAGAAGCGAGCTTACGAGAATCAGCAGAAGAAGATCCAAGACATCGAGTCCTTCGTCGAGCGCTTTCGCTACAAGCCGACGAAGAGCGCACAGGTGCAGAGCCGCATCAAGCAGCTAGACAAGATCGAGGAGATCGAGCTCGACGAGATAGACACACGGCACATCAGCTTCACCTTCCCGATGGCGGGGCGCAGTGGCGACTACCCAGTCATCATCGAGGAACTGGACAAGAGCTACGGCTCCCTCTCGGTGCTACGAGGCGTCTCGATGACCATCAAGCGTGGCGAAAAGGTCGCCTTCGTCGGGAAGAACGGCTCCGGCAAGTCAACCCTCATGCGCTGCATCATGGGACAAGAGGAGTATACCGGCAAGCTTCAGATAGGGCATGGCGTAGAGGTCGCTTACTTCTCTCAGAATAGGGCGCAGGAGCTACCCGCCAACCAGACCATCCGTGAGGCTATCGACAGCTTGGCGCGTGGCGATATGAGACTGCATATCAATGATATGCTGGGTGCCTTCCTCTTTGGCGGGGAGGTAGCCGACAAGCCCATCAGCGTGCTCAGTGGTGGTGAGCGCGCTCGTGTCGCTATCATGCAGATGCTCCTAGAGCCGGCCAACCTGCTCATCCTCGACGAGCCGACCAACCATCTGGACATCCGAACCAAAGAGATCCTCAAGCGAGCCATCGCAGCCTTCCCTGGGACTGTTATCGTCGTCTCGCACGACCGCTACTTCCTCTCGGGGCTCGTGGACCGTATCTTCTCCTTTAGCCATGGAGCCGTACGCGAGTGTATGGACGGCCTCGACGGCTACCTCGCCACCCTCCACGAAGAGCTAAACCAACAGCCCTCAACCAACGACAAACAGCCAACAGCTAACAGCCAACAGCCAAAGGCTAACGACCAACAGCCAGCGGCCAAAGCCCAGCCCCAGCTCGACTACCAGCAGCAGAAAGAGCAGCAAAAGCGCTTGCGCACCCTACGCCGCACTGCCGAGAGTTTCGGTGAGCAGCTAGAGCAACTCAAGAAAAGCCTTGCTGAGCTAGAGCAGCAGATAGCCACGGCAGCCACCCCGCAGCTCATCGATCAGTACACCCAGGTCAACAAAGAGATCCAAGAGATCACTCCTCAGTGGGAGGAAGCCGAGTTTGCGCTCATGGAGTACGAGGAGGAGATCCAATAGTAGTAATTAGCCAGCCAACCAACCCGTGAGACAGTTCCTCAAGCTCTTCGGCAAGTATATTCGCCCCTACCGTCACTACGTAACAGGTGGCATCATTGCCAACATACTCTCGGCGCTGCTCAACCTGCTCGCCTTTTCGCTCATCATGCCGATCCTGCGCATCCTCTTTGGCATGGATCAGACCACACCCGTCTACCATGCGCTCGACGGCATCAATTGGTTACGGCCCTCGGAGTGGAGCGTGGCGATAGACTATATCGTGGGCAACTTCAACTACTACGTCTACCAGCTCATCCAGCAGTACGGCCCCGCTCGCACGCTACTCCTCCTCTGCATCTACCTCGTCGTCATGACGCTCATCAAGGTCGGCGTCACCTATGGCGGCATCTATATGCTCGTGCCGATCCGTACAGGCGTGGTCAAGGATCTGCGCAATGAGTTCAATGCCAAGCTCCTCCGGCTGCCTATCTCATTGATCAGCGAAGAGCGCAAAGGCGACCTCCTCGCCCGCTTCTCGGGAGATGTTGCCGAGATCGAGTACTCCATCATCAACCTCCTAGAGAGTCTCATCAAGAACCCCATCCTCATCATCATCTACCTCGTAGCGCTCTTTGCGATCAGCTGGGAGCTCACCCTCTTCGTCCTCATCGTCCTGCCGATAGCCGGTTACGTCATGGGGGCCGTGGGCAAGCGACTCAAGCGAGACAGCCTCGAGGGGCAGACGCAGTGGGGACGGCTCATGAGCATGGTCGAGGAGACCCTCTCGGGGCTGCGCATCATCAAGGCGTTCAATGCAGAGCAGCAGATCTCTGACCGCTTTACTAAAGCCAATGAACAGTATCGACGCACCATCTCGCAGGTCTATGCCAGGCAAGGCTTAGCGCACCCCATGAGCGAGTTTCTCGGCACCACCGCCATTGCGATCATCCTCTGGTACGGCGGCAACTTGATCTTTGCAGGTGATAGCTCCATCACGGCCGATGCTTTCATCTACTACCTCGTAGTCTTCTACAGCATCATCAATCCCGCCAAAGAGCTAAGCCGTGCCTCCTACTCGATCCAAAAGGGGCTTGCCTCGATGACTCGCATACAAACCATCCTCGACTACCCCGAGCGCATCACAGATCCCGCGGAGCCACTGCCCGTTACCTTTGAGCGGAGTATCTCTTACGAAGATGTCTCCTTCCGCTACGAAGAGCCGTGGGTACTGCACAACCTGTCGCTCACCATACCCAAAGGTCGAATGGTCGCGCTCGTGGGAGCTTCGGGTGCCGGCAAGAGTACGCTCGTAGACCTGCTGCCCCGCTTTTACGACGTCACCTCAGGGCGCATCACCATCGACGGCACTGACATACGGCAGGTACGGGCGAGCGAACTAAGGGAGCTCATAGGCTATGTCAATCAGACGCCGATCCTCTTCAACGATACGATACGCAACAACATCACCTTCGGCATGGAGCGCGCCGTCAGCGACGAGGAGGTACGCACTGCTGCTGAGGCGGCCAATGCGACCGAGTTCATCGACCAGCTCCCCGAGGGGTTCGAGTACAACATCGGTGACGGCGGCAGCAAGCTCAGTGGCGGGCAGCGTCAGCGACTCAGCATAGCACGAGCTCTGCTCAAGGACTCGCCCATCCTCATTCTCGATGAGGCGACCTCGGCACTCGACAATGTCTCCGAGCAACTAGTCCAGGAGGCTATCCAGCGTCTCGTCAGCGACCGCACCACCATCGTCATCGCCCACCGCCTCTCCACAATCATGCACGCCGACCTCATCTGCGTCATGCAGGAGGGGCAGATCGTCGAGCAGGGCACTCACGCAGAGCTGCTCGAGCGCGGCGGACTCTACGCCCAGCTCTACCAGATACAGTTCAAGGAGTAACGATCAGTTTAGGAGCGAGAGACACCGACAAGTCACCAGAGAGGATCGAAGCGTTACGACCTCTCACAAAAACATCCACGTGAAAAACTCGATCTCCACGTGGATGTTTTTTATTACCCACGTGGGAAGGAAAAAATTCTTCGGAAGTTTCATTTGATTCCTCCGAAGTTTCATTTCATTCTTCCGAAGTTTTATTTTGCGTCCACGTGGAGGGTTTTTATTTTCCACGTGGATGTTTCGGATTTCCTACGTAGGAATTGGTTGAAACGTAAGATTTGCGAGATCGCCGTGGAGTGGGTGAAGTGTGCGGACCTCAAGGCTGACGCATTAGATACGATGAGCTCATCAACCTCTCTCTATTCTTCATTTGTCGCTCATTTGTCGCTCCCGTCAGAGCGATTATGGTGCGTCAGCACTAGTTTTGCAGAGATTTACTGAGATGTCCCTTTTTTCATTACCTTTGTATGGGAGGTTTTCTATACTTTAGAGCGTAGGCTCGCAGACCTCCGATATTCAACTAAAGACTAGGTATATATGGCAAAGAAAAATGAGAGGAATGTCGTCACTCCTCCTATTACAGATGTCGAAGCGAAAATGAAGGCGCTGGAGACTACGATGGGACGTATACAGAAGCAGTTTGGAAAGGGCTCTATCATGAATATGGCGGATGATGCCGTAGAGGATGTGAGTGTGATCCCCTCGGGGAGCTTGACGCTCGACATAGCTCTCGGTGTCGGAGGCTACCCTCGTGGACGTATCATAGAGATCTTTGGCCCGGAGTCTTCGGGTAAGACGACGCTGGCTATCCACGCTATCGCCGAGGCGCAGAAGCTGGGCGGTATCGCAGCGATCATTGATGCGGAGCACGCTTTTGACCCGACTTATGCACAGGCTCTGGGGGTAGACATTAGCCGTCTGTGGATCTCTCAGCCTGACGATGGGGAGCAGGCTCTAGACATTGCTGAGCAGTTGATTCGTTCGTCAGCGGTCGACATTCTTGTGGTGGACTCGGTCGCAGCTTTGACTCCTAAGGCAGAGATAGAGGGTGAGATGGGAGATACGCAGGTGGGTCTGCACGCACGTCTCATGTCTCGTGCTATGCGCAAGATCACGGCTGCCGTGAGTCGCTCTAAGACTTGCTGTATCTTCATCAATCAGCTACGTATGAAGATCAACAGTGGCTATAGTCCTATGGGGCCTAGCGAAGTGACGACGGGTGGTAATGCGCTCAAGTTTTACTCCTCTGTGCGTCTAGACATACGCGCTTACAAGCAGATCAAGAAGGGCGACGATGTGGTCGGTAAGGTGACGAGCGTGCGTGTGGTCAAGAACAAGGTGGCTCCTCCTTTCCGTCGTGCTGAGTTTGACATACTCTTCGGTCAGGGCATCAACCGTGTAGGCGAGATCATCGATGCGGCTACCGATATGGGCATCCTCAAGAAGAGTGGCTCGTGGTTCTCCTATCAGGGTAATAACATAGGTCAAGGTCGTGATGCGGTCAAGGAACTACTCGACGACAATCCCGAGTTGGCAGACGAGGTGGCTCAGCAGGTGATGGATCAGCTAGCTCATGAAGGTAAGCTACACCTTTCTCCAGAAGCCTCTGAGGGTGAGGAGGGAGAAGATCCAGACACGACAGATCAGCTGGTTGACGAGGACTTTGATATATAATAGATAGTCAGAGGGGCGTAGGGTGCGTGAGCGAAAGCTTTTGCACCTTGCGTGGCTCTCTGATCTACGCTATCAGATAGATCTGGGTCTATTGAGCCCCAGTCGTAAACTCTAAAGCATAGTTACAATGACAGCTCTACAACTTTCTCATGGTTGGCAGCAGCTCTCCGATCGCTCTGACAGCCAGTATACGCCAGAGTGTATCTCTGTGCTCCAAGAGGACGAGATATTTGTCTTCGGCAGTAATCTGCTGGGACATCACATGGGGGGTGCTGCACGTACTGCGCGTCGAGTCTTTAATGCAGAGATGGGTGTCGCCGAAGGCTTGACGGGGTGTGCTTATGCCCTGCCGACGTTGAACGAGGATATGCGTCAGGTGGCTCCAGAGGCTCTGCGTGCGAGCTTTCGGCGGTTGCTACTCTTTGCCTTAGATCATCCTATGCTCACGTTTTACCTTACGGAGGTGGGGTGTGGCATCGCTGGGTGGTCTGCTGAGGAGGTGAGTGCCTTGCTGTGGGAGGCTGTGCGTGAACTCTCTGAGGAGGCTTATGAGTTGCGAGCTATGCCGGCTAATCTTGTGATCCCGAAGCTATTTAGTAGATCGTGAGTCTTGTCGTAGATCGCCTCTCGCTCTCGAGTGAGCAGTACACTCGATGGTGTGCTGAGACTCGCTCGCTACCGCTCTACGTGCAGCCTTGGTGGCTCCTAGCAGCATCGGGGATGGGAGAGATGGATGTACTCACGACGACGGGGAGTAAGGAGGGTGCTCCGACGCTTATGTGGCCTCTCTTTATGCCCACATGTCGTCACCTGATTGTGCCTCCCTGCTGTCAGTCTGCTGGTCCTCTGAGTGATCGCTCGGGGGCGGTGGGTGAGACGCCTTTCGATCGGGACCGATATATTGCTCATCTAGCAGCTATGCAAGCGCTGGGTGAGGCACTGCCCTCATCGCTACGCTATATAGAGGCGCACTTACCGCTGGAGTACTGGGACTGGCTACCATGCGAGACGCCTGCGGGAGCATGGCGTAGCTCGGTCGCTTATACCCACCTTCTTGACTTGACGCAAGGTGCGCCTCAAGAGCTGTACAATAGTTTGATCCGCCGGAAGGTGCGCCGTGCTACTGCTTTGGGTCTGCGAGAGCTTTGGGCTGAAGAGACGAATGTGTCAACCTGTGCGGAGATGCTGGTGGATCTTTGCCATAAGAGCCTGCAACGCAGCGGAGGAGATCGTCTCTGCGCCTCCTCGCTGAGGCGGCTTGTGACGGCTGCTGTGGCGCGTCGACAGGGCGCTCTCCTACTTCTACGCTCCCCGCAGACGGATGAACCCGTGGCGGGAGCCTTTGTGGCGCATCATGCTGACACGGCGTACTACATTGCGGGAGGGCAAGCGAGAACGCCTGAGGGAGAGGATGCGATGGCGCTACTGCTGGATAGACTGATCACATGGAGTCGAGAGGCGGGGTGTCACACCTTCGACTTTGAGGGATCGATGCAGCCGGGCATCGCCTTTTTCTTTCGCAGCTTTGGAGCTGTGCCACACCCTTATCTGCGCTTGCAGGCGGGGCGACAGACGCTCGCTATGCACCTGCAGTTGCGTCGGTACTATCTACAGCATCTCTATTGAGTTCGTTTGACTTGTAAAGCTATCGATCTATATGCGACACTACGAGGCGACAGAATATATCTTATCGTTTCTACTCGGAGATGCGACTCCGCTCGACATATCGGGCCAGATCCGCATCTCGCGTCACGCTCAGAAGCAACGCTCACCAGACTACGTCGCTTACTGCCGTCCGGAGGAGGCGGAGCCATATCACCGTGTGGTGATCGTTCCGTCGGGCTTTTTTGACTATGATCAGTATGGTCGTGCTGAGTCGATGCCTGCGCTGCCGCTGGCAGAGTGGCACGGCATGCCTCTGCTCTTTGGAGAGCCTCGTGAGGAGTATATAGAGACGCCTTATGGTAGGCGTCTGGTGATCTATGCTGACCTGGTGGCTAGTAGCTTCTTCCTGCTATCGCGCTACGAGGAGATATACTATCGTAAGCGGCGGGATGAGCATGGTCGCTTCCCTGGGCGTGAGTCGCTGGCATATCGTGCGGGCTTCTTGGAGCGTCCGCTGGTGGATGAGTATGCTACGGAGCTACGACGCCTGATGAGCGAGATAGGTCTGGCGGTGCAACCAGTGGTGCCTGGCTTTAGTTCGGTCTCCCTGACGCATGATCTGGATCAACCGTACTACAGCTCGGGTGTGCGGGGCTTCTTGCGCTTGCTCCTCAAGGAGCACCTCTCCCTGCGGGCCGCTTATCGCAATACTTTCTCACGGGCTAGTGAGGATCTCTTCTTTAGCTATGGACGCTTCCTCGATTGGAATGTGGAGACCCAGCGTAAGTGCGCAGCACCTGTGCGAACGATCTTCTTTATCAAGACTCCCAGCCCGAATCCACTAGACAAGCCTAACTATACACTGCATAATCGCAAGATAGCGGCGATCATGAGGTTGGCGCGGAGGCGCAAGGTGGAGTTTGGTCTGCACCTAAACCTCTATTGCTCTGAGCATCCTGAGGCGGTGGAGGCAGCTAAGGCAGAGCTAGAGAAGGAGCTGGGCGAAGCGGTCATCTACTCGCGCCATCACTATCTAGCAGTCCGTGAACCGGAGGACTACAATGCGCTCCTCGCTGCGGGTATCTACCATGACTACTCGATGGGTTACGCTGATGTGGCGGGCTTTAGGCTAGGCACCTCACGGCCTGTGCGCTTTATCAATCCGCAAAGTCTAGAAGTCACAGACCTGATCCTGCATCCGCTTACGGTGATGGACTACACGCTACACGATGAGAAGTATATGCACCTAGACTACGCAGAGGCAGAGCGTGTGGCTGTGGCCATGGTCGATCAGACGTACAAGCATCATGGAGAGGTGACGCTACTCTTTCACAATGAGAACCTCCTGCTGGACGATCCGCACATTTACCACACACGTCTGTACCGAGCACTGCTGCGCCAGATCATGAAGCTCTCGCCAGCACCTGACATCGTAGGGTTATAGTCTTGCCTCTCCTATGCGTCCTCATCGTATCTTGCTACTGACAGATCTGCTGCCCCCGCAGTTTGCACCTCGCATCACGGCACTCTTGCAGCGGCTCCCCCAGGATGACTGGCAAGTCGATGTGGTGAGCGAGAAGATACGAGGAGATCATCGAGGCTCTCACGGCTCTGTGGAGCAAAAGAGTAGCTTGCCGGCACATCGTCTGGAGCGTGTGCCGCTAGCTCCTAGGAGGGGTAGGTCGCTCTATGCCCTCGCGGATGCGCTATGGCAGGTGAAGAGCCAGCGCCTTGTACGTCACTTGCGGCAGCATTACGACTTGACGCAGTACGCACTGATCGTGGGAATGAGTTATCGCACCTTCCCGCTACCGGCGGTCGCTCGCTTGGCACGGCAGACGGGTCTTCCTGCCGTGATGGACTGTCGAGACATCGTAGAGGAGTATACGCCAGAGGGCTTTCTGCCAGCACCGCTACCACGCTGGTTGCCTCTGCGCAGAGAGGCTTATAGTTGGCTACGAAGACGATTTATCAAGGCTCGTACGAAGGCACTCAGGGCAGCCACTGCTATCACGACAGTCTCTGAGTGGCACCGAGATCAGTTGCAGCAGCTGCACCCTGACCAGCAGGTCGTCTGTATCCCTAATGGTTATGACGAGAGGCTCTTTGTCGCATCGCCTGAGGAAGCACCTCAGTTGCCTCTGCGCATTGTGTACACAGGAAGGCTGCTCTCGCTTGAGATGCGCGACCCGACGCTACTCCTGGAGGCACTGCAAGAGAAGACGCTGAGTAGGTGGGTCAGTCGTGGTGCTGTCGAGGTTCATTGGTACTGTGATGCCGCTTCGCAGCAACTCCTAGAGAGTCTTCTAGAGCGTTATAGCGATGAGGTGCGAGCCTGTCAGCACTTTCACGCTATGGTACCTTATGCTGAGGTGCCGATGCTACTGGCTCAGGCAGACATGCTCCTTCTCTTGGGTCGTCGTGAGCAGCCCGAGGGTCCTCACGGGATGGTTACAACGAAGCTCTTTGAGGCGATGGCGATGCGTCGACCTATCCTAATGGTAGAGAGTGACGAAAGCGTTGTGGCTCAGATCCTCAGAGCGCATGGAGGAGCACTTGCAGCGACCGAAGTGGCGCAGGTGGTCGAGTTTGTCGCTTACCACTTAGAGCGTCTGGAGCGCGGTGAGATGCTGCCGATAGATACCTTTACAGAGCACTATAAGCAGTACACGCGAGCAGCGATGGCGGAGGCTTTTGCGCAGCTCTTCGGCACACTCGTCTGAGTATACTGCTCTGTCTAGGAAAGAATAAATGAGTCAAGCCCAGCAAACGATGAGTCTGCTGGGCTTGATCTGTATAGGCGGACAGCCTATGTGATGCTTTTTAGTAGTTCTCAGCCATTGGCTCGAAGAACTCCTGTGGGTGATCGCAAGCGGGACACTTAGCGGGTGCCTTCTTGGCCTTAACGACGAAACCACAGTTGCGGCACTGCCAGTAGATCTCCTTGTCACGCTCGAAGTACTTGCCAGACTCGACACGCTCTAGGAGCTTGAGGTAGCGCATCTCGTGCTCATGCTCAGCCTTAGCTACGTTGCGATAGACGGCTGCAATGGTCTTGAAGCCCTCCTCCTCGGCGATGTCAGCGAACTCAGGATACATCTCCTCAGCCTCGCAGTGCTCACCAGCAGCGGCAGCCTTTAGGTTCTCAGCTGTGGTGCCGATGACACCAGCAGGATAAGAAGCAGTGATCTCTAGATCACCACCCTCGAGGAACTTGAAGAAACGCTTAGCGTGCTCCTTCTCCTGATCAGCAGTCTCCTGGAAGACAGCC
Source organism: uncultured Porphyromonas sp. (assembly GCF_902489635.1). Classification (GTDB taxonomy): domain Bacteria; phylum Bacteroidota; class Bacteroidia; order Bacteroidales; family Porphyromonadaceae; genus Porphyromonas. Next base: position 11,499 of record NZ_CABUAN010000018.1, on the reverse strand, counting down.
TCGATCTGACGATAGCCCTCCTTGCGAGCTACTCCAGCGAAGTATGTATAGCGATTTCTAGCTTGTGACTCTCCAGCGAATGACTTCAGGAGGTTCTGTTCGGTACGTGTACCTTTGATTGATTTAGTACTCATAGATAGGTATTCTAAAGGTTAATATAATTCCATTACCACCACAAAGATACCTATTTATTGTGAGTCGTGCAAATATACCCTTAAGAGGTTACGGCACGTGGTATAAGCAAAGCCCCTAGAGCGACCTATAGATCGTCTAGGGGCTTTCGTCTTATCGCTTAGCGGGGTGGGGCGATTAAGCCTCTTCCTGCTCGATAGCTAGTTGTCCACGGTAATAACCACACTCAGGACAGATGGTGTGATATACGTGCCATGCTCCACAGTTGCTACACTTAGCTAGTGTGGGGGTTGCTGCTTTGTCGTGCGTTCTACGCTTGGCAGTGCGCATCTTGGACTGCCGTCTTTTGGGATGTGCCATTGTTTATCTGTTTTATTATTTATCCTTCTCTTGTTGTAGTGAGTCACGTAGCGCACTGAGTGCAGCCCAGCGCTCATCAGTCTCCTCTGCTGCGTTGGGATCGAGATCATCTAGGATGGCCTGCATATCCTCGGCACACGCTCCGTCGGGGTGTACCCGGCTGATGGGGAGTGAGAGTACGATGAGGTCGTAGATCAGGTCAGCGCAGTCGAGCGAGGGGCTGTGATGCGGCACGATGATCTCCTCATCGCTTACCTCCTCGTACTGCTCGCCCAGCTTGACGACGATATGCTGAGACATATCGATGCACATCTCTAGGGGAGCTAAGCATCGATCACAATGTGTCTCCACAGAGCCTGTGAGCGTCAGCTGAAGGTCGAAAGTATCTCCGACACGATCTATGCGAATGGCGCATGCTACGGGACCTCCGCTGAGGTCAAACGTAGGGCGTGACTCTAGAAAAGCTGACTCCACAACAAAGTCTTCGGTCGAGACGCCTTGCGGCAATCCCTTCAAGTGTATCGTGTACCGACCTCCGTGAGACATAGTGTGCTACAAACTTCTCTAAATTGACTCTAGAGTGACACTATAAAGGTGTACTCTAGGGGTATGAGCGCAAAGGTACAGAAATTTCAGTAGACGGCAAGCGACTGGCGGTTGGCTGGAGTCATCGGAGGTGTCGGAACCATCGGAGCTATCAGAGCCATCGGAGTGGATCGGAGTGATCAGAGCTATCTAACCTCTAACTTTTAATCTCTAATCTCTAGCTTCTAATCTCTAATCTCTTTTTTCTGTACCTTTGTCACGCGATGGGCTTGCAGGCTCATCGCCTGCAGCACGTAGAGCTGTGGCCCAGATGGTGGAATCGGTAGACACGAGGGACTTAAACTCCCTTGGCCAATTGCGGCCGTGCGGGTTCAAGTCCCGCTCTGGGTACCAGTCTCTCGGCGAGACTCATTTGTGTGGGGAGCGGTCAGTCTCGCTAGTTTTTAGTATCTTTGTGGAGAACGAAAAGAATTTATCATGGCTGCCAAAGACAAAAAAGTACTCTACATATCTCAAGAGATATTCCCCTATCTGCCTGAGAGTGACCTCGCACATGTCGCTCGCTACCTCCCTGAGCATATACAAAATGCTGGGCATGACGTGCGCATCTTTATGCCACGCTACGGGCTGGTCAATGAGCGCCGTAATCAGCTCCACGAGGTGATCAGGCTATCGGGTATCAATGTCATCGTCGATGACTACGACCACCCACTTGTCATCAAGGTTGCCTCCATACCCTCTACACGCATACAGGTTTACTTCATCGACAATCCGGACCTCTTCGGTCGTAAGAGTCTCTTTGGTCCAGCTTCGGAGGGTGCTCCCAGTGACAATGCAGATAGGAGTATCTTCTTCATTCGCGGGGTCTTTGAGGCGATCAAAAATCTTCGCTGGATACCTGATCTGATACACTGTCTGGGGTGGTTCTCAGCCTTGGCTCCTGTCTATCTTAAGACCGCCTACAAGGACGATCCATACTTCGAGCGTGCCAAGGTGATCTTCTCGGTCGATGGCAACGAGGAGGAGGGGCTGATCGGTGACGATCTGATCAAGAAGCTAGAGTTTGACAAGATCACGGGCGATATGCTGGCACCACTCCAAGGTGAGGTGACGCCGGATGCGTTGCGTCGTATGGCGATCCACTACTCTGATGGAGTGATCCTCGGGCAGGAAAAGGTCTCTCCCGAGCTGATCAAGTACCTACGCTCTGAGCCCGACCACAAGGTGCTGGAGTACCCAGGACCAGCGGTAGACCATGCTGAGGCTTATGTAGACTTCTATCGTAGTCTTATGGAATAGAAGCCATCTTTCTGACATATAGTGCAAAGCCCCCAGCGACTCTCTTAGTCGCTGGGGGCTTTGCTCCATTAGAGGGGGAAATGTGCGGTCGGCACTTTCGTACCTAAAAAAGGCTAGTATCAGCGAAATAAGTCGTACCTTTGTGCTGTCCATGTGATGGTGCCGATCAGATTACAGTGGAGGTGCTGTGGTGGTCACTAGTATCCCCTATTTCTAGTGCTTGCTCACTAGTCTCTCCTGCTGTAGGAGGTGGCGCAGGGTCGCATGGTATACGAAAGTTTTCATGTAGAGGTCTATTGCTAGGAAGGTTTAGCTCAATCACCCTCTCAAGGAGTTGGGCCCTACACCTTTTATTCATCCTAATTATGACAGACAAACCGAACAAAAGAATTATCGAAGAGGTAGTCGTACGCTTCTCAGGCGACTCGGGCGACGGTATGCAGCTCACGGGTTCCATCTTCTCTGATATGTCAGCGATGTATGGTAACTCGGTCTCGACCTTTCCCGACTATCCCGCTGAGATCCGTGCTCCTCAAGGTACACTAGGAGGCGTATCGGGCTTTCAGGTACGTATCGGACATGATCAGGTCCATACGCCTGGAGACTATGCCGACGTGCTGGTGGCGATGAATGCCGCTGCCCTCAAGGTCAATGTGAAGAACCTACGTCACGACTCAATCATCATCATCGATAGTGACTCCTGTGGAGAGAAGGATCTCAAGAAAGCTCTCTACCAGACAGATGATCCTATCAAAGAGCTAGGACTCAACCCAGATAGAGTACTCGCTTGCCCCATTAGCACGATGGTCCAGGAGGTGCTCAAGGATATAGATATGGACGCTAGAGGCAGACTAAGATGCAAGAACATGTTTGCCCTAGGTATCGTCTCTTGGCTATTCGACAGACCCCTCGAGCAGGCGGAGCACTTCATCAGCAAGAAGTTTGCTAAGAAGGAAGTCATCCGTCAGGCCAACATAGCAGCCCTCCACGGGGGATACTCTTATGCGGCTAATACCCATGCTTCGGTAGGCACTCCCTTTGTCATTGAGGGCGCACCACAGGAAGCTGGCGTTTACCTTGACGTAACGGGCAATAAGGCTACCGCTTTCGGACTCATAGCTGGTGCGGAGCGTGCTGGACTCAAGCTCTTCCTAGGCTCTTATCCTATTACTCCCGCCACAGACATCCTACACTTCCTCGCTAAGTACAAGTCTCTCGACGTGATCACGATGCAGGCTGAGGATGAGATAGCAGGTATCTGTACAGCCATCGGAGCTTCCTACGCAGGTCGCCTCGGTGTCACCTCTACTTCAGGTCCTGGTGTGGCACTCAAGAGTGAGGCACTCAACCTCGCCGTCATCGCTGAGCTACCACTCGTACTCGTAGACGTACAGCGTGGCGGTCCCTCGACAGGTATGCCTACGAAGTCAGAGCAGACCGACCTCCTACAGGCTATGTATGGGCGCAATGGTGAGTCCCCAATGGTAGTGATTGCTCCTACCTCTCCCTCTAAGTGCTTTGACGCTGCTTACTATGCAGTCAAGATAGCCATAGAGCACATGACGCCTGTCGTCCTCCTCTCAGATGCTTATCTGGGTAATGGTTCGGTTGCATGGCGTATACCTGACTACGAGAAGTATCCCGAGATCAAGCCTCACTACGTAGATCAGTACAAGGGTGAGGACCCGTGGATGCCTTATATGCGCGACCCAGAGACGCTCGTACGCTACTGGTCTATACCAGGGGCTGGCTCACTGCCTTATCGTACAGGTGGTCTGGAAAAAGATAATAAGACTGGTGCTATCAGCACGGATGGTCCTAACCATGAGCTGATGGTACTACAGCGTCACAATAAGATACAGCACATTGCAGAGGTAGTCCCACCGCTCACCGTAGAGGGTGATGTGGAGGACGCTGAGCTGCTCATCGTCGGCTGGGGTAGTACCTATGGACACCTGAGTGATGCCTGCCAGGCTCTTCGCAAGAAGGGGCACAAGGTAGCACACACGCAGTTCACCTTTATCAATCCTATGCCTAAGAACACCGAGGAGATCCTACGCCGCTACCCGCGTGTAGTCGTCGCTGAGCAGAACCTCGGTCAGATGGCCATGCTCCTACGCAACAAGGTCTCTGATGCTAATATTTATCAGTATAATCAAGTGCAGGGACAACCCCTCAAGGTGGGCAATCTCGTTACTGCCTTCGAAGAGATACTCGCTGAGCAACTATAAAAGACCACAACTGCTATGATTGAAACAAATAGTAATCTAGAGAAGGGCACACTACGCTTTGCCCCCAAGGATTTCAAGAACGCATCACCCGTCAAGTGGTGCCCAGGTTGTGGCGACCACGGTGTCCTAGCGGCTGTCCATAAGGCGATGGCTGAGCTAGACATAGCTCCCGATGAGACGGTCGTCGTCTCAGGTATCGGCTGCTCCTCGCGACTACCTTATTATATGAGTACTTTTGGCTTCCACACCGTACATGGTCGTGGTGCTGCCGTTGCTACGGGTGTCAAGGTGGCTCGTCCGGACCTCACCGTATGGCTCATGTCTGGCGATGGCGATAGTCTCGCTATCGGTGGTAACCACTTTATTCATGCTGTACGACGCAATGTGGATATCAATGAAGTCCTCTTCAACAACCGCATCTACGGACTGACCAAGGGGCAGTACTCGCCTACATCGCCTCGTGGACTCGTCACCAAGAGTTCGCCTTACGGCACTGTCGAGGATCCCTTCGAGCCGGCTGAGCTGGTCATGGGTGCTCGTGGCAACTTCTTCGCACGCTCACTCGACGTCGATCAGCCTACACTCACCGCTTGTCTGCTCGCTGGTGCTAAGCACAAGGGCTTTGCAGTCACAGAGGTGCTGGTGAACTGTATGATCTTCAACAATGGCGCACACGCTGCTATCAGCGACCGTGCCGTTCGTGCTGACAAGACGATCGTCCTGCAGCATGGCGAGAAGATGCTCTTCGGTGAGGACAAGCAGCGCGGTCTCGTCCTAGACGGCTTCAAGCTACGTGCTGTGACGATCGGTGAGGATGGCTACACGCTCGACGATGTGCTGACGCACGATGCGCATGAGCCTAATCCCTTCCTACACATGATGCTTGCCGCTATGAATGGTGCCGACGGCCTCCCCGTCGCTATGGGCGTCATACGTGATGTCGAGGGCCCGACCTACGACTGGGCTGTGCATGATCAGATCGATCAGCAAAAGGCAAAGAACAAGGTGCGCACACTCCGTGAGCTACTCATGACGGAGGATACTTGGGAGATCAAGTAAAGCAATCGTCTAAGCCTACTTCATCACCTGTGTAAGGTGACAAAATAGCGAGGGAGACTCAGCAGTGAGTCTCCCTCACTGTTTCTTCTGACTCTTGGCCGTTAGCCTTTGGCTGTTGGCTGTTAGCTCTCCGATCTGCTCCGATCCCTCTAATCTCTGATCTCTCTACCCTCTAATCTCTAATTTCGTACCTTTGCGCTATAATCGAGAGAACTGTATGGATTACAATCACCACGACATAGAGCAGTCGGCTCAGCGCATCTGGCAAGACGCCGACATTTATCGAGTAGAGATAGATCGAGATAAGCCTTCGTACTACGTACTCGACATGTTTCCCTATCCCTCGGGAGCGGGACTACATGTGGGGCACCCGCTAGGCTACATCGCTTCTGATATTTACGCTCGCTATAAGCGTCTGCAGGGGTACAACGTCCTGCACCCGATGGGGTACGACGCGTTCGGTCTGCCGGCTGAGCAGTACGCTATCCAGACGAATCGCCACCCTGAGGAGACGACGCGAGTTAATATCGCCCGCTATCGTGAGCAGCTCGACAATATTGGCTTTGGCTTCGACTGGAGCCGTCAGGTGGTCACTTGCGATCCTGAGTATTATAAGTGGACGCAGTGGGCTTTCATACAGCTTTTCCACCATTACTACGACACGGCCACCGATCGTGCCGAGTCTATCGACAAGTTGGTCAAGCATCTCGAGGCGCACGGCACAGAGGGCTGTACCGCTTACAGCAGTACGCCTCTGGAGCTAACGGCTGAGGAGTGGCGAGTAGCGAGCGAAGCGGAGCAGTCGGAGTGGCTGATGCACTACCGCTTGGCTTTCCTCGGGGAGAGTGTGGTCAACTGGTGCCCTGAGCTCGGCACTGTCCTCGCTAATGACGAAGTAAGTGACGGCGTGAGCGAGCGTGGTGGCTATCCTGTGGTGCAGCGCAAGATGAAGCAGTGGAGCCTCCGTGTCTCTGCTTATGCGGAGCGTCTGCTGGCGGGCTTGGATCAGCTTGACTGGAGCGATGCGCTCAAGGAGATGCAGCGCAACTGGATCGGTAAGTCGGTCGGAGCGTCGGTCACCTTTAAGGCTAGCACCGCTCGTGGTGAGCTGCCTATCGAGATCTTTACGACCCGCCCCGACACACTCTACGGAGTCACCTTCATGGTGCTAGCTCCCGAAAGTAGTCTCGTGGCTGACCTAACTACGGAAGAGCAGCGTGAGGCTGTCGAGGCGTACCTTGATCGTACGAAGCGCCGCACGGAGCGTGAGCGCCAGGCAGACCACTCGGTGACGGGTGTCTTCACGGGCTCCTACGCACAGCACCCGCTCACGGGTGAGCAGATCCCGATCTGGATCAGCGACTATGTACTGGCGGGCTATGGCACGGGTGCTATCATGGCGGTGCCAGCGCACGACTCGAGAGACTTTGCTTTCGCACGGCACTTTGACTTGCCGATACGTCAGGTTGTTTTGCCAAAGGGTGGCGAAGCGTCCGATCCGTCCACTTGGAGCGAAAGCCTCGACAGCAAAGAGGGCGAGCTAATCAATTCGCCGCTCCTCAATGGCAAGCCAGTCTCTGAGGCGATCGACTATATGTGTCACTACCTCGATGAGCACGGCCTGGGCAAGAAGCGGATCAACTACCGTCTGCGTGATGCCATCTTCAGTCGTCAGCGTTACTGGGGTGAGCCGATACCTATATATTATAAGGAGGGGGTACCACACACGTTGTCGCTCGACAAGCTCCCCTTGACGCTCCCCGAGGTGGACAAGTATCTCCCCACGGAGAGTGGCGAGCCGCCACTAGGACGTGCTAAGCATTGGTGTACCGAGGAGGGCTATCCCTACGAACTCTGCACGATGCCAGGCTTCGCCGGGAGTAGTGCTTACTACCTACGCTATATGGACCCGCACAATAAGTCCGCTTTGGTCTCCCCCGAAGCTAATAGCTACTGGCGACAGGTGGATCTCTACATTGGCGGTACCGAGCATGCTACGGGTCACCTGATCTATAGTCGCTTCTGGAATAAGTTCCTCTACGACCTCGGGGTGGTCTGCGAGGATGAGCCATTCAAGCGCTTGGTCAACCAGGGAATGATCCAGGGACGCTCCAACTACGTCTACCGCATCAAGGGGACAAATCAGTTTGTCACCTACTCGCAGCGTGAGCAGTACGATGTGACGCAGATGCACGTAGACATACACTTAGTGCAGAACGACGTACTCGATCAGGAGGCGTTCCGTCAGTGGCGTGACGACCTCCACGACGCCACCTTCATCACCGAGGCGGACGGTAGTTATCTCTGTGGCTATGGGGTGGAGAAGATGAGTAAGTCGATGTTTAACGTGATCAATCCAGACGAAATCATCGAGCAGTATGGCGCCGATACGCTCAGGATGTACGAGATGTTTCTCGGGCCTCTGGAGCAGAGCAAGCCGTGGGATACGAACGGTATCGACGGGGTGTACCGCTTCCTCAAGCGTGTCTGGTCGCTCTATCACGATGGCGAGGGGCAGCTCACTGTCTCGGCCGATGCTCAAGCAAGTCGTGAGGAGCTCCGCACGATCCATAAGCTGATTCAGAAGATCACGCAAGACATCGAGCGTCTCTCCTTCAACACCTCCATCTCAGCCTTTATGATTGCTGTGGGCGAGCTTCAGAAGGTGCAGACCACATCGCTAGAGGTGCTACGCCCCTTAGTGATCTTGCTCTCGCCCTTTGCACCCCATATCGCAGAGATGCTGTGGCAAGAGATGCGCGCTACATGTAGTAGCGAGACACTCTCGGCCGAGAGCATCGTGACGGCCGCCTGGCCCCAGTGTGACGAGTCGCTCATCGCTGAGGACTCGGTACGCTATCCCGTTAGCTTCAATGGCAAGGTACGCTTTAACCTTGAGCTCCCCGCGGGTCTCTCTAAGGAGCAAATCCAGGAGCAGGTGCTGGCGCATGCCGACACGATCAAGTGGATCGACGGCAAGCTCCTCAAGAAGGTTATCGTCGTGCCAGGTCGTATTGTCAACATTGTGTTGTAATGATAAAGTCTTCCGTCTCTGCCATACTGGCGCAGGGCTAAGGGAAGACTATCCCATCTATCTCTAGAAAACAAATCATATAGTATGACTCAAGCTTTAGCAGTTCCCAATAGTAAACGAGCGAAAGCGTGGTACTTCGTCCACGACTTCTTCTTTATCGTACTCGGTGTCTGTCTCTATGTACTCGGCTGGGCGGGCTTTATCCTCTCACAGGAGATCGCAACGGGCGGACTAGCCGGTGTCACGACCATCATACAGATAGCTACAAATATCCCCGCCTTTATCCCATACAACATCATCAACGTCGGGCTACTGATCGTCTCGATCATCTTCTTAGGGTGGCGCTACTCGGTCAAGACGCTCATCGGAGTTCTCCTGATGGGTATAGCGATCCCGATTGGTCAGGCGCTCTTTGGAGATCCTAATACGGAGGTGTACCACAACTTGAGTAGCTGGCTCACGGACAACATACCCAACGTGGGCCCCCTGCTCAGAGAAGAGCGCTTTATGGCGGTGATCATCGGCGGTATCCTGTGCGGTAGTGGACTCTTTCTCGTCTTCCATGTGAATGGTAGTACGGGCGGTACGGATGTCATCGTCTCTATCTTCAACAAGTACACGACGCTCTCACTGGGGCGCGCTATGATCCTGATCGATGCGACGATCGTGATCACCTCTTACTTTGTCAATGTATACCTTGTAGGCAAAGATCCACAGCTTGGCGCTGAGCTACTCACCTTCTCTATCGTGGAGGTAGTCTTCTGCGCTATCACGCTCGACTACTGGACCAATAGCAATAAGCACTCGATACAGCTCTTTATCTTTAGCAAGAAGTACAAAGAGATCAACGAGGCGATCATCCAGCGCCTGCACCGTGGCTGTACACTCATCCATGCTGACGGAGGTTACTCGCAGGAGGAGATGCGCATCCTCATGGTAGTAACCCGCAAGGCTCATCTACAGAGTATCAATCGTATCATCAAGGAGATCGATCCCGATGCGTTCGTATCGGAGGGGACCGTGCATGGAGTCTATGGACGAGGTTTCGACAATCTGAGATAGCCATTAACGTCGAGGCTACATGACCGCCACAAGCCGACATAGCAAAGCACTACTCGCTCTACTAGGCTGTATGCTAGTAGGGGGAGTGGTGCTTTACTTATATCGTCCTGAGAGCCTGCCGATGCCACGCTGCCCCTTCCTGCAGCTCACTGGGTGGCAATGTCCAGGCTGTGGCTCCATGCGAGGCATTCACGCATTGCTCCATGGCGACATAGTACGGGTGCTACAGCTCAACGTCATGCTCATACCCGGTTTGATCTACTTTGCCTTCCTCGTGCTGCTAGAGCTATCTCGCCCACATAATCTGCGAGCTGAGAGACTCTACCGCCGCTTCTCAGGGCGCACCGCTAGCTGGATCATCTTTGCCATCATCGTCGCATGGGGCATAGGGCGTAATCTGATCTAAGTCAGCCTCGGGACCTTATGCGACTCCTTACGCTTTTTGTCCTCACGCTCTTACTCCTCTTACGCCCTTGTAGCTGGGTGCTAGCACAGAGTGACTCGTCAGATACGCTAGCTCCTTCGCCAGATCCCCTCAGCGTGCTACTACCTGGGGCACTCTTCGCTACCTACCCGCTACATCATAGCGATGTGGCTATCCGCACGACTCGTCACACCCTCCTAGGTACTCGCTGGCGTAATCACTACGACGACCACATGCAGTTTGCATCCTATGGGCTACAACTGGCTATGCGTTGTGGCGGTGCCACGGGACGCTCTCGCACATGGGGCGAGATGCTGACAGCCGATGCTATAGGAGCCCTAGGAACCGCCGCCATCGTTCTTTCGGTCAAAAGTGGGGTACAGCGCATGCGTCCCGATGGATCGACGGCTAATAGCTTTCCCTCGGGACACACTGCGACAGCCTTCCTCGGTGCCGAGCTTTTTTATCTAGAGTATGGTGCCGACTACCCTTTGCTGTCTCATCTGCAGTACCTCGTTGCCACTTCTGTTGCATTCGGACGCATGGCCAATAACCGTCACTGGTATTCTGATGTCCTCTGGGGGGGACTCGTTGGGGTCTCGATGGCTCATGTGGGCTACCTCGTGAGTGATCTCGTCTTCGGGCGCTACACTCCAGATGTAGGCCGAGAGATCCCAGATAGTTACTTCTACCTATCGCTCCTATCTAGTCGCCACTTGTCGGGAGGTGCCGGCTGCGTCGGTGCACAGCTTGGCTGGCAGACCTCCTCTCTAAACTATGCTGCAGAGCTCTCACTACGATCTGACAAGGAGCACCCCACACTCCATGGCGATCTCCTTTTGGGTGTGCCCCTCTACCAGTGGCGATACTTAGAGCTGCGACACAGCTATGGTCTCGGCATCGGCTACGACAAGGCTGCTAGAGAGCAGAGCTATGCCCATCTGCAGGCAGGTCTCGAGGCATATCCCCGACTACGCTATCTCGACAAGCTGGGGCTCTTCCTGCGGCTCCACTGCGAGCCTTATCGGCAGAGCTACTTGACGCTAGGAGTCTCGTTACGTCATCGCTACTTGTGACCTGGAGGGGGAAGGTAACTACTCCTCACTGGCCCTTACGTGCAGCTCATGAAAGAGCGATTATGATTCGTCTGCCCTGGCTGGTCAAATTCAACGCCGGCCTATTACAATAATTTAGATCCGGATACATATCAAAACGGCATTATGTCGGGGAAAACTGATTTCCACGTGGATATTTCGAAATATCCAGGTGGAGAATTTTTATTTTCCACGTGGGGAATAAAAAATTCTTCGGAGGAATCAAATGAAACTTCGGAGGAAATGAATGACGCCCAC
>NZ_CABUAN010000017.1 GCF_902489635.1 uncultured Porphyromonas sp. | reverse complement strand
CGCGAGCTGGGTTCAGAACGTCGTGAGACAGTTCGGTCTCTATCTGTTGTGGGCGTAGAGATTTGCAGGGCTCTGACACTAGTACGAGAGGACCGTGTTGGACCGACCGCTGGTCTATCGGTTATGCCGCCAGGTGTAATGCCGAGTAGCTAAGTCGGGCTAGGATAAGTGCTGAAAGCATCTAAGCACGAAGCCGACCCTAAGATAAGATCTCATTGAGGGTGGTCAAAGACGATGACCTTGATAGGCTACAGGTGTAAAGACAGTAATGTCAAAGCCGAGTAGTACTAATTACCCGAACGATTCGCTAAGAGAGTTGAGTTATACGACTTACTTAGAGTGTACGCCTAAAAACGAAGCAGCGTATTCGTGAGTTTGCAGCATTGTTGACTCACTTGCTATCTAGAGTAACTATATAAGTCTACGTATGTCGCCCCATTAAGGTGGTTATAGCGTTGGGGATCCACCTCTTCCCATTCCGAACAGAGCAGTTAAGCCCAATAGCGCCGATGGTACTGAGTAAAATCGGGAGAGTAGGTAACCGCCTTTCCCATTGGAGAGTCCTCAGATAGGTACGATACCTGTCTGGGGACTCTTTTTTTTGGGCCCTTGGTTGTTGGTGATTGGAGCGATCAGAGCTATCGGAGTGGAGCAGAGATGTCGGAGGTAATCGAAAGCGTTGATATTTCGTGCAGAAGGAGGACGATTCTAGTAAGTCAAATTTTCATACCTTTGTAGGCATAATAAGGCAGCTAGGCTACTGTGACGCTAATACTTTAATAGGCTCTGAGCCGAATTTTCTTTCTAATGAGTCTCGAGTAGCTGAACACCGGAGGGCTTTGTCTACAACAAATTGGCTTTCAAGCCTCGTAGGGACGGTAGATTACCCTCTGGTTGCTGTCCTTACCTTACTACAATACAAACAAGTCTAACCGGCCTAATCATAGGTCGGTTTCTTTTTTCTCTCTAAACCAGCTTTGTCGGAGTGGATCGGAGCGGATGGGAGAGAACGACCGCTTGCGGTCGGACGCATCGTAGCCCCCAGTCGGAGGGGCTACGCCCCGAACGACTGGAGGGTTAGGAGAGCCAAGTGAAGCAAGCGACCTCCCCATGTGGGAGGTCGGACTGGGACTGTAGCCTTTGTCTAGTCCGACCCACAAGGGGTCGACAAACTACTATCGTCTTGTCCCCATCGGTCGTTCGGGGCTTTGCCCCTCCGACCGACGGCTACGATGCGTCGGACCTCTTGCGAGGTCCTATCTATCGGAGTGATCAGAGCGGGTCGGAGGGTATCGGAGTGATCTGAGCTATCGGAGTGGTCGGAGAGGATCAGAGCTATCGGAGCTGATCGGAAGTAATCGGAGTGATCAGAGGTATCGGAGTGGGGCTGAGCAATCAGAGGGTGTCGGAAGGATAGGATCGGAGGTGTCGGAGGGGGCTGGGGGAGACGACCGTTTGCGGTTGTCTTGGATAGCTTAGGGGAAAGGTCTTGTATCCAGTTGCTTTCTATCTAGATGTAGCAAGCGTCCTGATATAGAAAGCGTCCTAGCAAAGATCACCCAACAGCGAACCAATTTCGCTGACGTGGGCGACCTCGACTAGGACGCTATGAGATAGATATGCTGCTATCTGATGGGTTGGATAGAGCTGGCTATCCGTAGGGAGCAATTAGTCGAAAGTAAAGAGAAGGGGCTCCACTGGTCTGCCGTACCCGCACTAGGCATTGACCCTGCTACTGAGAGCCAAGAGGATGTGGAAACGCAGGTTGGATATCCTGGTAGCCCTGCGACCCGCAGCGGGAACTCTACCGAGGAGACTCCTTCTCTAAGAGAGGGTTCTGTCAGCGAGGGCGGGCAAGTCCTCATACAGACTTCGTAAGAAGCGGCAGCAGCCCTTTCTGCTCTTCCTGACAGCTCTCAAGGTGAGACTTTTAGAGGTGAGGGCGGGCAAGTCCTCATCATGCCCTCAGAATCGACTGAATCGCCTGAGGAGGCTGGAGCCCTTTCCAGCGGTACGTCTAGCTCGCCAACAGGAGAGGGTGGATCTGTACCCGTATCGAGAGACGGTCTACCTGCCAAGACCGGCTCGTCTAGTACTATGACTGAGGACAGGAATACTAACGGGTACTCTTCCACAACATCTCCTTCTAGTGGCAAAGGTAGTAAAAGAAATTGAGACCTTGAGAAGATAAGAATTAGCCATCGGGAGTCTCGTAAGGCACATAGCCAGCGAAAGCTCTCGATTATACAAGCTCTCTCGCTCCAATTGCGAGTGCTACATATAACCAAGAGCTTTCTGTACCTACAAAGGTAGTGAAAGTAATTGAGATCCTGAGAAAATAGAAATCAGCTATCGGGAGTCTCGGAATAGTTGGTATTACGATCACGCTCTTACGGAAATAGAAGAAGGCAAACTGATTGATGAAGTTGGCGCTTTATCTCCCACGTTGCCTTCAACGAATCAATCTGCCTTTTCTTGAGTACAAAGATAAGAAGCTTGAGTCTCTCTTACAAATGTCTCGAAGGTTGTCGATGAGAATGGAGGACCCTAGCGAGTGCATCTGCGAACTGGAGGCGACTATGTGGAGTTTGTCTTGGAGCATGCCCGGCACCGTGGCGATTTGCAGGGGGAATCACGGGAGGGGATAAATGGAGGCCAGTAAACAAGGAGAAAGCTTCTGCTTTTCTTTCAACCCAAGAGCCCAATTATCTTGCAGGCGGAAATATTAAGCAGAAGCTTATGCCTACCACGAAGGTAGTAAAAGAGATTGAGAAGCTGCAAGGGACGGAGGACGCTCCCTTAGTGGCCTCGGGTAAGCTGAGAAGTGTGGATAAAGAAAGAGTTCTAAATCAGATAGACCAACGGCGAATCAATCTCGCCGAGGTGGCCTATCTAGACCTAGAACTCGCCACAAAGGTAGTGAAAGAACTTGAGATAAGCTTTTGTTTGATATGCCCACAGCTTCGCAGAGTTGATTGCTAGCTAGCTCGATGCGCTGATGTGTATATGTGTCAGCGGGCGGTAGTAAGGTTTGAGCAGCGTAATGGGGGAGTACCCTGGGGAAAAGCTGAGAAGTGTGGATAAAGAAAGAGTTCTAAATCAGATAGACCAACGGCGAATCAATCTCGCCGACGTGGCCTATCTAGACCTAGAACTCGCCACAAAGATAGTAAAAGAACTTGAGAGTCAGAGATAGCCTGTAAAAACGGGTAGCCCCGCAGTAGGGGAACGCTCGTGAGATTTATGATGCTCAGCCTGGCAAGATGCATTCGTCAGAGGCTACAAAAAGAGAGCTACTGAAGGGACGTTTGGTTGATACCTCTGGCACCAACCCCAGCAACAGTAGCTCTCAGAGAAGAGAACTACTGAAGGGACGTTTGGTTGATGCCATTGGGACCAACCCCAGCAACAGTAGCTCTCAGAGAAGAGAACTACTGAAGGGAACTTTAGTTGATACCTCTGGCACCAACCCCAGCAACAGTAGCTCTCTCTCAATGGCAAAGGTACTAAAAGATTTGAGACCTTAGCAAATCGGAGTGGATCGGAGGACTCGTCTTGCTTTGACGGGGACGGACGCACGAGCCGTGCGTCCCTACAAAGGGTTACTCGTCTCGCTTTGACGGGAATGGACGACAGCGAACGTTCTTCTGCTAGACACGAGCCGTGCCTCCCTACGGCGGGCTACTGGTCTCATTTGGCTACTTGTGAGATTTGCGGAGTTGAGGTCTCAGTGTTGGCTTGCGTATCTAAAAAAAAGGTACCTTTGCGACAAGCGGTGTAGTAACATACAGACACACAGACATACAGACACACAGACAAAAAGAGCTATGATTTTAGGAAGAAAGAGCGGACTTCTCGCGATATTGGTTGTGGTTAGCTTGATGCTCACCCAAAGCCTCAGCGGACAAACGCTTAAAGAAGGTTCCAACGGACAGACAGTCAAAGGGCAACCCCAGCAGCCTCAGAGCACTCAGCTCCAGCAGCCTCAGAGCACCCAGCCGCAGCCTCAGAACGCCCAGCTCCAGCAATCTCAGAACACTCAACCTCAGCAACCTCAGAGCACTCAGCTCCAGCAGTCTCAGAGCGCACAGCCGCAGAGCGTACACCCGCAGCAGGAAGAGACTTATCGTGGGCAGCTCAGAGATAGGGTGACCGAGGAGCCTATCTCTATGGCGACCGTCATATTGCTTTCGGCAGATTCGACCGTGGTCTCCACGACGCTTTCGAGCGACGGGGGGACCTTTGAACTTTCAGGTGAGGGGGCGCATTGGCTCCAGGTGAACCATCTGGCTTATCAGACACTCCGCGTGAGCCTGGATGCTCCGCTGCCTGACCTGCTCTATATGGATCAGGCGACAGGTGAACTGGGCGAGGTGGTGGTCAAGGCGGAGCGTCCGCTTATGAAGCTCGTCGATGGTACCACCCCGAGCTACGATATTGATCAGCTCTTCGCACATAGCTCCGTCACCACCGCTTATGAGATGCTGGGTCAGCTTCCTGGGATGTCGATGCAGGGCGATGTGCCGACGCTCGTGGGGACCAATGGCTATACCTTGGTCTTCAATGGCCAGCCCTCCGACATTCCTCAAAATATGCTACTCGAGCGTCTCAAGAGCATTCCCCGAGAGATGGTCGCTAGTGTGGAGATATCCTATACTCCCATTGCCCGCTATCGAGCTAAGGGTGCTTCGATCAATGTAGTCTTCAAGGGGCAAGCTACGGGCAGCCCTCTGAGTGGCACCTCTGGTCAGCTCTTTACTGAGTATAGCAATAAGTACTACAGCAACTACGCTGCGGGTGGTAGTGTCAACTACTCCGCTCCCAATGGCTTCTCCGTTACCGCCAATTATAGGGCTAGTCTAGGTAAAATGCGAAGTGACTTAATCTACGACATAGCTCCCTTTGGTAGCTACACCAAGGGGCTTGAGATAGAAAACAGTGGCTACACGAACTATAACAAGCATACCCTCTTTGCCGAGCTGGGGTATAAGTTCGGGCGCCATTCACTATCCGTCGACTACTACGGGAGCTTGACCCCTCCCGAGGGAACGTCCCGATACCAAGTCAACCAAAAGGAGCGTGAACCTCTGGAGTCGCTAAACAAAAGCGGTGCCAATACGCATCACGTTGCTATAAACTACAGACTGGGTGGCAACTTGCTGGCGGGTCTCTTCTACACGCACTATCGGGTTCACAGAGAGGTGCTCTATGGTATGGAGCAGTCTCCTCGCTCACCTTATGCTACGAGCTATACGAGTGATCAGCTCTCGCAGGTGTGGGGCGGGCATATCGACAATAGTCATAGCTGGGAGAGCGGCTGGGGTCTGTCGTACGGCTCCAAGGTCTCCTACTCCAAGACGATCAATGGACAAACCTACCTCTGGCGAAATGGTCAGCAAGTGCCAAGCGATGCAGTGTCAGGAACCAGTAAAGAGCTACTGGCGGACCTCTATATAGGCGGTAAAAAGCAGTTTAATAATGGGCTAAGCCTCGGGCTAACCTTGATTGGTGACTATGCGAACTATATAGGTGCGGAGGAGACCTTTCAGATTATCCCGCAGGCCAGTCTCAGCTACGCACGCAATCCCAACCATGTCCTACAGATGAACATACAATCTGTCAAGAGGGACCCGAGCTATTGGGAGCGTGAGCCCTTCTCACGGGCGGATGATCGCTATCAACTCTGGGAGGGTAATCCACAGATTAGGCCTTACGTGACGTACTTTGGGCAGGTGAACTACATCTTCAAGCAGCGGTATGTCTTCTTCTTGAGCGGTTACTATCAGCCTCATCGCTTCGAGCAGCAGATGTATCTAGACCCTGATAGAAGTCGTTTGGTCTACAAAACGTGGAACTGGCACTATGCCAGTAATGCTAGTATCGGAGCTGTCGTGCCACTGCCTCAGACCAAGTGGTGGAACGCGCGCCTGACCCTCAATGGTCAGCTTAACTCGGTCAAGCTAGAGATCCCCTACGAGCCGACCTACCAGTGCACCAAGCCTATGTACTATGTCGGCCTCTCTAATGAGTTTAGGCTCAGCCAAAAGCACAATATCACCATCGGGCTAGACGGGAGCTATCTGCACGGAGCCATACAGGGTTACTATAGTCTAGGCGATATATACAACCTCGCTTGTCGTGCTAAGTGGACCAGCCAGGATAAGAAGTGGAGCCTCACCCTGCGAGGAGACGACCTCCTCAATGCGGGTGTGCCACGGGTGCGGGTCAACTACGGAATCCATCAGGTGGACTTCCGACCCTCGCGCTACAATACCCGCTTCTCAGTTCATCTGAGCTACACGTTCGGTAGCTTTGACAAGGTAGAGACGAAGCAGCCTACACAGCTCTCGACCGACCGCTTCGGTATCTGACGCTGTTGGCTGTTGGCTGTTAGCTTTTATTTAGATCTGGATACGTATCGATACGGAGCCATATCGGGGAAAAGTGATCTCCACGTGGATATTTTAAAATATCCACGTGGAGAATTTTTATTTCCCAGGTAGGAAATAAAAAATTCTTCGGAGGAATGAAATGAAACTTCGGAGGAAATGAATGACGCCCACGTGGAAAATAAAAAATATCCACGTGGGCATTTTGAAATATCCACGTGGATATTCGAGAAAGGAGGGGATCGGACGAGTTTCCCTGTAAAGATATGTAATTAGAGGTTAGTGGTTAGAGATTAGAAATTAGGTATCGGAGCTATCAGAGCTATCGGAGCGATCGGAGAGGATCAGAGCTATCGGAGGGTATCGGAGGGTATCGGAGGGTATCGGAGAGTGATCGGAGCTATCGGAGGGTGTTGGAGAGGATCAGAGCTATCGGAGGTATCGGAGAGTGATCGGAGCTATCGGAGGGTGTCGGAGCCATCGGACATCTAGCCTCTAACTTCTAACCCCTAATCTCTAATTTCGTATCTTTGCACGAGAGTAAGTGGAGTAGGCTCCGTGAGGCTTCTCCTTCTGATGCTATAGATACATGTTGATTACAGAGTACATATTACAGTTAGTCGGAGGTATCATCATAGGTCTCTGCATCTCTGCCCCGATGGGTCCTGCTGGGATCCTCTGCTTGCGACGAGCTCTCGAGCAGGGTCGGCGTGCAGGGGTCATCACAGGTATAGGAGCCACGCTGGGCGACCTAGTCTATGCAATTTTCACCTATTTCTTTACGGGGATCATGCTAGACTATGTAGACCACAATAAGATGGCTCTGCGTATCGTGGCGAGTCTTCTTTTCTTGGCCTTTGCTATATACCTATACTTCAGCAAACCTCGCCTTGAGGTGTCGCAGCGTGTCGTGGGGCAGATCAATCAGCGCAACCTCTCTCGCCTAGGTAGTGGCTTCTTGCTGACCATTCCCAATCTGCTCATCGTCCCCGTCTATGTAGTCCTCTTCAGTCAGTTCAACTTCGTCTATCCACTCGGTGAGCCCCCCTACGGGATGTTTGCTCTCGGACTCATCTCCATCGCTCTGGGAGCTTTGAGCTGGTGGCTCTTTATCACTTACATAGCGACCCGTCTGCGAGACTTTGTGAGCTTGCGCAATCTGCGCCTCTTCAATCGCATCTTTGCGCTCGTCTTTGCCGTGATTGCGGTTGTCTCGCTACTCTACACCTTTGTGGCTCTGTAAAAGCCGCGACTAGACCTATACCTTATTTATATATATGACAAAAGCAATCTCACGCCCTACCAGGGGCTTCTGGTGTGGGCTACTCCTGATGGCAGCCTTCGCCGGCGTAGCTGTGCTACTAGCGCAGCTGCCACTCTTTAAGGAGACGCTCCGCATCTCTCCACTCATCATAAGTGTCTTGATAGGCATGATCTATGCTAACACGCTACGGCACAAGCTCAACCCCGCTTGGGTACCTGGGCTAGCCTTCTCATCGAAGCGTATCCTACGCCTGGCAATCGTCTTCTACGCTTTTCGCCTCACGCTGGCAGATATCTACGAGGCGGGAGCTACGGCCTTTATCTATGACCTCATCATCGTCACCTCGGTGATCCTCCTTGGGGTGCTCATCGGTCGCTGGCTCAAGATGGACCGCGACACCGCCATCCTCACTGCCTCGGGTAGTGCCATCTGCGGAGCCGCTGCCGTACTAGGCACCGAGCCTGTGCTGGGAGCTAGCTCGGAGAAGACGGTCGTAGCTGTCGCTACGGTGGTGCTCTTTGGTACGCTCAGCATGTTTATCTATCCACTGGTCCATGCGACAGGGTGGCTCGGGCTGACGGATCATCAGATGGCTATCTACACTGGGGGTACGCTCCACGAGGTGGCTCACGTGGCGGGTGCTGGCGGTGCTATGGGTGAGGCAATAGCCTCGACAGCAACCATCACGAAGATGATCCGTGTGATCCTCCTGGCCCCCTTCCTGCTGATCCTCACCTCCGTCCTGCAAAGTGGCGGGCGTGGCGGAGGAGCCACGGCGCAGCGCAAGGTGTCGATACCTTGGTTCGCCATCTGGTTTCTCATCATGATCTGCGTCAATACGCTCATCGGCTACCTTGCTGAGCAGCAGGGTGTGAGCGATCTCTATGGTCAGATCTGTGGAGGCATTCGCTGGGCGGACGACTTCGGACTCTGTATGGCCATGGCGGCACTCGGTAGTGATGCGTCGTTTGCTCGCTTTAGAAAGGCTGGTGGCAAGCCCTTCCTGCTAGCGGGTGCGCTCTATCTGTGGCTCACCATCGGGGGCTACTGCCTGATCCGCCTGATAGGGTAGAGATTAGAAGTTAGAGATTAGAAGTTAGAGATTAGAGGGGACTAGTGCTTCTAGTGAGGCTAGTGCCTCTAGAGTCTAATCTCTAATTTCTAACTTCTAATCTCTAACCCTCTAACCTCTATTTTCGTATCTTTGTCCCCATATACGATACCTTAACTATAGATATGCAACAGAACTGGCGACTGTACAATCTGCTGAACAACGTGGTGGGCTGGGTGACCTTTGTCATCGCAGCGGTGGTCTACCTGATGACCATCGGTCCCTCAGCGAGTCTGTGGGACTGCCCCGAGTTTATCTTATCGGCCTTTAAGCTGGAGGTGGGTCACCCACCTGGTGCGCCGATCTACATGCTTGTGTACAATGTCGCTGCACACCTAGCTCCTAGGCCTGAGCTGGCGGGACTATACACCAATGCGCTGAGTGGCCTGCTCAGTGCGGGGACGATCCTCCTGCTCTTCTGGAGTATCACCCATCTGGTGCGCCGTGTGGTGCTGCCGGGTGCTTCGCCTTGTGCCAAGCAGTTGATCCCTGAGGGGGTGACGCCTGTGCCTACCTTAGCGCAGACGATCCTGATCATGGGCTCGGGACTGGTGGGAGCGTTGCTCTATACCTTTACAGATACCTTCTGGTACAGTGCTGTGGAGAGTGAGGTGTATGCCTTTAGCTCCTTCCTGACGGCGCTGGTCTTCTGGCTGATGCTCAAGTGGAGCGACCGTGCAGACAATGCTCGCTCCGACCGCTGGATCGTCCTGATCGCCTACGTGATGGGACTAAGCATCGGGGTGCACATGCTCAACCTGCTCTGCATCCCGGCGATGGCACTCATATACTACTTCCGCAAGCATGATACGCTGACCTTCAAGGGGATCGTGACGACACTGATCGTTTCCTTCGTCTTGATTGCGGTCATTATGTTTGGCATCATGCAGGGTGTCGTCGCCTTCGGTGGTACGATAGATCGCTGGGTGGTCAATGGGCTAAAGATGCCGTACAACAGTGGCTTCTACCTCTATCTAGCGGTCCTCATGGTGGTGCTGGTCGGTTCGCTCACGCTTTATCAGCGAGGCGAGCGTGGTCGTAGTCTGATCATTAGCTCGTTTATCCTCTCGTGGTGCTTGATCGGCATCCCATACTTCGGAGGAGCCGTCTGGCTAGGCGTGATCGTGACGATAGCTCTGGCTATATACCTATTCCAAAACAGAAAGGTCTCCCTCCAGATGCTGCACACGGCACAGATGTGTATGCTGGTCATCATGATCGGCTTTAGCTCCTATGGGGTGATCCTGGTGCGCTCGCTGGCTGGCACGCCGATGAATCAGAATGAGCCGAACACGGCACTTGCCATCAAGAGCTACATCAACCGCGAGCAGTACGGCGCTATCCCGCATCTATACAGTGCTACCTACGTGGCGCGTCCTATAGCTATGGAGGAGGGCAGCCCGGTCTATGCACCTAAGGTGAAGAGTAATCCCAACGAACCAGACGAGTATGTCAAGATATCTAGTCAGCCGAAGGTCAAGTATGCCGAGGGGAGCAAGATGCTCTTCCCCCGTATGTACTCTTCGCAGCCGGAGCATATAAGTGGTTACAACAGTTGGGTGGATCGCAATCCAGACGATATGTCTAAGCCCTCGATGGCGGACAACTTGAAGTACCTCCTGCGCTATCAGGTTAACTATATGTACTGGCGTTACTTCGGCTGGAACTTCATCGGTCGTCAGAACGACCTGCAGGGTGATGGCGGTATGCTCAAGGGAGGAGTCTTGACGGGCTACTCGTTTATTGATCAGATCGCACTGGGCAAGACCAAAGATCTGCCAGATCAACTTCGCAACAACAAGGGGCGCAATGCTTACTACCTCTTACCATTGCTCCTCGGCTTCCTCGGCATAGCCTTTCAAGTGACGAGGCGCAAGAAGGGGATGCAAGCTTTTTGGATCACGCTGGTGCTCTTCTTTATGACGGGCTTGGCGATCATCCTCTACATCAACCAGACGCCAGGGCAACCGCGTGAGCGAGACTATGCCTATGCGGGCTCTTTCTACGCCTTTGCGATATGGATCGGCTTCGGTGTGGCTGGCCTTTACGAGCTGCTGAGCCGTGCTAAGCTCAAGCCTGTACTGACCGCCTCGATCGTCTCGGTACTAGGGCTGATCGTGCCGATACAGATGGCTTCGGAAAACTGGGACGACCACGACCGCTCGGGACGTGTCCTGGCGAGCGACTTCGGCTACAACTACTTGATCAGCTGCGATCCCAATGCGGTGTTGCTCTGCTTCGGTGACAACGATACCTTCCCCCTGTGGTATGCCCAGGAGGTGGAGGGCGTGCGCACTGATGTCAAGGTGAGCAACCTAAGCTACCTGCAGTCGGAGTGGTACGGCAAGCACATGCTGCGTCACAGCTACGAGGCGCAGCCGATACCGAATAAGTATATGACTCCGGCCTTCTTTGTGACGAACTCCTATGCGCTGGTACGCCCGACGAGTGCGGTGCCGATGCCTTTTGACCAAGCTATGAAGGAGGCGACCAAGACCGTGCCTCAGGGACATGCGCAGATACCTACGGACAAGGTGTTGCTCCCCGTTGACTCGGCAGTTGTTGCTAAGCAGTTCCCACAGCTTCAGGGCTTGCCTATGCCCAAGAGTATGGTGCTTTCGCTAGAGGGCAAGTCGGTCATGACGAGAGATCAGCTCTTTGTCCTAGACATGCTGGGCGCATCTGAGTGGCAGCGACCGATCATGTGGGTAAGCTCGGCTCCTCAGAATATCTTTGCCAACCAGAGGCAGTATATGTCTTATGTGGGTATGGCGCAGCGCTTTAACCCGACGACCGTAGCGGGTACGCCCTACGAGGTAGATGTGGAGCGTCTGTATGACTTGGTGATGAACAAGTATCGCTACTTCAATGCCAACGACCCCGACATCTACTTTGATGAGAATATCCGACGGAATATCTCTTACTACTACCGCTCTCAAGTCTTCGCGATGCTAGCCCAGGCGCTCCTGCGCCAAGGCGATACCGAGCGAGCTAAGAAGGTGCTGACGAAGTGTGCTGAGGTGATCTCGCCTAAGGCGGTGCCCTACGACATGATGGATGTAACTCTAGCCGATGCCTACTACCGCGCTGGCATGCCAAAGCAGGGGGACGTCATCATTCGTTCGCTCTACCGTGACACGGCGCAACTCCTCTACTGGGTTAGCCAGCAGAGCCCACGTCATCAGATGGCTCTTATGAGCGACATTACGGTGATCTATGCGCCCCGCACGCTTATGAACTCACTCCGTATAGATATGCTTTGGGGTCGCAACCTCTTGGCCGAGTATGAGCCGATGCTAAGACAGGCGCTCCCCGCCTTTGGCAGCTCCCTAGAGGCACTCAAGGCGGTGACTGCTCAGCAGATCGATCAGAGTCTCTCTGACACAACGAACCAGTAATCATTTAGAAACTCCTTTATCTCACCCTTATGAAAAGACTTGTATTAGTACGCCACGGACAGAGTGCGTGGAATAAGAGTAACCAATTCACAGGCTGGACAGACGTCGACCTCACCGAGCAAGGTGTCGAGGAGGCGCACGAGGCTGGCAGACAGCTACTCAAGGCGGGCTTTCGCTTTGGCAAGGCTTACACATCATATCTCAAGCGCGCTATTAAGACGCTAAACATTATCCTCGACGAGATGGACCTCGACTGGATCCCCGTGGAGAAGTCGTGGCGCCTCAACGAGAAGCACTACGGCATGCTCCAAGGGCTGGACAAGTCTGAGACAGCGGCTAAGTATGGCGAGGAGCAGGTGCACATCTGGCGACGCAGCTACGACGTGCCGCCCGCACCGCTAGACCCGACCGATGAACGTGCCCCTCAGCACGATCCACGCTATGCTGCGGTCAATCCGGACGAGCTCCCACTCACGGAGTCGCTCAAGGAGACGGTCGAGCGCATCCTCCCATACTGGGAGAGCAACATTCGTCCCGACCTGGAGCGGTATGGCGAGATCCTCGTCACGGCTCACGGCAATAGCTTGAGAGGCATCGTCAAGCATCTCAAGGGTATCTCAGACGAAGAGATCCCTGCGCTCAACCTGCCGACGGGCATCCCGTATGTCTTCGAGTTTGACGACAAGATGCAGTTGCAGCGTGACTACTTCCTTGGTGATCCCGAGCAGATAGCTAAGCTTCAGGCAGCCGTTGCCAATCAGGGCAAGAGCAAGTAGACACGATCCCGTTCATTTCATTAGACAATCTCAATTATGACATACGATCTGATCATCATCGGTGGAGGACCTGCGGGCTACACAGCTGCTGAGCGTGCTGCTCGTGGCGGACTGCAGACGCTGCTCATCGAGGAGCGCGCGCTCGGAGGTGTCTGCCTCAACGAAGGGTGCATCCCTACGAAGACGCTCCTGTACTCGGCTAAAGTTTGGCAGACGGTACAGAGTGCCGCTAAGTATGGCGTCACTTGTACGCCAGAGCAGATAGACCCCGCCAAGGTTATCTCTAGAAAGAACAAAGTCGTGCGCAAGCTCGTCGCTGGTATTCGTGCACGTATGAAGGATGCTGGCGTGACCGTGGTTACGGAGCATGCAACTGTCACAGCGCACAATAGTGACGACACCTATACCGTCACGGCAGCTGGTGAGACTTATACGGCTAAGCATCTACTCCTCTGCACGGGCTCAGAGACGGTTATCCCGCCTATACCAGGTGTCGAGGAGGGGCACTACATTACCCACCGAGAGGCATTGGACAGCAAGGAGCTTCCCGCCTCGATCGTCATCATTGGTGGTGGCGTCATCGGCATGGAGTTCGCAGCTTACTACAACGAGATGGGCGTGACCGTCTCTGTGGTCGAGATGCTCCCCGAGATCATCAACGGGATGGACAGCGAGCTGGCTGCACTCCTGCGTGAGGAGTACACGAAGCGTGGTATCAAGTTCTACCTCCAGCACAAGGTGACGCATCTCTATGCTGATGGCGTAGAGGTCGAGTACGAGGGCGAGACCTTTAAGGTAGAGGGCGAGCAAGTGATGCTCTCCGTGGGTCGTCGTCCTGTGACTAGCTCCTTCGAGGCACTGCTCAGCCAAGGGCTCGAGTTAGAGCGTCGAGGCGTCAAGACTGACGAATATCTCCGTACCTCGCTCCCCAACCTCTATGCTGCGGGCGATGTCAATGGCCACTCGCTCCTAGCCCATACGGCTGTGCGTGAGGCAGAGGTAGCGGTGGACCATATCCTCGGCCGTAAGATCAATCCGATGAGCTACCGCGCCATCCCAGGGGTCGTCTACACGCATCCCGAGATAGCGGGCGTAGGCTTCACCGAAGACGCACTAAAGAATGGAGACAAGGTCTATACGAAGCTGATGCTCCCGATGAGCTACTCAGGTCGCTTTGTTGCCGAAAACGAGATGGCTTCAGGATTTTGCAAAGTCCTTGTCAACCCCGAAGGTAAGATACTCGGTGTGCACATGCTAGGCAATCCTTGTAGCGAACTGATCGTCACCGCTGGGCTAGCCATCGAGCGTGGCATGACAGCGCACGAGCTGAGCGAAATCATCTTCCCGCACCCCTCTGTGGCTGAGATCCTCAAGGAGACGCTAGAGACCTTTCCCCGTACGCACTAGTTAGCCATGAGACCTTCTCACATCGTTATACTAGGCTTAGGAGGCGTCGGCGGATACTTCGGCGGGCTTTGGACACGCTACGCTATGGAGCATCCCGACCAGTTGCGCGTCTCCTACCTTATGCGTCCAGGAGCGCACTACGATCGTGTACGCCGTGAGGGCTTGCGCATCTCTTCGCCTCGTCTGGCAGAGACCATCGTGCGTCCTAGCTGCGTCACTTGCGATCCGCAAGAGCTGGCCCCGATAGACTATCTAGTCGTCGTGACCAAGAGCTATGACCTAGCCGATAGTATTCGTCCACTGCAGTCCTTCCTGACCAAAGAGAGTGCCGTCCTGCCCCTGCTCAATGGTCTAGACATCCACGAGCAGCTCCGCACGATGCTCCCCGCAGAGGTCGAGCGCTGGGCGGGTGTCGCTTATATCACCGCACGGCGCACAGAGCCTGGCGTAGTGGAGAGCCACTCCGACAACGAGCGACTCTACATAGGTTCCCTAGCACGCCCCATCGGCGGTGAGCGAACGGCTAGCGAAGAGCGACTTCTCAGGATCTCCCAAGCTGCGGGCATCGACCTCGTCATCCCCGACGATCCTATGGAGGAGGTGCGCAAGAAGTACCTCATGCTCTCCAACTCAGCAGCTGCAACAGGCTACTACGATTGCAATGTCGAGGGCTTGCTCGGTGCGCATCGTGCCTTTGTCATCGGACTCACCGAAGAGCTCTGCCAGCTCTACCGTGCTAAGGGGTGGGGCATCAGCGATGCCGATCCAGTCGCCTCAGCACTTCGTCGCATAGAGCGTATGCCACCCGCCACGACCACCTCGATGAATAGCGACCTACGCAACCATCATCAGAGCGAGGTCGAGAGTCTTGTCGGTTATGTAGTCCGTGAGAGTCGTCGCTTAGGCCTCTCAGCACCACACTACGAAGAGGCTTACGCCGGCATCTTGCAGCGCATAGCGCAGCAGTAATCATCAGCGTCTCGGAGCTGTCGGATATCGTCTGACTACTCCGAGACGCTTGCTCTAATATCTAACCTCTAATCTCTAACATCTAATCCCCCATGAAGCGTCTACTCGTCCTCTTCGTTTGCCTCCTCACACTGCCACTCTTTATGGTCCAAGGTCAGGAGCTAGACTCGCTCACGCAAGCCTTTCGTACGAAGCCCTCTGTAGCTACCGCCACGCAGCTCGTGGAGCAGGCTACAAAGCGAGGACGCAGTGACCTAGCTGTCTCGGCTTATGAGTACCTCGCTCATCAAAATGGCAAGTACCTGCCCGCTCTCTGGGAGAGCTATCTCCGAGAGCTGCGACTAGACGAGCAGTCCGCTTCGCTCGAGAAGCAGAGCAGAGCGCGCAAGGCGCATCACGCCACCGACCTCTACGCTGAACGACTGCATGCGTTGCGCCGGCTCATGGGAAACGTCCTCTGGCTAGAAGTGGCCGACACCGTCACCATCGCACGAGATCAGTTAGCCAACTACCTCAACGGACAAGGTGTCAAAGTCTTCTCCTGCGACAGCCTAGGTCTCGGCTTCCTCACCGAGCGTGGCGATCGATACATCAGACCGCTCCGAGAGCGTCCCGAGGCTCCCGTGCGTCTCGTCTATGGCGATCTTCTTGCCAATCAGCCGATCCCCACAACCCCCCAAGCGGATGCTACGATTATTACCGCCATCCCAGACAGCCTAGAGGCTCCCTCTTACCCCTCACTAGCTCCTGACGGTATCACGCTCTACTTCTCAGCTGTTAGCAAGCACGGACTGGGCGGACGAGATCTCTATATGACCCGCCAGACCGCTTCGGGAGGCTACCTACAGCCGGTCCCGCTAGGACTCCCGTACAACAGCACGGGCGATGACTTGCTCCTGGCTTTCAATGCTGAGCGTCATCTCGGCTACCTCGTCTCCGACCGCTATGCTCCTCACGGCATGGTCACCGTTTACCGCTTTGTCTACAATGATGGCGAGGTGACAGAGGTTCCGTCCAATGACCCCGCACTCCTGCGTCAGTACGCTATGCTGCGCCCTTATCGTATCACGCAGCGGGCGGATGTAGACTACACTGCCTTGCTGAGCCAGCGAACTGCCGCACAGCCTGCCCACAGCAACGCCTCTCAGGGAGCCTTCGTCGTGGCACCGGATCTGATCTACACTAGCCGCGAGCAGTTTCACTCCGCCGAGGCTGCGACCCTCTACGATCAATATCTGACCCAGCAGAAGCAGCTCACCGAGCAGGAGCAGACACTGGCTCGCCTCCGCACAGCCTACCACCAGCATAGCGGTAGCGATGCCGACCTGACCGAGATGATCCTACAGCTCGAGCGTGAGCTCCCCGTAGCTCGCAAGGCATTGCATGCACTTGCTCAGGAGATACGACAGCTCGAGCGTCCGCATCGCTAATAGGACTTTCGCAGTTTTCAGAAAAAGCAGTACCTTAGCGGGCATTAAACCAATAAATAACCCAATCACAATGAGAAAAGAACAATTGATCCGCATCTGCCTAGCCATGTTGCTAGCCAGTAGCACCCTCCTGCTCAGCTCCTGCAAGAAGGATAAGGACCCCAAAGATAAGGACCCTAAGGTAGCACTCGTTGGTACCCGCTGGAAGATGGCTACAGACCTCCCAGGGCTTGACATTGACAAAGAGATCGGTGAAGTATCTGGCGAGCTTCGCTTCACTTCTCAGACGGAAGGCGAGCTGACAGCAGCTATCAAAGGGACGAAGCTCACACTCTCGGTGACTTACAGCTACGATGCTACGCAAAAGGCTTATCCCGCCACGGTAAAGATAGGAGATGATATCAACCACTTTATCTTGAAGGTCAATTGGGACACTAACATCTTGATAGCCTACGAGCTGGAAGCTGGAGTCGTCATGCCGAAGCCTTTTATGTTCTTCACGCTTGTCAAGTAGTCAAGCTATCAGGCACGACATATTTGTAGAGGCATAGCCCTACGACAAATAAGTATGGGGTAGAGACCTAAGCGGTTTCTGCCCCTTCTTTTGTGTGCGCTCGGCAGGTGTGTGCGCTCGGCAGGAGATAGGTTTTCCAAAAACTTTCCATCGTTGGAAAACGATTTGATCTTCGACACAGCGAGGAGTTGCTCACGAGGGGCGACGGGTGGGGGGACGAAACAAAGAGAGGGCTGAGCCCGTTGTGGCGGACCCAGCCCTCTGCTCCAGAACTCTTCGCCTTGGCGAGGTGCTTTATCTTAGGATAAGAGGAACGATCTCCTCACCGACAGATAGGTAGTAAACGCCTGAGGGGATAGCGTCTGTGCTGATGACGGCTGTGCTTGCGCTGGCCGCTATACTATAGACCTGCACGCCCGACAAGTCGTACAGCGTGACGGTCTCTCCGTGTGGAATGCCCTCTATGCGGACTGCCTCAGGCGTTACGTAGAGAGAGACCGCAGTGGGCGGACAGAGCGATATGTGATTGCCTTGCACTCCTGCGTAGAGAGACTTATTGTCATCCATATCAACGGATAGGACTGTCCAATTCTTATCTGTAGCAATCTGAACGTCTGAGGCCATACAGCGGTTTTTGTCTGCTTCTGGCTCGTTGTCCGTACGGAATATGATGAACTCGGCCTGATCTGGAGCCTCTGGGTCAGCCCCAGCCTCAAAGGTCGGGAGACTCTCTACTAGTCGGGTCATCTGCTCTCCGCTGATCTCATTGTCAAAGGCGATCACGCTATAGAGCTTTTCAGAAGCCAGAGGCAGCTCTCTAAGGTAATTGACATGTACCTGTACCTCACGAAGGTTGGGACAATGCGAGAGGTCTACTTTCAATAGCCCACACCCAGCTGCGAATAGCTTTTCGAGTTGAGTGGCTTTGGAGAGATCTAGCGTGCTCCAAGCGTTGCCCGAGCAGTTTAGCTCTTTGAGCTGCGTCAGAGAGGGCAGAGAGACTAGCGAGCGAGGAGGCACTTGACTATTCCTACAATATAGGTACTCGAGGGCGGGAAGGACTGCGAAGTCTATATCTCCGACGGGTGAGTCAGATGTGTTGAGCGTTTTCAGCTTGCGAGGACTCCCTAGGATGAGCGTCTGGAGCTGCTTGTTGTCGTCACATAGGAGGGTCTCCAGTTCAGGATTGCCACTGATGTCTAGATGCGTCAGGTAGGTGCCGCCACAATTTAGCGAGCGCACCTTGCCACGTATGACTAGATTAGGGCTCTCGAGTAGGTAGTAGCGACGCCCATTAGCTGTACTGTGATAAGTGCCTCCCTCGACCTCAAAGTCTTCATCGGGATAGGCCTCTATACCAAGCGGGATGAAGTTGTCGCCCTGACCGATGGTTAGTGTCGTGGTCAGTCGGATCGTCTCGTCGGAGATGTGCTTCTGATATCCAGAGCCAGGGTACTCCTCGTTGTCTGCCGTCTTAATGATCCAGTTTTTATCCCTAGCTTGTCGCACCTGCTCAGCTGTACAGACATTGCCTTCGTCCGTCACAGAGGGGTGCGTGTCTATGACGACAACGAAGCCAGTCGACTGGTCGACACGAGAGGGTAGGGAGGTGATGAAAGCCCCCATCTCGGGCTCCTTGATCTGGTTGCGGTGCATAAATATGACGTTGAGGTTGTCGCACCCAGAGACGTCTAGCGCAGAGAGATTGTTCCCTCCGACACCGAGTAGGGATAGCTGCGCCAAGCCCTGTAGCTTGATCTGCTTTAGCTCAGCCATCTGTAGGCCGATCTTGGTGATGTTGGGACACATCGAGAAGTCCGCCTCTTGGATCGTCTGTGTCCCTCGGTCACGCGCCTCAGAGAAGAAGGCTTCTAGATTGGGAGCCTGCTCGATCTTGAGACTCTCTAGTCTGAATGAGGTAGTCTCGATCATCGTTATAGATCCAGTGATTTCGACTTCCTGACGAATGACCTTGTACCAGTTGCAGTCGTTGCCCACAGCATTGACTCCACTATGGTCTAGCTGCAGAGCGTCGCTGATGATCGCCTCCTCATTGACTGCGAGAGCCACCTGCGATCCGACGGGAGCTGACGTGCGCAGGGTGACCTTGTCGCCCTCTGCGTGTAGTAGAGCTGGTAGGCAGAGGAGCAGCGAGAGTAAAGTGCGTAGAAGTGTCTTGTTCATAGGAGTATATGTGATAGTTCGTTTCACCAAAGGTACATAATTTTCTAATCTGTGCAACTAACCTGCGACACTGTTCACTTCGGGATCTCCCTTACTAGTGACAAGGTCGGATAGTAATGCACCAGTTTATTGACCCCTCGATCGAGTCAAATGTGTTTGCTGTTCCTAGTCCGACCCACAAGGGGTCGATCAATGGGCGACGTCTTGTCCCCCCAGTCGTTCGGGCTACGCCCTCCGATTGGGGGTGCCGATGGGTACACCTCGCATAACGACCTCCCCTCGTGGGAGGTCGGACTTACTGACTTTTATCGGACAGCAATAATCATAAAGAGAGGGCTGAGTCCGTTGTGACGGACCCAGCCCTCTGCTGTGTGGTTGGCGACTTAGCGTCTGTGGCTAGAAGCGGTTACGTACGGAGCGTGTGGAGCTGCTCTTCGATTGCTTCGGTTGCTCGGTTTTGGCAGCTTTTGGGGTAGCCTTCTTAGCACGGCTCTTCTTCTTTGCCTTGGTCGCTTTGGCAGCTTTGCGCTGGTTGCTCTTGCCCTCGCGTAGCTCTTGTGAGCGACGGGC
This sequence comes from uncultured Porphyromonas sp., assembly GCF_902489635.1. Classification (GTDB taxonomy): domain Bacteria; phylum Bacteroidota; class Bacteroidia; order Bacteroidales; family Porphyromonadaceae; genus Porphyromonas. The sequence goes on along the minus strand of NZ_CABUAN010000017.1, from coordinate 20,803 downwards.
ACGGGCGGTGTCTAGCTGCGAGTCGTCCTCGCTGTCACGCGCCTCCTGGAGGTCGTCGTCGCTTGTGGCAGAGGTTGTGTACTCGGTGCCGTAGAGACTCTCCTCAAACTGCTGTAGCTCGCCCTCGATCTGGTTGCTGAAGGCTTGACGAGCAGCCATGGCTGTCGAGTCGCTCATCTCGCTGTTGAGCTCAGCGGTCTCACCGCCTAGCGTCATCGAGATCTGTCCGCGATACAGGTTGAGACTGAAGAAGTCGTCCATCGTGGCGGTCGTGGCGTTGTTCTTGGTCGAGAGCATGACGGGCTGCTGCGAGAGGTAGGGCTGCAGGTCGGAGTACTTGACCCAGAAGAGTGGTATGCGCACGCTACCCTCCATCGATATCTCGTCGTCCATCACGGGGCAGATCGCTACGATCTGACTGCTCACGTCGCTGGTCTTGACATCGTAGTAGTACTCCTCCTTGACGTAGTAGCTACGAATGGACTGCGTGGGGATGTCTACGGGGAGAATCTTGAAGGCGCGGTTGCCCGTCTGGCTGGGGTCTTTGTCATATACGATGCCAAAGCGGTCGAGGAAGTCTTCGAAGCGCAGCTGTCGCTCTGGCGTTAGGTTTTCGTAGCCTAGGTCTTCGTACTCATAGACGGTGATACTCCCCTCGTTGAAGCGCTTGAAGAGGAGCGAGAAGAGGCTCTGCAACTGTCCCGACGGACGTACAGGACGGAAGATAGGGGCATTGGCGAGGCTGTCTATCGTGAGCTGTCGGTAGACGACTCGGCGCCAGGGGGCTGCCTCGGTATCTTTGACCTGCTGGTCGGCGTAGTTCTTGGCGCGCATGGAGATACCATTGGCCTGTGTCTCCTGCTCCTGCTCTTTCCTATCGCGTCGCTGACGTGCCGTGGGGCGCTGGCGTGGCTGCTCCGTGGCGACTTGTGTCGAGTCGGTCGGGGTGGCTGAGAGCGGGTCAAAGTTTTGCGCCTCAGCGGTCAGTGAGAGCGTGAGGGTCAGGAGTACTATGAGTAGAGACTGAATGCGTTGCATAGTATAGTGAGATGGGTCTATTCTTAAAGCTGTGAAGACTATCGTACGATTACTTCGATGGCTGGGATCTGTCGCTCGATGCCGTCGGGACCACGAGCGATTACTTCGCTCACGAAGAAGCGCTTACCCTTTGCCATATTGCGGATCTTGTCTCGCTGTCTAGTGGAGAAAGTGGGGCCGTTGGAGACCTCAGGGATAACGCCACCGACAGAGTCAAAGAAGAGGAGCTGGAAACGCACCACTTGGTAGGGCACGTCTAGCAGATCGTCATCGATAGCTGCTCCGATACCGTTGGCAGTGAGGAGGTCACGCTTGGCAATACGTCCGCCCTTAAAGCGCTTGGTCGCACCATTGGCATCGGTGTACTGTATATAAGGAAGTGGGTCGGGGAGTGCTCGTACCCGTAGGGAGGTCTCGGCCATCTTGGTGGATCGTCCGTCCGCCTGCTTGGCCATGACGGTGATGACGGCGGGAGTGCCTATCTTAGCGGGCTTAGCTACCCAGCCATTGCCATTGCGGGTGAGCGTGCCGTTGGTCATCGTGGCGGTCACGTTTTGCGAGGGGACGCCAGGCACGGCGATGCTAATCGGGTTGTTGATGCCCGCATAGAGGACATTCATCATCGTAGGCGCGACCGTCGCAAAAGGCTCGGTGACGTAGTACTCCGACTGGAAAGGCTGCTTGATAGCGGTGCCGTCGGGCAGTTCCGTCTCGATGTATCCCGAGATGGGGAAGGTGCCGGCTTTGGACGCCGTGACACGGTAAATGCCTCCAGCACTCTCGGGGAGGGTGGTGCCATTGACCACAATCTTGGGCACGCGTGTCGAGTCGTAGCTAGAGAGGACGATGCTCGCCTCGTACTGGCTGCCCTGCATGACGAGCTGACTGCGTGGGATCACTTGCGCCGCAATCTTATTGACGCGGAGGTCGCCACTGTCGATGTTCTGGACAAGGTCACTTAGCACGTCGCCCTCGACGGAGCGTATGTCGCTCTGGAGCTTCGTGAGCATCGTGAGCGAGGCAATGGTGGGGATGTTCTCAAAGATCTGCTGCTCCCAGCTCAGTCCGCCGGCGCCCTCTGTGCTGAGCATCTCGGAGATATGTTCACGACGGCTGTCGCTGCGAACCATCTGCGTGGTGTACGTGCGGAAGGCGTCGATCGACTCGCGTAGCTTAGCACCACGTCGTGTGAGCGGGTTGAGCATGACGGTCGTGGGGGCGTTCATATCGTCCTTGCGAGCCACATCGTTGGGATTGGCATCCTTACCGTCTGCCTCTTGTGCTATGAGGAGGCGCAACTGGTCTATCTCGTTGTAGAGTGAGTCGGCATAGGCGGTGAGCGCTAGTCCTTTGCGATACCAGGGCTCCGCTTTGCTAGGGTTTTTGGCATAAGCAGTCGAGAGCCCCTTCATGATATTGTCATTGCTCTGCTGCGCCCCCTCGATGGTGTGCGTCAGACTGCGCTCTACGAGGACAAAGCCCGAGAGCACCTCTGAGGAGACGTTGAGTGCTACCATCGCAATGAAGACGAGATACATCAGATTGATCATCTTCTGTCTATTGCGGTTGCCACTGCTTCCTGCTGCCATAATGCCTAGATTGTGTTAGTTGAATAGCTATCGAGTAGATGAGGTGAGAAAAGCTATCTACTCTTGTGGCTCCTGTGGTGCGCCCGCATTGCGTGGTGCTTGGTAGGGCTGTGATGCGTAGTAGTCAGGCCGTGCCGAGGGGTACTCCTGCCGTGGAGCGTAGTAGCTAGGCTCGTAGCCTCCCTGATAAGGACGACCCGCCATACCGGGTGCACCCATATTGACCGTCAGTGCCTCTAGGATGCGGGCGTAGACACGGTTCAGCTCAGAGAGCTGCATCGTCAAGCGCTCATTTTGCGTGCGGAAGGTGGTGCTGTCGATGGCGGAGTCTTGGTACATATTCTTAATATGCTCCAGCCCTTGGTTGATCTGGTCAATGGTAGCGACCTGTCCTGTGATGCTTGCCAGCTGCGACTCGTAGATCTGGTTGAGACGCGCCAGGTGCTGTGAGGTGGTGTCCATCTGCGTCTGATACTCGACAGCACTCTCACCGAGGGTGCGGCCGTCTTGCTGCATAGCGACCCACTGATCGGTCATCTGCTGAGATAGCTCGCCCAGTCTGCTGAGCTGTGAAGCGGCATTGGCTAGCTGATCAATGGCTGAGGAGAGACGCTCCACCTGAACCTCCGAAGCTGGTGCCCCGTAACCACCCTCAGGAGCAGCGTAGCCCGCCTGAGCTTGTGGTTGAGCTGCGTAAGCTCTCGTCGGCTCGTGATGCTCACCCTCAGGATAGGCGTAGGTGGGGGCAGGCGCTGCGGCTGCCTCCTGAGCTTTGCGGAGGAGGTACTGTCGGCGAGCCTCCATCTCCTGCTTGTCCATCGGGTTCTTAGAGTCTAGCTCGGGGAAAACCTGCTCCCACTGGTAGTGCTCCTCAGGCTGCTCAAAGCCTGAGATAAAGAAGACGAAGAACTCGGTGATCATACCGATGAAAAGCATCTCATTGCCGAAGGGGAAGTGGAGCAACTTAAAGAGAGCTCCGAGGATTACCACTGCGGCACCCCAGCTGTATGCGAAGTTGAGCACTCTGCGCCCTTTCTTGCTGGAGAGATACATCTCCAGACCATTCTTGTAGCGTCTATATTTCTTTGCCATGAGTCTATCTATCTGAAGGGTAAAGCCGTCGTTAGGGCTGTCTGTTGCGTTGCTTATTTGGAGTTGTTGATGATGCTACGCACACAGCGGAAGCCAATGTAAGAGTGCGCCTCATCTTGTGGTGCGTAGATGCGTCGTGTGGATCTGATGAAGCGGAGGACGTCCTTCCACGAGCCACCCTTGGCGACCTTGCGCCGTAGCATCGTATTGTCCTCGCGAGCTGCGTTGTAGTGCATCTGCGGATTGACATCGTCCATCATCTCGTAGCTCGAGACGAAGTAGCTCGAGCTGGTCCACTCCGCCACGTTGCCCGCCATATCGTAGAGGCCGTAGTCATTGGGCGAGAAAGTGCTTACCTGCGAAGTAATCACCTGCCCGTCGGCTGCGTAGTCTCCCTCGAAGGGCTTGAAGTTTGCCAAGAAGCAGACATCCTCTGAGTCTAGGTCTTCGCTATTCCACGGGAACTTCGTGTTCGTCCGTCCAGCACGCGCTGCGTACTCCCACTCCGCCTCGGTGGGTAGTCTAAACTCCGGGACGATAGCTCCGTCGGGTAGGTTCAGCCCCTTGCGGTAGTTGTCCGTGCGCCAGTGGCAGAAAGCGGTCGCCTGCTCCCACGAGACACCCACCACGGGGTGGTTGTCGTAGCGAGGGTGGTTGAAGTAAGTGCGGGTGTAGATCTCATTCTTAGAGTTGGGGTAGTCGTTGACCCAGACCGTCTCGTCGGGGTAGATCGCTACGATGTAAGTATTGAGGAAGTCGTACTCACTAGCGAGCTGACGCGTGATCGTCTCACGGATCACCTCGCCACGATCGTTGACATAAGCGGTGTCCTTAGAGATCATCACCGGTTCCTGGACTCCTTTGCTGGCGCGCACATCCTTTTGTAAGTTGTTTCGGTAGAGTGCTGCTGCGTGGTAGTCGTAGACCTCATACTTGTAGAGCATCTGCTTAGGATCGAGCTTGCGCTCGCCCGTCACGGGGTTCGTGTAGTAGACGCTCTCCATCGCCTCCAGCTCCTGCTCTAGCGCACGCTTAGGATTGGGTAGCGGCTGAGACCAGTCGAGGTAAGGCTTGACAGGGTCACCATACTTGTCCGTCGTAATCTTGTAGAGCGGGTTACCCCCATATAGCGGGTCCGCCAGACGCTCACGAACGATCGAGTCACGCACATAGTAGACGAACTGTCGCCACTGCGCATTCGTCACCTCCGTCTGATCCATCCAGAAAGCATCTACCGAGATCGCCCGGTACTCTGCGGGGAGGCCCCATACGGTGTCCGCCTCACGCTCGCCCAGCACGATGTGTCCTTGTGGTATCTGTACCATGCCGTAGGGCGCTGGCTCACTCCACGAGGCGAGTCCCACGCCCACCAGCTCGGCACTCACGCCAGAGCCACGCTTGGGCGCGCAGCTTACCATGCTCAGCACGGAGATGAAGAGTAAGAGTAGTGCCAAAGCACCTAGTAGGGGCAAGGCTCCCGCTCTGATTCTAGTCCTAAGCCTTTGTACGGAACGGGCGTCATGCGCGCTCTCGGACGGACTGCTGTATGTCGGCAAAGCTTCTTTCATAGCTTCTAAGTTGTTTCAGAGGTCTTCTGATTAAGTTCTATTATTTATAGAGATGCACGGGCTAAAGGAGTCGGATGCTCTTGTAGCTGTTGGTCCCTTTCTTGTGGCTAGACATCGGGAGCGCGTAGGAGATCACCAGCTCGTGACTGCCCCAGTTGCCCCTCGCCAACTGACTCGTAGGCATCTCAAAGAGGTAACCCACGTGACACTTGCCAAAGAGCGCTCCCAGCCGTAGCCCCGCCGCTTGCAAAGGTCGGTACATCAGACCAGCCGCCCATCGCTGCGCAAGGCGCACATCTAGGTTGACATCCACCCGCCACGACGTCAAGTTTGTCGAGGCAAATAGTGAGGGGTGCCACGATAATAACGCACCTGCTGGTGTAATATTGTACCCACAGACGGCATTGATATGTATCGGCACCTTCTGATAGTAAAGCCTATCGAGGGTGATGCGCGGCACCGTGAGATGACGCCCCGAGACACCGATGAAGTAGCGAGGCGTGTGCCATAGGATTCCCGCAGAGAGGTCAAAGTTACGCCCCGACACAGGCGTCTGGGGTAGCGAGGGGTCGTTGGGCGTCATTGCTCCTCCGTCTGGTATGTGTGCCTTAGTGCCATCGTATAGGAGGTTGATCATGCCTAGTCCCGTGCCGATAGAGAGAATTTTGTCCCCCTTCCAGCGAAGCTGAAAGGCATACTCCGCCTGCGCCTCTGTACGGGTAAAGAGTCCCGCACGCTGCGCCACGACCACCAGCCCCACGCCGTGGTAGCTCTTGCCCCACTGCTGCTCCGTATGGGCCGAGACAAAAAGGTTAGCCGGTGCCCCCTCGATACCGATCCACTGCTGATGATAGGCAGCCGTCAGGAGCAGATCTTTCTGCAGCCCGATCGCTGCCGGATTGTAGTAGTTCTGCAACCGTCGGTAGTCGGAAAAAAGCGGGTCCACCTGTGCCAGCGAACGCATCGGGAGCCAGCAGGCCACGATAAGTAGACATAGCAGGAACCTCCCGAAAGACTTACGCCCCCACCTCACCGTAGCGCACACGCCCCTCTCCGACTGGTGCTCTCTTAGCGCAAGCCGTATAGCGCAGATCCGTAGTGGGTGCGTCTCTTTCATCCTAGGTGGCGTGTGGTCATAAGCTCATAGCTATGCAGAGATTCCCCGATTATGAGTCAGGGTCTATAGTAGCGAGTTAGTACTCCTCCTCGTTGAAGAAGAAGTCCTCCTTGCTAGGGTAGTCTGGCCAGATATCCTCGATGGTCTCGTACTCCTCGCCCTCGTCCTCGATCTCCTCGAGGTTTTCGATCACTTCGATGGGCGCGCCTGAGCGCTGAGCATAGTCGATGAGCTCATCTTTGGTAGCAGGCCAGGGAGCATCCTCCAGTTTGGAGGCCAATTCTAACGTCCAGTACATAGTCAGTCTATATCAGTGGTTATATATAATAAGGAGTATCCTATCGGAGAGAACGGCCGTGTCGCTAGATTATTGCACACCTTCGCCGACTCGCCCCATAGCGCATCTCCTACGAGCGTGCAAATATAGACAACCTAGACCACATTTACAACACTTCAGATTACGGGCTCCCGCAAATGTCACCCGCGCATCCCAGTGTCTAGCGAGAGGGCGCCATACTCGTTAAAGGTTCTTGCGTCAAGCTGGTTCGACAACTCATTATATATTAATGTGTCAGCCATGGATTGGCTGTTGGCGATTGGCTGTTGGCGATTGGCTGTTGGCTGTTAGCTGTTGGCTAGAGATACTAGTGCCACTAGAAGCCCCTCCGTCTCTAACCTCTAACTTCTAATCTCTAACTTCTAACCTCTACTCTCCATTTACATATCTTTACGGGGAAATTCGTCCGATTCTCTTCTTTCTCGAATATCCACGTGGGAAATCAGAAATCTCCACGTGGATATTTTTTATTTTCCACGTGGGCGTCAAAAAATTCCTCCGAAGTTTCATTTGATTCCTCCGAAGAATTTTTTCTTTCCTACCTGGGAAATAAAAATTCTCCACCTGGATATTTCGAAATATCCACGTGGAAATCACTTTTCCCCGACATAGCTTCGTCTCGATATGTGCTCAACCCTAAATTATTGTTGCGTCCCCAATCGGAGGGACGCCCTCCGACACCTCTAATCTCTAACCCCTTGCATACCTCAAAGTAAAGGCATAACTTCGCAGGAAACATCACTCACACGGCAGAATCCTCACAGCCCCCCCCAATTCTAACTTCTAGCTACATTATGAGCAAACATCCACGCATCTGGCTCTTCGCCCTTCTCGGCACCCTCCTCACCTCCACCTCCCTCCTCGCCCAAGGCGTCATCACGATGACCACCTCCAAAGGGGTCGGAGAGGAAATCCAACTAGTCATCAAGGCCAATGGCAACGTCACCATTGAGGGAACCCAAGATACTGGGAAAACGAACAATTCCGATCGCAAGTATTACAGACTCAAAAGCCGAACAGTCACCATCCGTGGCGATGTAACAGAGCTTGACTGCACCTTCAATCAACTGATCAGCTTGGACGTATCGGGTTGTTCCTCCTTGAGAACGCTTAACTGCTCCTACAGTGAACTGACGAGCTTGGACGTGTCGCAGAACACCGCCTTGACAAAGCTTAAGTGCAACAGCAATCAACTGACCAGCTTGAATCTCTCGGGCTGCACCTCCTTGACAGAACTTATCTGCTACGAGAATCAACTGACCAGCTTGGACGTGTCAAAGGACACCGCCCTGGATACGCTTTACTGCTACAGCAATCAATTGACCAGCTTGGACGTGTCAAAGAACACCGCCTTGACAGAGCTTTGGTGTTCCAACAATCAACTGACCAGCTTGGACGTGTCAAAGAACACCGCCTTGACAAAGCTTCTCTGTTTCTACAATCAACTGACCAGCTTGGATGTGTCGCAGAACACCGCCTTGACAGATCTTTACTGCTTCAAGAATAAACTGACAAGCTTGGAGGTGTCAAAGAACACCGCCTTGACAGAGCTTGGCTGCTCCTACAATCAGCTGACCAGCTTGAACGTCTCAAAGAACACCGCCTTGACATATCTGACCTGCATGAACAATCAACTGACCAGCTTGGACGTGTCAAAGAACACCGCCTTGACAAAGCTTATCTGTTTCAACAATCAACTGCCCAGCTTGGAGGTGTCAAAGAACACCGCCTTGACAGAGCTTGAATGCTCCATCAATAAACTGACCAGCTTGGACGTGTCAAAGAACACCGCCTTGACAAAGCTTCTCTGTTTCAACAATCAACTGCCCAGCTTGGACGTGTCAAAGAACACTGCCTTGGTAGCTCTTTGGTGCAACGACAATCAACTGACCAGCTTGGATGTGTCGCAGAACACCGCCTTGACAACGCTTCTGTGCCACGACAATCAACTGACCAGCTTGGATGTGTCGCAGAACACCTCCTTGACAGAGCTTTACTGCTACGACAATCAACTGAAGCGCTTGGACGTGTCAAATAACACCGCCTTGACAGAGCTTTACTGCTACGACAATCAACTAACCAGCTTGAACGTGTCTGGGCGTGCTAGATTGATGGAGATTCGTTGCTACAGTAATCGTATCAAAGGCAAGGCTATGACCAAACTAGTGAATAGTCTTCCCAATCGAAGGAAAAAGAGTAGTGGTACTATTTATCTAGTAGCTCACTTCCCTAAGAAAAGGGATGAAAACAGGTATAGCGCTGCTGACGTAACTACTGCAAAGAAGAAAAACTGGGAAGTTCTAGAAAGATAAGAGCGTTCTGACTGGGACTGCATCCTTCGTCTAGTCCGACCCACAAGGGGTCGATCAATGGGCGACGTCTTGTTCCCCCAGTCGTTCGGGCTACGCCCTCCGACTGGGGGCTATGATTCGTCTGACCTCCTGCGGAGGTCACAAACGATGTGTATCCGCAATATGGATCCTTCGTATTACCTCCTGCGGAGGTCACAACAGATGACAATGACGTTTCGCTCTCAGGCTTAGGGAGGAACGACCGCAGCGCGGTCGGACGGATCCTAGCCCCCAGTCGGAGGGCGTAGCCCGAACGACTGGGGGAGCCGATGGGTACACCCCGCATAACGACCTCCCCTGTGTGGGAGGTCGGACTATGACTGTAAGCTTCGTCTAGTCTGACCCACAAGGGGTCGACCTCCTAGCACGTTCGCCTATCCATCGGTCGTTCGGGGCTTTGCCCCTCCGACCGACGGCTACGATGCGTCGGACCTCTGCGAGGTCCTTTTTATCAGAGCTGTCGGAGTCGTCTGAGAGATTAGAAGTTAGAGATTAGACGTCGCCGTGTAGGGACGCACGATCTGTGCGTCCGTCCCCGTTAAATCACGATGCTGTAACCTTTGACACAACGGACGCTCAGACCGAGCGTCCCTACACGGCGACGTCTCGCTTTGCCCCAACGGACGCCCTCCGACTCGACACTCATCGTGCTTCCCTACGGGGTGACCTCTGTATTTTCCACTCCAAAATGCAATTTGGAGCGGGGTGGGTCGAGAGGTGGCGTAAGTAAAGTAATTTGTATAACTTTGCGACATCGGTCAGATCCCGCTGCACTCGTTGCTCTCAGCTGGAGGACGAAGTGGGGTGGGGGAATGCCGTGGAGCGTGTCGCACGAAGTGGTGACGCGTCTCGCTGTGAGGCTACTACAGATGTGGTCCTCACGAATGTGTAACGCAGTAAAATGGTAGTATGTCACATCTCCTAAGGTAGGGGAGTGGCGCAGTATGATGTCGGATTTGGTGTCGCCTTTTAAGGCCTTTCTCAAGCAGCACGGCTATCAGCTGACTTCTGAGCGAGTAGAGATCGCTCAGGTGGTCAGTCTGCAGCGTCGTATCTTTACGACAGAGGAGCTGATGGCTCAGCTGAAGGAGGGGGGCTATCGCCAGAGCCGCGGCACGGTCTATAGTACGGTGCGTCTGCTGGCTGAGGCGGGGCTGATCGTGCAGCTCCCGCAGGCGAGCGAAGCGCACTATCTGACCAGTGAGCAGGCTAGTCTCTATGCTGTCTGTCGCTGTCGTTGCTGTGGTGCTGAGGTGCTCTATAGACAGCCTCGACGTCTCAAGGCACTACGTCATACTACGCCGCATCGGTATCGTCTGGCACAGCCTCTGCTGATCTTCTACGGACTATGCCAACACTGCGAGCGTGAGACTGCTAAAACGAATAATAAGAGGTCGGCGACTCGGTCGGGAGGGCTACAACAAGCCATCTCAAGTCGCTGATCGATAGAGATATATTAAGACATGAACAAGAAAAAGGTAGACGTCCTACTCGGACTACAATGGGGCGATGAGGGCAAAGGCAAGATCGTTGACGTCCTAACCCCAGGCTATCAGATGGTAGCACGCTTTCAAGGAGGTCCTAATGCGGGGCATACACTGGAGTTTGAGGGACAGCGCTACGTATTGCGTTCGATCCCCTCAGGTATCTTCCAGGGCAACAAGCTTAACATGATCGGCAATGGTGTCGTACTCGACCCCGTCCTACTACGTGAGGAGGCTGAGCAGCTGGCTCAGAGCGGCCACGACATTAAGAAGCGACTAGTCATATCCCGCAAGGCACACCTGATCCTCCCGACGCATCGTCTGCTAGATGCTGCTCAGGAACTCTCTAAGGGTGCTGCTAAGATTGGCACCACGGGCAAGGGCATAGGCCCCTGCTATACCGACAAGGTGGCTCGTACGGGACTACGCATCGGTGACATCGAGCGAGACTTTGAAACCCGCTACAAAGCTGTGCGGGATCGTCACGTGGATCTATTGCAGAAGATGGGTGCTGACCTTTCTAAGCTGCCTGAGATGGAGGAGGCTTTTTACCAAGCCATTGAGTACCTCAAGGGCTACCAGTTTGTAGATAGTGAGATCCTCATCAACGAAGCACTCGAGGAGGGGCTGAACGTCCTTGCTGAGGGTGCGCAGGGCTCGCTACTGGATGTGGACTTTGGTACTTACCCCTTTGTGACCAGTAGTAACACGGTAAGTGCTGGCTGCTGCATCGGTCTCGGCATCTCGCCCAAGGCGATAGGTCGCGTCTACGGTATCTTCAAGGCATACTGTACACGTGTCGGGTCAGGACCTTTCCCCACAGAGCTACAAGATGAGGTAGGGCACCTGATGGCAGATCGTGGACATGAGTTTGGCGCGGTGACGGGTCGTCCTCGTCGCTGTGGCTGGATAGACCTTGTAGCCCTGCGCTACACGATCATGCTCAGCGGTGTGACGCATCTGATCATGATGAAGAGTGATGTGCTAGATACGCTCCCGACGATCAAGGCTTGTGTCGCCTACCGCATAGGAGATAAGGAGTACAAGAATATGCCGTACTCACTCGAGGCGGACATAGAGCCTATCTACCAGGAGCTACCAGGCTGGCAGACGCCACTAGACGGCTGTCGCTCGGAGCAAGAGCTACCAGACGCTTTCCGTCACTATGTGGCCTTCCTAGAGGCGCAACTACGAGTACCTATCTCGATCATATCTGTAGGGCCTGACCGCTCACAGACCATCATGCGCAAGCTCAACAATGAACTATAAAGAAACGGTAGACTATCTCTACCAAGCGACCCCTTGCTACCAAAACCAAGGGGGCGATGCCTATAAGCCTGGCCTAGAGCGCATGCAGCAGATGTGCGAGGCGATAGGCAATCCACAGCGATACATTCGCACCATCCATGTGGGTGGTACCAATGGTAAGGGCTCGACCACCTCGCTCATAGCCTCCGTGCTGACAGCGGCCGGCTATAAGGTGGGGCTCTTTACCTCGCCACACCTGGTGGACTTTCGCGAGCGCATACGGATCAATGGCGAGATGATCTCCGAGGAGGAGGTAGTCTCCTTTGTCGAGCGAACCCGTCCGCTGATTGAGTCTGTCGGTCCCTCATTCTTTGAGTACACGACCTTGATGGCGTTTGAGTATTTCCACACCCATGAGGTGGACTACGCTGTCATCGAGGTAGGGCTAGGAGGGCGACTAGACAGTACCAATGTGATACTGCCTAAGCTCTCGATCATCACCAACATAAGTCTGGACCACACGCAATATCTCGGCAACACGCTCGAGGCGATTGCCGGCGAGAAGGCGGGCATCATCAAGGAGGGCGTCCAGGCTGTCATAGGCAATGCGGGAGGCTCTGTGCGTGAGCTCTTTGAGCGGGTAGCTGATGAGCGTCATGCGCCGATCACCTTCTGCGAGGATGAGCACACGATCAAGCAATACGATGAGCTGCACCCAGGTATGCGGCTAGACACCGTCGACTATGGACTCATAGAGACACCGCTCTCGGGCGATGCGCAGTTGGAAAATGTGCATACCGTCCTAACCGCACTACGCATCCTAGATGATAAAGTGCTCGACACACCACTCACTCATGAGGAGGTGGCGCGAGGCTTTGCCGAGCTGTACAAGCTCTCGGGACTGCGTGGCCGCTGGGAGACGATCTCGACAGATCCGCACATCGTCTGCGATACAGCGCACAACCCCGCAGGTATAGCTGTCGTAGCGCACCAACTCAAAGAGGAGTCCTATGATCACCTATATATAATAGTAGGTATGAGTGCCGACAAGGATATAGACACCAACTTGGCTCTCCTGCCTTCGTCAGCTCGCTACTACTTCTGTACGACAGCGTCACAGCGTACGCTACCCGCCGAGGAGCTGCAGCAACGTGCTGAGGCTATCGGCCTCAGGGGTAGAGCTTATCCCTCGGTAGAGGAGGCTCTGCGAGAGGTCGTGGCACTTGCTAATGCAGGAGACTTGATCTTCGTCGGTGGTAGCAACTTCATCGTTGCCGAGCTACTCAAGAGTTATCCCACGATACAAAAAGAGCGTCCAACCCATCAATGAGGGCTAGACGCTCTACCTATATACGCATCAACAAACTAAACATACTACATAACGTAATGACTGAATCTATGCAACTAAAGACCCTGCGAGACAGCGCAGGGATGAGATGGCTAGCACTGGCACTAGTCGCACTCACGATGTTCTTTGCCTACATGTTTGTGGACATCCTCTCACCTATCAAGACGATGGTCGAGACGGAGCTAAAGTGGTCTTCTACCGTCTTTGGCACCTATGGAGGTAGTGAATTCTTTATCAATGTATTCTTCTTCTTCCTCATCTTTGCTGGTATCATCCTAGACAAGATGGGGGTACGCTTTACCTTCCTCCTATCAGGCTCTCTGATGGTGATCGGTGCTTTGATCAAGCTGTATGCACTGAGTCCTGTGTTTAATGCAGGAGGCTTCGGGTATAGCTTCCTCAACAGCTTCTGGACGGGTGTGCCAGCTTCCGCCAAGCTAGCTTGTGTGGGCTTTGCGCTCTTCGGCTGCGGTACAGAGATGGGAGGCGTGACGGTCTCTCGATCCATTGTCAAGTGGTTTGAGGGCAAGGAGATGGCTCTAGCAATGGGTATCGAGATGGCTGTGGCTCGTCTGGGTGTCTTTGCTGTTTTTTGGCTCTCACCGATGGTCGCTGAGCAGTATGGTACGGTACGCGCTTCTGTCTTCTTTGGCACTTGTCTTCTTGTCGTAGCCCTACTTCTTTATGTGGTCTACTTCTTTATGGATAAGAAGCTTGACCATCAGCTAGAGGCTGCTCATGCTGCTATGGAGAAAGAGGCGGAGGAGCCCTTTAAGTTTAGAGACCTCGGTCATGTCTTTGGCAATTCGATGTTTTGGATCGTTGCGATCCTCTGCGTGCTCTACTACTCAGCTATCTTCCCCTTCCAGAAGTTTGCTACTGAGATGCTTGTGAGCAACGTGGGCTTTGAGTCAGATATAGCCGCCAAGATCTTTAGTCTCTTCCCAGTGGGAGCTATGGTTATAACCCCAATCTTGGGCTTCTACCTAGATGCTCGTGGCAAGGGAGCGACGATGCTTATAATCGGAGCTATCCTGATGATTGTCTGCCATGGTACGTTTGCTTTCTTCCCCTTCAGCACAGTCTCTCACGGACTGGCAGCTACCATCGCTGTCATTGCAATCGTAGTACTAGGTATCTCCTTCTCGCTGGTTCCTGCAGCTCTATGGCCTTCCGTACCTAAGATCATCCCAGGTAAGGTGCTAGGCTCTGCTTACTCAGCTATCTTTTGGATTCAGAACATCGGGCTTATGTCTGTGCCTATGCTCATTGGTGCGATCCTCGATGCAAACAACCAGAACGTAGCTCCTGGACAGCCTAAGGATTACTTCCAGGCTATGCTCGTCTTTACTGCATTTGGTGTCGTAGCTCTCATCACGGCTATACTCCTTAAGGCAGCAGACAAGAAGAAGGGCTACGGCCTTGAGTTGCCGAACATTAAGAAGTAACTTATCCGTCGGGGAGGGGGTTCTTTTGGTGTGTGGCATCGCGCCTCTTAGGGAAGACTTAACTAGGAGGTGTAGGCTACTCGCAAAAATCTTCGTACATTTGTGCCGAGAGAGCTAGCTATACGTGATAGCACACTCCAAAAGAACTACCATTCCACCGAAGAAATAAGATAACTCGCTATATGGAAATCAAGAAATCACCCCACGCAGACCTAAGAAAGACGATACCCTTATCGTTGGCTATGGGATTGGTCTTAGCTCTAGGTATCCTTTATACCGCTCTAGAGTGGACCTCTACAAAGGACGATAATGCAGACGAGATGACCTCGCTCAATATCGCCGACATGGAGGATGCGCTCATTATCAACGAGCAGCAAGAAGAGCAACCCGAACCTGAACCAGAGGCTCCACAGGAGGTCGTAGAGGTAGCACTACCTGAGGAGTTTAAAGTAGTGGACGATAAGAAGGAGGTTGCTAAGATTTCAATTGTCTCTGTAGACCAGAATCGTGAGCTACCACCGCCACCCGTTATCGTACAGCCTGTACAGACATTCGAGGAGCCTGAGGATCAGATCTTCGAGATCGTCGAGAATCCCGCTGTACCACCCATGGGTGATATCCCCTCAATGCTTAAGTGGATTGCTAATCACATCGAGTATCCACAGAGTGCTCTAGACAACAATATCCAGGGCAAGGTCGTACTCCGCTTCGTCGTGGAGAAGGACGGCTCTATCGGAGATGTCGTTGTAGCACGCAAGGTAGACCCAGCACTAGACAAAGAGGCTATCCGTGTGCTTAAGTCTATGCCTAAGTGGACGCCTGGTAAGCAGCGTGGTAAGCCCGTACGCTCTTACTTCACACTGCCTGTTGCCTTCGTGCTAGGCTAATGCAAAAGGCGTGAAGCCCTTTCTGTAATAACACAATGCGCTATCGGATGATATAGGTGTCTCCCTACGTTGTTAATCCAACCTGCTACCAAGTAGCTCTGGTAGGTAGACGGCTATATCACCCATTAGCACCGTATCACAGGAAGTCTCTGCACCTCATACTAACCAAGGAATGTCTCACACAGTAGAAGCCAAAGATCTGGGGGCTTATCGTCAGATAGTGCAGGATACGCTGCAGCGTCTGAAGCTAGATAAGCGCACTCCTCAAGCTCTCTACGCTCCGATACGATACACATTGGAGCAAGAGGGAGCTAAGCGCGTGCGTCCAGTCCTGGCTCTCTTGATGCAGGCGTACTTATGTCCTGAGGCACCCTTGGCAGCATCGCCTATAGTAGCTCTAGAGGTCTTTCACAACTTCACGCTACTACATGACGATGTGATGGACAATTCTCCCGTACGGCGTGGCAAGCCCTCGGTCTATGCTAAGTATGGACTGACACCCGCCATCCTCTCGGGAGATGCTATGCTCATTCTAGCTTATCAGATGCTTACAGAGGGTGTCTCTGCTGAGATGCTCCCTAATCTGATACAAGACTTCAATAAGATGGCTACGCTCATCATGGAGGGTCAGCAACTAGACCTGGAGTATGAGCAGCTAGACTATGTCTCTAAGGAGCAATACCTAGAGATGATCGGCTATAAGACAGCGGTCTTGATAGCCACGGCAACGCGCTTTGGAGCCATCCTCTCGAAGGGGAGTGCTGCAGAGCTCGAGTCCTCTTACGCTTTTGGGTGGAACCTCGGGTTAGCCTTCCAGCTTCAAGATGACTACTTAGATCTATACGGAGATAGTGAGACCTTTGGCAAGCCTCTCGGAGGGGATATCCTAGAGGGCAAGAAGACCATCCTCCATACACTCGCCTATGCTACTGCTTCTCCCGCTCAGCGACAAGCACTCACAGAGGCGATGCGTAGATCTAACGAGCAGGCTGAAGAGAAGATCTCTGCAGTCAAGGCTCTATATGACGAGATGGACGTAGCTACACAAGTGCAGGCACTCGTGCGAGACTACCTAGCAGAGGCGCAGAGTGCGCTAAAGGCTTTGGAGTCCGCTTGTGGTAGAGAGGCTACGCAGTTGCGCGCTTTTGTAACCAAAATAGCTGAGCGCAACACTTAAACGCTCAGTCCTTAGCGAAGGACTAGCAACTTTGTAGCGAAAGGGAGAGCTTCCCTTTGGTTAGATCGAAGAGGTAGGACAGAGATATGCTGATAGATACCCACACGCATATATATGGTGTCGAGTATGACGCAGATAGAGAGGCGGTCATCTTGGCAGCCTGTCAGGCGGGGGTAGACTATATGGTTATGCCCAATGTAGATCTCACGTCACTCCCTCTACTAGTCGAGACGCACCACACCTATCCTGATCGTACAGCGATGGCGCTAGGGCTGCACCCCACCTCGGTGGAGGCAGACTACGCAGAGCAGCTACGTCAGCTACGCCAATATATAGCTGAGTCTAGTGAGGCAATCGTAGCGATAGGGGAGGTCGGACTAGACTTCTACTGGGATCGTACCTATGTCGACGAGCAGCAGAAAGCTCTCATCGAGCAGGTCGGATGGGCTACAGAGCTAGACCTACCGGTGATACTGCATGTACGATCAGCCCTGGACGAGACGATCGACCTCTTGACATCTCACTTCGCTCCCGAGCAGCTCCGTGGAGTCTTTCACTGCTTCGAAGGCGAGGAGACACAGCTGCAGCGCATATTGGATCACTTGCCACTGATGATGATAGGGGTCAATGGCAATGTAACCTATAAGCGGTCTCGCACCGCTCGACTACTGTCTCAGATCCCTCTAGACAAGATGCTTCTAGAGACAGACGCACCCTATTTGGCTCCTATTCCCCAGCGGGGGAAGCGCAATGAGCCAGCATATTTAGTTCATACAGCTAGCTATGTCGCAGATCAGCTAGGCATCTCTCTAGAGAGCTTGGCAGAGCATACGACAAGTAACGCTATACGGCTCTTTTCGTTAGACTTAGTCTCGTAGCTTATGATCGTAACAGATCACAAAGCTTCCCGAATTAGGTTGTGAAAAACGAGATCAGAGGTCTAGATGCGTGCTAAGTCGCCAAATTTCTTTAGATTTGCACTACTAAACGGATCAAGAGAGCCTATTTACTGACACAGATAGCTGGAAAGAACAAGTAAGCATAGCAAGACAGAACAAACAAAATAGACCCATAAGGAGAGATGCTCGAGTGGCTGAAGAGGCACGCCTGGAAAGCGTGTAAACGTCGAAAGCGTTTCGAGGGTTCGAATCCCTCTCTCTCCGCAGTAATAACAATCAAACTAGAAATAATCAACTAACACAACTATCGCAATGAAAAAGTTATTTGCAACGTTATCATGCATGGCTCTACTCACACTGGGCCTCACACAGATGACCTACGCACAGGAGGCTGCTCCAGCAGCTACAGACACCACAGAGGAGGTGGCAGCCACTCCCGTTGATGAGGCTGTTGAAGTCGACATGGCGGCTGTCATGGAGCAGGACGCTACGGCTGATCAGACCTTCCACCAGGCTCTCAAGACCAAGTTCATTGAGGGTGGTGCTGACTTTATGGCACTCATCGCACTCGTCCTGATCCTCGGTCTCGTTCTCTGCCTAGAGCGTATCATCTACCTCAACCTAGCAGACAATAACTACGAGGCATTCCTACGCAAGCTCGAGGAGGCACTCAACCGCGGTGACATGAATGGAGCTAAGGACATCGCACGCAACACACGTGGTCCTGTTGCTTCTATCGCATACCAGGCACTGATGCGCTTTGACCAGGGCATCGACGTAGTCGAGCGTTCTATCGTCTCCTATGGTGGTGTACAGGGCGGACTCCTCGAGAAGAACCTCTCTTGGATTACCCTCTTCATCGCTATTGCACCTTCACTCGGATTCCTTGGTACCGTCGTTGGTATGGTCATGGCATTCGATAAGATTGAGAAGGTTGGTGATATCAGCCCGACGGTCGTCGCTGGTGGTATGAAGGTGGCTCTGATCACGACCATCGGTGGTCTGATCGTTGCTATGATCCTACAGGTCTTCTACAACTACATCCTATCTAAGGTTGAGTCTATCCTCAATCGTATGGAGGATGCATCTATCACGCTAGTTGACTTTGCTATCAAGTACAACCTCCATAAGTAATACGCAACCATGGCAGTAACCAAAATTCGTAAGATCTCTAGCTGGACGCTACTAGTACTTTTAGTAGTCTCCGTTGCGGTCTGCCTTGCGTTCTTCGTCGGGGGAGTCGAGCTAGATGCTGCGGGCAATAAGGTCTATGCCAATACAGACTTAGTCTTGTATTGGGGCTATGCACTTGTTGCGCTGACGCTCATAGCAACGATAGTATTCGCTATCGTCTCCCTAATCCAAGGGTTCCGCACCAATCCTAAGAGAGCTCTCCAGAGTCTCTTAGTATTCATAGTCTTGATCGTGATACTCGGCATCACCTATGCTATAGGCGATGGTACTCCGATGTCTGTCAATGAAGACTCAGCACAATACAACACTCCAGGGTGGCTCAAGATCATCGATATGTGCATCTACACCACCTACACACTAGTGGCTCTCATCATCGTGGGTGTCATCTGGGGTGGTATCCGCAAGCGTCTTGCCAAGTAAGTAATCAACACATCAGTAAAGAGCAATGTCTAAAACTAAAAAGAAGGTACCCAGTATCAATGGGTCATCCATGGCCGACATCTCTTTTATTCTTCTGATCTTCTTCTTGATTACTACTTCAATGGACACCGATCAGGGACTAAAGAGGCGCCTACCGCCGTTGGTTCCCCCCGAGCAGCAGCAGCAAGATATAGAGATACGTGATCGTAACGTGCTCCGTATCCTTGTGAACCGCTCGGATCAGATAGCTATCATCAAAAAAGATGCGTCAGGACGTGACGACATGGCTATCGTACCTCTTGATAGGCTCAAGGATCGTACTGTCGAGTTTATCCTCAACCCGCAAGATCTGCCACATCTCCCAGAGAAGGAGACACGCTACATCGCAGGGCTAGGAGATCGACTCGTGACGATATCTTCGTATGCTATCTCGCTCAAGAACGAGGTCGAGACCAGCTACCAGATGTATATCGACGTACAGAACGAGCTACTCCGCGCTTACAATGAGGTATGGGATATCGTCGCTCAGAAGGAGTATGGTCAGCCATACAATGACCTTACACCAGACAAGCAGAAGGTTGTAGTCGACTGCTATCCGATGCACATCTCTGAGATGCCACTCAACTCCTAATCTTCAACTTATAGCGCATTATTATGGGAAAGTTCAAACAAGCTGGAGGGCGTACGATGCCTGAGCTGAATACATCCTCACTGCCAGACTTGATTTTTGCCTTTCTGTTTTTCATCATGATGGTGACGAGTATTCGAGAGGTTACACCTAAGGTAGCCTTTCAGAATCTCCCCACAGCCACAGAGCTAACCAAGTTGGAGGAGAAGTCTCTTGTATCATTTATCTACGTAGGTAAGCCTATCCCTGAGCTTCAGGCTAAGTTTGGTACAGCACCAGCTATCCAGCTCAATGATCAGATTACTACAGATCCCTCTGCCGTCTATGGCTTTGTCAAGGACGAAGAGGCGCAGATACAGGATGAGCGTCGCAAGCTGATGACCATCTCTATCAAGGGCGATGCATCTACCAAGATGAAAATCATAGCAGATATCAAGCAAGAGCTACGTCGTGCTGATGCTCTGAATATATCATACTCAGCAAGACCTAAGCGAGATAACTAATAGAGACGCATTGCGCTAAGCAATAGACTCTCTCACTTAATCACGAGGAGGGTGCTACTTACAATAGGGTAGCACCCTCCTCTTTTGGTATGACGGGCATGTTATACATCTGTGGTGAAAGTCCACACGGGGCGTAGTTGCCAACGAACCCCATAGCGACTTGCAAGTTTCAAGGGGTGACCCTTGGGAGAGAAGAAGCAATAGCGAATTCGTGGCCTGACGAACAGAAACCTAATACTAAGGCGTATCAAGCCAGGGCTGACGCATTATGATCGCTCTGTTAGGAGCTACACATAAGGACGAGTGAGGCATCAATGAGGTCATTATATATAATGTGTCCGCCATGGATTGGCTGTTGGCTGGAGTGATCGGAGCCATCAGAGCTATTGGAGCCATCGGGCCTCCGATCTCTAACCTCTAACTTCTAACCTCCAATCTCTAATCCGCCCTCCGATCCGCCCTGATGGATAGGACC
>NZ_CABUAN010000016.1 GCF_902489635.1 uncultured Porphyromonas sp. | reverse complement strand
CGGGGCGTAGCCCCTCCGACTGGGGGCTATGATTCGTCCGACCGCAAGCGGTCGTATCGCTCCGACAGTTCCGATCCACTCCGATAGCTCCGATCTCTCCGATGGCTCCGATGACTCCGATGACTCCAGCCAACAGCCAACAGCTAACAGCCAAAGGCCAGCAACTAACCTCTTTTTCGTATCTTTGTAAGCATAATAATTAGTACAAGAAATCATTATGGCATCACAAGAAGACCTCTTTAAGAAGATTGTATCCCACTGTAAGGAGTATGGGTTTGTCTTTCCCTCATCTGATATTTACGACGGACTGAGTGCCGTCTACGACTATGGTCAGAACGGTGTAGAGCTTAAGAACAACATCAAGCGCTACTGGTGGGAGGCGATGACACGCCTGCACCCCAACGTGGTCGGCATCGACTCGTCGATCTTTATGCACCCAGACATCTGGCGGGCATCGGGACATATAGATGCTTTCAACGATCCACTGATCGACAATAAAGACTCCAAGAAGCGCTACCGCGCGGACGTCCTCATCGAGGACCAGATCGCTAAGATCGAGGGTAAGGCGCAGAAAGAGATCGAGAAGGCGCGCAAGCGCTTTGGCGACTCCTTTGACGAGTCACTCTACCGCACGACCAATCCACGTGTCAAGGGGTACCTCGACCAGGCGGAGGCTCTGCGCCAGCGCATGGCTAAGGCACTCAACGATAACGACCTCGAGGGGCTACGCCAGATCATCATCGATGAGAAGATCGTCTGCCCTATTAGCGGCACGACAAACTGGACGGAGGTGCGTCAGTTTAACCTAATGTTTTCCACCGAGGTGGGTTCGACGGCCGAGGGTGCCTCGACGATCTACCTACGCCCCGAGACGGCGCAAGGGATCTTTGTCAACTACCTCAACGTGCAGAAGACGGGACGCATGAAGCTCCCCTTCGGTATCGCACAGATCGGTAAGGCCTTTCGCAATGAGATCGTAGCACGTCAGTTTATCTTCCGTATGCGTGAGTTTGAGCAGATGGAGATGCAGTACTTCGTACAGCCAGGCACTGAGCTGGAGTGGTTTGAGTACTGGAAGAAGCTGCGCCTGCACTGGCACTACGCTCTAGGCTTCCCGCAGAGCGACTACCGCTACCACGATCACGAGAAGCTGGCGCACTATGCCAACGCTGCGACCGATATCGAGTACCTCATGCCCTTTGGCTACAAGGAGGTCGAGGGGATCCATAGCCGTACGGACTTTGACCTATCACGCCACGAGGAGTTCTCAGGCAAGAAGCTCCGCTACTACGATCCCGACACGAAGGAGTCTTACGTCCCCTACGTCGTGGAGACCAGTATCGGTGTGGATCGTATGTTCCTCTCGGTGCTCTGTGGCTCTTACAAGGAGGAGCAGACAGAGAATGGGGAGACCCGTGTCGTGCTCTCGCTACCACCTGCGCTAGCACCGGTCAAGCTGGCTGTCCTGCCACTCGTACGCAAGGATGGGCTGGATGAGAAGGCTCAGGAGGTGGTCCGTCTCCTGCACCTCGACTTCACCTGCCAGTATGACGAGAAGGATAGCATCGGCAAGCGCTACCGCCGTCAGGATGCTATCGGTACGCCTTACTGTATCACCGTGGATCATCAGACGCTCGACGATAACACGGTCACCCTACGTGACCGCGACACGATGCAACAGGAGCGTATTCCTATCTCTGCGCTACATGACCTCATCGCTGAGCGCACCAGTATCAACACCTTACTCAAGAAGATCGAAGATGAAATATAATCTATCCCTGAGAGCGAGCCTCCTAGCACTGCTCTCGCTGCTCCTACTCACAGCTTGCCAAGATCCTATTGATGCGACCACTCAGTGGCGGATCAATAATGAGAGTTCTTTCAATGAGTATGGCTCTAAGGAGGAGTATACCAAAGCCTCTATCGAAGGCTCCTCAGCCTACGTCTATATGAAGTGGCTGACTCATGGCGAAGGCAAGGAGTACCCCATCGAGACCTCACGCATCAAGTGCCACTACGAGATGCGCCTGCTCGTAGGCGACAAGGTGGTCGACGGTAACTACGGGTCGGAGCGTTCGGCCGAGTTTGCGATCAATCGTGGCCCGAAAAATCAGCTCGTCGAGGGAGCCCGCATAGGTCTCCAGCAGATGGTCGTAGGCGATGAGGCGGAGATCATCATCCCCTGGTACCTAGCCTATGGCGAGAGACGCTCTGGCGAGATCAATCCTTACTCGGCACTGAAGTTTCGTGTCAAGCTCGAGGAGATCATCCCCGAGAGCCAGCGTTCAGCGGTCTCTGAGGACTAGGCTTGTCCTACTGTAAACCTTAAATCTACACACTATGAAGATACTACTGACTAACGATGATGGCGTCCATGCGCAGGGGATTCGTGAGCTGGCGGAGACGCTTGCCCAGATAGCGACGGTGACGGTCGTCGCCCCCACGGAGCCCCGCTCGGGAGCCTCTTCGCAGATTACCTCCCGCACACCGCTACGGCTCTCCTTTATGGAGGAGAGTACGCAACTCTCCTATCAGCTCTACAGTTGCTCGGGTACGCCCGTAGATTGTGTCAAGCTGGCTCTTAATACGCTCTTTGCCTCTGAGCTGCCAGACCTGGTGGTCTCAGGGATCAACCATGGGCGCAACGACGGCATCTGCGCTATCTACTCCGGCACCGTGGGAGCTGCCATAGAGGCCGCCATAGCACGTATACCAGCGGTCGCTTTCTCGCTCGCTAACCACAGCGACAAGTGCGACTTTAGCGAGGTGTGCGCTTTTGCCAAGCAATTCATCCCGCAGGTGGTCGAGCATGGGCTACCACATACGACGATGCTCAATGTCAACTTCCCGAAGACTCCTGCCAAGGGTATCAAGTGGGCACCACAAGGTACGGGACGCTTCGTCAATGAGTATATGCGTGCCGAGACACCGCACGGCACTCCTGTCTACTGGATGCAGGGCGATCAGGTCGATCCCGATCAACGTACGGGGACGGATCACTACTGGCTCATCGAGGGCTACGCTACGATCTCACCCCTGCAGATCGATATGACAGATCACCCCTTCCTAGAGCAGGTCGCCCAGCAGTGGCCGCTACATCTCTAGAGCAATAGACAGACAAGCTATGAAATACCTCCTCATAGCTGGCGAAGCCTCTGGCGACGAGCATGGTGCACGGCTCATCGCTTCACTCAAAGCGGTCGATGCGAAGGCCGCTTTTGCCTTTATTGGGGGGGACAAGATGGCGCAGCAGGCGGGTGTAGCCCCACTATACCACTACCATGAGATAGCGGTCATGGGCTTCACGAGTGTGCTGCGCAGTATGAGCAAGATACGACTAGCTGCACGCCTACTACAAGAGGAGCTGCGCTCGAATCCTCCCGACGTAGTCATCCCGATCGACTACGGAGGCTTTAACCTGCGCTACACGCTCCCGATGGCGCATCGTCACGGCGTGCCAGTGGTTTACTACATTCCGCCTAAGGTGTGGGCCTCTCGTCGTAGGCGCATCAAGCGTCTCCGGAGCTACACGGACCTCTGCCTGACGATCCTCCCCTTTGAGGCGGACTACCTCTCGCAGCGTGGCGTCAATGCCCGCTACGTGGGCAATCCGAGCATACAGAGCGTGGGCGAGCTGCTGGATAGCAATGCTAAGCTGTGCGATACGGCACGACCTTACATAGCACTCCTCCCAGGGAGTCGCGAAGCGGAGATAGCCCGCAACCTACCGATCATGTGCCGAGCGATAGACCTCCTACCCGCTCCCTGGCGAGCCGTCATCGCAGGAGCACCGAGCATCGACCCAGCGCACTACACTCCCTATCTCAGTGAGCGCATAGAGCTCGTCATCGATGAGACGCTTCCGCTCTTGGCTGGAGCCTCGGCAGCGTTGGTCACCTCCGGGACAGCCACGCTTGAGACAGCACTCATAGGTACCCCACAAGTGGTCGCCTACCGGCTCCCCGCAGGATGCTTAGCGCGTTGGGCGTTCGACCATATCCTGCCGATCCGCTACTTTTCATTGGTCAACTTGATTGCCGAGTCTCCCGTTGTCGAGGAGCTGCTGGGCGACGCTGTGACGCCACAGCGACTAGTTCAAGCGCTAACCCCGCTGCTCGATCGTGAGAGCACAGCCTATCAGACGCAGCAAGCGCAATATCGTATGGTGCGCCAGCGACTAGAACCGTCACGTGTAGCCTCGCAGGTGGCAGCCGAGAGAATCTACCACGAGTTGTCTACGCAGTGGGAGTCGGAGGCGTAGCGGTGTGCTGTCGCGCCTACTCGAAGCAGAAGGTGAGCATGATCATCCGTCCCGTGCCACGACGTAGCGCATTGGTGTAGCGCATGCTAGCCCCATCATCCAGGTCGGGGCGATTGTGACGGATCAGGTCCGTAAAGCCAAAGTCAAAGCGTAGCTCCGGCGAGAGCTTGAAGTAGCGCAGGTAAATGTCGCACCCGACGCCAAAGGTCCAGCCCGCTGAGAGCGGTGCGAACTGCAAGGGAGCACCCTTTTTCTGACCCATGTGTAGCAAGCCGTAGACGCCCCCCACGAGATAAGGGCGGGTGTCGTTGAAGCGCACAGAGCTGTACTTGACCAGTAGCGGCAACTCGATCTGACTGGTGCGCATCGGCATCGATTCAAAAGCCTCGTCGCCCGTTGCCTCCCAAGACCTAAAGAGCAATCGCTGCTCCCCAAAGTGTAGTGTCGGGAGCAGTCGTATACTCCAATCCATGTGCGGGTTGTAGTTGGCTATGACCCCTACGCTAAAGCCTGGGCTATAGCTCGGCACTGCTGCATAGAGCGTTTGCGCCTCCCCCTCCGTCGGGCCCAGGTTGTCGATGATCAGATCCTCCACATGCACTCCCACGTGAAACCCCCAGTTGAATCGTCTATGATCCGCATAGGGTCGCGTCATCGGTCGTGCCGTTTGCGCAGAGAGCGTGGTAGCCATTGGCACCAGGAGCAGCAGGAGCAGGAGCCCCACCAACCCATGGCGACGACCTAGTGAATAGGTATGATATGTACTTACGTCTTGCTTCACAAAAGAGTAATTGACTACGTGATTCAAACGTCTATCCGGCAAAGATATTGTATATTTGCTTGATTTAAGCACCCAAACATAGTAAAGCTCATGCAGGTATACAATCTATCCGAGAGACCTTCACTCCTGACCCACTTCATCTCTGAGATACGAGACCGAGAGATCCAGAGAGATCCCCTACGCTTTAGAGCAAACATCGAGCGCATCGGCCACATCATGGCTTACGAACTGAGCAAGCAGCTCCACTACCAGACACGTCCCGTGGAGACACCACTCGGCACCGCCCCCACAGCCGTACTAGATGAGCAGCTCGTCGTGGCAACGATCCTCCGTGCTGGACTACCCCTTCATCACGGCTTCCTAGACTTCTTCGATCGTGCCGAAAATGCTTTCATCTCCGCCTATCGCAAGGTCAAGGATGACGAAGACTTTGACATACATGTCGAGTATGTTGCTGCGCCAGACCTGACCGGCAAGGAGCTACTTCTCGTTGACCCGATGCTCGCCACGGGAGGCTCTATGCATCTCTCCTGGCAAGCACTCCTCAAGAGCTGTGGCACACCTCGCCACACCCACATGGTCGCCATCGTGGCTAGCCAGCAAGCTATTGACTTTCTCCAGTCTCAGTTTGACGACAAGGCACCCGTCACACTATGGGTGGCTGTCATCGACCCAACACTCAACGAGCATGCTTACATCGTCCCAGGACTGGGTGATGCGGGCGATCTAGCCTTCGGTAGTAAGCTCTAAAAGGGAGGCTCCGTTGACTACACTACGCGACATAGAGCTCTTGGCTCCAGCCTCCTCGCTCGAGGGCGGTCTGGTAGCGCTCTCGGCGGGTGCCGATGCGGTCTACGTGGGCGCTCCTCAGTATGGTGCTAGGAGTGCCGTCGGGGTCTCGCTCGAAGATATACGGCAGCTCTGCGATGCAGCCCACAGCTATGCCGCACGAGTCTATGTAGCACTCAATACGATCCTCACCGATAGTCAGTTAACTCACGCCGTCGAGATGGCGCATCAGCTCTACGAGGCGGGCGCTGATGCACTCATCATACAGGATCTCGGACTACTCACCCAGGAGCTACCGCCTATCCCGCTACACGCTAGCACGCAGTGTCACAACCATTCGCTAGAGCAGCTGCAGATGCTCTCCGATCTAGGATTCGAGCAGGCTGTCTTGCCGCGCGAGTGGAGCTGTCAGGACATTGCGATGGTGCGCGACAAGACCCCGCTGCGACTGGAGGCGTTCGTCCACGGGGCTCTCTGCGTCTCTTACAGTGGTCGCTGCTTTATCTCCGAGGCACTCTCGCAGCGCAGTGCCAATCGGGGGCAATGCGCTCAGTACTGTCGCATGACTTATGATCTCGTCGATGCTCAGGGACAAAAGCTACGCCAGGGCGAACACCTACTCTCTCTGAAAGATCTCAACCGCACCGAGATCATCGAAGAGATGATCGATGCGGGCGTCAGCTCCTTCAAGGTGGAGGGCCGACTCAAGGCGATCCCTTACGTGCGCAACGTCATCGCTCACTATCGTAGAGTGCTAGACGAGATCTTGACTCGTCGTAGTGGTGAGTTGCGACGTCCCTCATGGGGAGCGGCGGAGTACACCTTCACGCCTCAGCCTGAGGCGACCTTTGCCCGCCCCTTTACCAGCTACAATACGCCCCTCGGTTCGCCTATTCCCACCGATAGCATCACACCCTTTAGCAGCAAAAGCCTCGGCCAGCCGATCGGCACGGTAATCCAGAGTCGAGGCAAAGAGCTAGAGATAGCACTCCTGAGCGACGACATCGCGCTTGCTAATGGCGACGGGGTGGTCGCTTACGCTATCGACAAGAAGCTCATCGGAGCGCAGATCAACCAAGTGACGCCCGCTAGGCGAGCAGGACACTATCGTCTGCGTCTCTCCCAAGCGCTCGAGCTACCGCAGGGGACGACGCTCTGGCGCAATCTCAACCATCTCCTAGAGGCTCAGCTCCTACGTCCCGATGCCTCTACCCGCACCATACCGGTGTCGCTACATCTAGAGGCAACTCCCGACCGGCTCACACTACAAATGCAACTCACGGAGGCAGCCGAGCTGTCGGTCACACGTAGCCGATCGGTCACGCTAGAGCCTGCGCAGCGAGACAATACGGCTCACGTAGAGCGCACCCTCCGCAAGCTCGGCGACACACCATACAGAGCTACAGAGGAGACCATAAAGTTAGACGGACTCTTCGTCCCGCCCTCGCTCGTTGCGGAGCTGCGACGAGAACTCGCGGAGGAGCTACAGCGTCAATGCCTCGCTCTAGCACTACAACGCAGAGACGCCATCGGTAAGCCCCTACTGCAGCAGCGCCTCGACCGACTCCGCACGTCAGACCCTACGGCACGTCAGCGGTATGGTCTGCCCGACACGCTAGACTTTACCTACAATGTAGCCAATGAGTCGGCACGTCAGCTCTACCGCCAGCTAGGCGTCTCCGGGAGCATCGCTCCTGCCCTGGAGGTCGAGCGCCCCGAGGGATCGATCCCCGTGATGTTTACCCGTCACTGCCTGCTGCATCAGCTCGGCTACTGCACACGGACGGGGCGCAAGCCACCTTTTGCGCTGCCACTCTATCTAGTGCGTGGGCGAGATCGACTGCGTGTCGCAAACGACTGTCTCCACTGCATGATGACCCTGTGGCTAGATCCCCCTCAAACTAACCTCTAATCTCTAACTTCTACCCTCTAATTCGATATCCACGTGGGAAGTCTCAAATCCCCACGTGGATATTTCTTGATCCCTCCCTTGGGATCTTTTCGTCCCTCCGTGGGGATTTTTTAATCCCTCCCTTGGGATTTTTTCGTCCCAACGCAGGTGGGATCTTTTTGTCCCATCAGTATGGGACGACCATTCCGAGCTATTTACCCTGTTGACCGTTGGTTGTTAGCCATTGGCTAGCCTCTCTAGTTGCACTAGTGCTACTAGTGGCACTAGCACTCCGATCTCTAATCTCTAACTTCTAATCTCTAACTCCCCTCTAATCTCTTTTTCGTATCTTTGTCCCAAGTCTATTTTTCACTGGTAGATTATGCACAGACCTAAGACCCCTACCCGACTAATTAGATGGGTACTTGCGATGACGATGGTGTGGCTCACGAGCTGCGCTAGTCGTCAGGCGACTGTGACTCCGTACGTGGCTGGCGAACAGCCTGCGAACGGGGTCGTTTACTATCTACCGAAGACACAACTACGTATACACTTTGTCATCTCAGAGGAGCAGTTTGAGCCTGGTGCACTGGTCTCTTACGCCTCTAGGTATCTAGGTGAGAGCTATGCGACGCAGCCCACGACACGCTACCAGATAGAGCGTGTGGCGATGCACGCTCATGGAGTCCCCGACACGACACAGAGCTATCTGATCCAGTCAGTGACGACACCCTCTGTCGAGCAGCTGGCGGCACTAACGCCCGAAGGTCTGCTCTACTCACTCCACGGCAAGGCGTACAAGCCTACCACGACGGACTACCTCGCAGACTATCCTAAGGGGGTAACCCAACAGGAGGCGAGTCAGGCACTACCTCAAGAGTATGCCCTAGCGACCTCACGTGCCAAGCAGGCTGAGGTGGCGGCCAGTAGACTCTTCGAGCTACGAGAGCGCCGTGTGGAGCTGCTCTCGGGTCAAGTCGAGACAATGCCGTGCGATGGACCAGCACTCAAGATGGTCCTAGACGGACTGGACAAAGAGATAGCAGCACTGCAGGCACTCTTCGCTGGTCGTACTACGAGACGATACTACGAGGAGATCGTGGACGTCCCCATTGACGAGCCGGCCTCACAGCAGGTGGTGGCTCGCTTTGCACCGCAGTACGGCTTGGTCGACAAGGCAGATCTCTCAGGTGCTCCTATATATATAAGTGTCGAGGCTCTAGATCATCCCACGCAGCAGAGCGATGCTGAGCTGCACAAACTGGCCAAGAGCAAGGCGCTCCGCTACATCGAGCCAGGACGAGCTCGCGTGTCACTACAGCTGCCCGAGCGGAGCCAGGCGATCATGCTAGAACTCTCGGTGGCTCAGTGGGGACGCACAGCTCTCCTAGAGCACAAGCTCGGTGCTGACAAGCTAGGCCAGCTGCCCTACACGATATACTTCGACCTCACGAGTGGCTCTATCAAGCTGATCGAGCTGCCGCAGCAGTAATAACTTGAAAAAACACTAATCTATAAACGAACCATTCATATGGAAAATAAACACCCTAAGGGGCTCATCGTATTGGCCCTAACGAACATGGGAGAGCGCTTCGGCTACTACACGATGCTGGCCATATTGACGCTCTACCTACAGGCGAAGTTCGGCTTCTCCTCGGCAACGACTAGTATGCTATATGGAACCTTCTTAGCGCTGGTCTACTTCCTCCCAATCTTCGGTGGTATCATAGCTGATAAATGGCTCGGATATGGTAAGACCATCTTTGCAGGTGTCACGATCATGTTCGCTGGTTACCTCCTCCTGGGGCTACCTTTTGGCTCTGGAAGTGCAGGTATCACGATCATGCTCTTGTCCCTCTTCCTGATTGCTGCTGGTACGGGACTCTTCAAGGGTAACCTACAGGCACTCGTGGGTAAGATATATGATGACCCCAGGTTCTCTAAGGGACGTGATATGGCGTTCTCTATCTTTTACATGTTCATCAACATCGGTGCCTTCTTTGCTCCTAGCATGGGTAACTGGATTACGAACAATGTACTAGCTAAGGAGAACTACTTCTACGATGCAACCATTCCCGCAAACTACAATAAGCTCAACGATGAGACGGTCGATGCTGATGCCTTTATCGCAGAGCTGAAAGCTAAGCACCCTGAGTATGCTCAGCTAGCAACTAAGGAGCTGGATCAAAAGATCTCAGCGGCTAAGAAGAAGGCTGGTGTCATGTTCCCCGAGGACGAGGCACAGGTTCTTCACGACCTACGTATAGCAGCCCTCCGCCAGTATACTAAAGCTGGGCTAGTGAGTGATCCTCAACTGCAGATCACGGATGCCGACCATGAGATCCTCATCAGTCGCGATGCAAAGGACGAGCCGGCCAAGTTTGCTATCAATGAGCGCGTGGCTATGCTGCAGATCCCAGCTGAGTGGACGGCTGATCTAAACAGTAAGCTCAATGCGGAGCGCGTAGACAGAGGTGAAGCAGCTCAAGAGTTAAGCTTCGAGCGTGCCTTCGGTGAGCACTATGTGTCGACGACCTTGTCACAATCTTATAGTCTCTCGTTCTTTGTGGCTTGTATCAGCTTGATCATATCTATCTTGATCTTCGTACTCTGTCGTAAGACCTGGAAGGCAGCAGACGTAACCGTCAAGCAAGCTAAGGCTATGGCAGCACAGGGCGACAGCTCAGCGCATGTCGTCGAGATGTCTAAGGCTGAGGTTAAGGAGCGTCTCATCGCACTAGGACTGGTCTTCTTCGTTGTGATCTTCTTCTGGATGGCTTTCCACCAGAACGGCTTGACGATGACCTTCTTCGCACGAGACTATACCGTATCACGTGTAGACGCTGCGGGCTATATGCCGTTTAGTCTACTGATGCTGATACCTTTCATCTGCTTTATGTATGGTATCTACCTCTCTACCTTTGGACTACTGGGTGGTAAGAAAAATGTCAAGACAGGCTTAGTCCTCGTCGTGCTAGGTATCGCTGGTCTCGCTGGTGGATACTTCGTAGACATCAAGCCTATCGGTGATGCTCTGAGAAACATTACACCTCAGATCTTCCAGCAGTTCAACCCATTCTTCATCATCCTGCTAACTCCTATCACGGTAGGTCTCTTTGGTTATCTAGCCAATCGTGGCAAGGAGCCCTCAGCTCCTCGCAAGATAGGTATCGGTATGCTCCTAGCAGCTATCGGATTCTGCGTACTACTGATCCCAACGATCATGTACGCACTACCCGCACCTGCTCATATCCATGGCACCAGTGATACGCTCGTATCGCCTAATTGGCTGATCGGTACTTACTTCGTACTGACACTTGCTGAGCTCTTCCTTAGCCCGATGGGTCTATCCTTCGTTTCTAAGGTAGCTCCTCCACAGTACGCTGGTCTTATGCAGGGTGGATGGCTCGCAGCAACCGCTATCGGTAACCTGCTCGTCGGCGTGATGGGCTCTCTCTGGGACAAGATGCCTATGGGCTGGTTCTGGGGCGTGCTAATCATCTGCTGTCTCCTCTCTGCCGCCTTCATATTTGCTGTTATGAAGCGACTCGAGCGCGCTACGGCAGACTAAAGAGGCTGTACTATGAGATAACAGTCTCCAACAAAAGACTGTATCAATTCTCCACCAATAACGATGGACGTATCGCAGACTCCTTTACTAAGCAAGGGGTGGGCGATGCGTCCATTCGATTATAGATATACAATAGAATGCTCATGAGACCTTTATCAGACATCGTCACCTCTCTCTGCTCTCCAGAACCCGTGGAGGTAACACAAGAAGAAGCGCTCCAACTCGCCAAAGAAGCGACTAGCGAGGAGCTCTACGAGGCAGCCCACCGCGTGACGCGGCACTGTATGGGAGACGCCTTCGACACCTGCTCGATCATCAATGTCAAGAGCGGACACTGCTCCGAGGATTGTCACTGGTGCGCTCAGAGTGCTCACTACCATACGCAGGCAGATGCCTATCCACTGCTGGATGTCGAGCCGTGCGTGGCTGAGTCACGAGCTAATCGTCAGGCGGGCATCGGGCGCATAGCACTCGTTGCCAGTGGACGAGGACAGAGTGACCGGGAGATAGAGCGTATCGCACAGCACTATGAGGCGATGCACCAGGCGAGCGACATCAAGCTCTGCGCCTCTATGGGACTGCTGACGAAGGAGCAACTCCGACGCCTGCACGAGGCGGGTGTCACCACCTATCACTGCAATCTGGAGAGTGCTCCGTCACACTTTCCCAAGCTCTGCACGACCCACACGCAGGCAGAGAAAGAGCAGACCATTCGTTGGGCTCGGGAGGTAGGGTTGCAGGTTTGCTCGGGAGGGATCATCGGCATGGGCGAGACGATGGCACAGCGCATCGAGTTCGCCTGCTATCTCCGTTCGCTCGCCATACGCTCCATACCTATTAATATACTCCAGCCGATCGCTGGGACGCCACTAGCCGACGAGCCTCGCCTGACGGACGAGGAGTATCTGCGCACGGTGGCACTCTTTCGTCTGATCAATCCGACGGCTTTCCTGCGCTTTAGTGGGGGGCGGCTGAGGCTTTCGCCAGAGGTGATGCGCCAAGCTATGTACATCGGCATCAATAGCGCCATCACGGGCGACATGCTGACGACCAGCGGTATGCAGGCGCGCGAAGATATGCAGCTCATCGCTGAGATGGGCTATTGCAATACCAACGAAAAGGATTGGCGTACCGAAGAAACCGCTTAAACTATGAAGCAATACGACCCAACAGTCCAGCAAGCCTTAGAGTGGGACCGCAAGCACCTGTGGCACCCCTACACCTCAACGGAAGATCCGCTACCAGTCTATCCCGTTTCGCACGCCGAGGGGGTACGCATCTACCTAGCCGACGGCACAGAGCTGATCGACGGCATGAGCTCCTGGTGGTGCGCTGTGCATGGGTACAACCACCCTGTGCTCAATGCTGCCGTGGAGACGCAGATAGGGAAGATGAGCCACGTCATGTTTGGCGGGCTAACGCATCAGCCTGCCATAGCACTCGGCAAGGAGCTTCTGAAGATGCTCCCCGAGGGTTTCGATTGGATCTTCTACGCAGACAGCGGTTCGGTGGCTGTCGAGGTGGCGCTCAAGATGGCGATCCAGTACCAGCAGTCTCTCGGTGAGACGCAGCGAGATCACTTCGTCACCATTCGTCGAGGCTATCACGGCGACACCTGGCACGCTATGAGCGTCTGCGACCCTGTAACGGGGATGCATAGTATCTTCGGCACGGCACTACCACAACAACACTTCCTTGCACCGCCCTCGGTCAAGTGGGGCGAGCCGTGGCGTGATGACGCTATGGAGCCTCTCCGCCAAGTGCTTGCTCAGCACGGCGAGCAGATCGCAGCACTCATCTTAGAGCCTATCGTGCAGGGAGCCGGCGGTATGTACTTCTACCACCCCAACTACCTCGTGGAGGCGCGTAAGCTGTGCAATCAGTATGGCGTGCTGCTCATTTTCGACGAGATAGCCACAGGCTTCGGACGTACGGGACGTATGTTTGCGATGGAGCATGCGGGCGTCTTGCCCGACATCGTGACCCTCGGCAAGGCACTCACAGGAGGCTATATGACGCTCTCCGCCATTGTCACAACGCAGCGCGTCGCTGAGACCGTTTGCCGTGGTGAGGCGGGCTGCTTTATGCACGGCCCCACATTTATGGCCAACCCTCTGGCTTGCTCCGTAGCTCTCGCCAGCTTGCAGCTCATCCAGCGTGAACCAACGCTAGAACGTGTCGCCAAGATCGAGGCGCAACTGAAGCGTGAGCTAGCACCCGCCAGCACCTTCGCAGGGGTCACTGAGGTGCGCGTCCTCGGCACTATCGGCGTGATCGAGCTAGACGAGCCAGTCGATATGGCCTTCATGCAGCGCCGCTTCGTAGAGCTCGGTATCTGGGTACGACCCTTCGGCCGGCTCTGCTACATCATGCCCCCATACATTATCCAACCCGACGACCTCTCCCGCCTCACGGCTGGCTTGCTCACAGTCGTCCAGGAGATGGTCGCTAGACAATCACGATAACAGTCACGCAGTATGAAACAAACGATAGTCATTGGCGCAGGAATCACAGGACTCACCACGGCACTCTACCTACGAAAAGCGGGACTGCCCGTACTCGTCCTCGAGGAGGCGGAGCGCGCTGGTGGACAAATACGCACTTTGCGGGAGGAGGGCTACACCTTCGAGACGGGACCTAACACAGGGTCGATATCTTTTCCCGAAGTTGCCGAGCTCTTTGCGCTCTTGCCCTCAGGCTACGAGGCCGCCACACCAGCGGGCAACTGTCGATACATTTATAAGAAAGAACGGCTGCACCAGCTCCCTTCGGGTCCTTGGAGCGGGCTCACGACACCGCTCTTTACGCTAGGCGATAAGTTTCGCCTGCTCGGTGAGCCGTGGCGCAAGAAAGGCAACGATCCCTACGAGTCTGTCGGCTCTCTTGCGAAGCGACGTCTAGGCAAGAGCTTCCTGCAGTATGCCGTCGACCCCTTCGTCGGGGGCATCTACGCTGGCGATCCGATGAAGCTAGAGACCCGCCACGCACTACCCAAGCTCTACAACCTAGAGCAGGAGTATGGGAGCTTCATCCGTGGAGCTATGGCTAAAGCCAAAGAGCCCAAGAGCGACCGTGATCGCCTAGCCACCAAAGAGGTCTACTCCGGACGCCACGGACTGGAGACGATGATCCACGAGATGGTCGAGCAGATCGGCACGGAGCATGTCCGCACGGGAGCCCCCGTCACCTCAGTCAGACAGGGTGCAGCGGGCGACTGGCTTGTCACCTACCAGCAAGGCGGAGAGCTACACGAAGTCTCAGCCGAGCAGGTGGTCTCGACCGTAGGTGCCCACGCCTTGGCGAGCTTCCTCGGGGAGACCCTCCCAGACGAACTCTTATCGCCCATTACAAGTCTCTACTATGCGCCGATCGTCGAGGTGGCTGTCGGCTTTGACCATAAGGTCAGTAACTATCGTGGCTTCGGTGCGCTCATGCCTTCGTCAGAGCCGGTCGACATCCTCGGGGTTCTCTTCCCGTCGGACTGCTTTGCCGAGCGCACACCGACTGCCGAAGGGGTGCTCTACAGCATCTTCATGGGAGGCGCACGACGCCCCGACTTAATCGATATGGAAGAGAAAGAGCTGCAAGCTTTGGCACTCAAAGAGCTATACAAAGTGCTCGACATCGACCCACGCATAGTGCCTAGTATGGTGCATATCTCGCGCCACCGCCATGCGATCCCGCAGTATGGTGCCGACAGCGAGAGACGCTGCGCAGCCATTGCGGAGGTAGAGCATCGCTACCCGGGACTCATCATTGCGGGCAATTGTCGGGATGGTATCGGCATGGCGCACCGCATCACACAAGCGACGCAGGTCGCCCAGCAACTAATCACCGACAGCGATCAGTAGGTCGGCAAGAGTCAGAGCGACCATAGACTGCACGACAGGCACCGCCCGTAGTGCTATGCACGGGTCGTGACGGCCCGTGAAGGTATGTGTCACGCGCTTACCTTCGGTCGTGAGCGTCTGCTGCGGACGGGCAATGGTCGGGGTCGGCTTAAACGCTACCTTCATCACCAGATCCTGTCCCGTCGTGATGCCGCCGAGTGCACCGCCATTGTGATTGCTGCCGAAGGTCACCATGCCCGTATCGCTCATCGCGAGCAATTCGTCTAGCACCTCACTACCCCACTGCCCCGCTAGGTCAAAGCCATCGCCAAAGGCAAAAGCACGACTCCCCGGTATGCTCATCACGGCATAGCTCAGGAGTGCTGGTATACGGTCAAAGACGGGGGCTCCAAGGCCTGCGGGCACACCACGCACCACACAGCCCACGACACCGCCCACGCTGTCTCGGTCGGCTTGTACCTTAGTCAGGTAAGTGGCTATCTCCTCATCTAGTGTCTCATCAGGACAGTAGCAGAGGCGGTCGTAAGTATGCTCTAGAGGGTAGGTCGTGTAGTCGCCAGCTAGCGACAGAGTGCCCACCTGCTGTATGAAAGCCTGCACTGTGACGCCTCGCAGCTGCTCTAACCACTGCTGAGCGATGGCTCCCGCCACCACACGAGCGACCGTCTCACGACCACTTGACCGACCTCCACCAGGCTGTGGCTCGAGGCCATACTTAAGCCAGTAAGTCAGGTCGGCATGATTTGCTCTAAAGGGTTTTCCTAGCTCACTCGTGGCGGTGGCGTAGTCTTGCGAGCGAGCATCCCTATTTTGTATCACGAAGGCTATCGGACTTCCCAGCGTCCGTCCCTCGTCAGTCAAGCCTGAGAGCCAGACCACTTCGTCTGGCTCTCGGCGTTTTGTCGTAGATCGTGAGTAGCCCGGACGACGTAGGTTGACAAAGTGCTGCACAGCCTCCCGATCGATCCGGAAGCCCGCAGGCATACCATCGAGGATTCCCCCCATGGCCACTCCGTGCGACTCCCCAAAGGTGGTCAGTCGCAGATGCCGTCCGAAGCTATTCATCGTATGATTGCTTAGTGGCAACCGCTGCAGCAAGAGCAGCCACCCTCGTGGTCGTCGCCGTCGCAGCAACCGCCCGCATGGCCCGAGAACTGTGCCGTCAGTCTCTGACGATCCTCCTCAGTGGCAGGACGTGCCTCTAGGACAGATCCGATGAAGTGTAGCGTCTGACCAGCCAGCGGATGGTTAAAGTCCATCGTCACCGTATCGTCCGTGATCTTCTCGACGATACCAACCAGCTGATTGCCTTGGTTGTCGAGCATAGGGACTGCGTTGCCTTCGAAAACGACATCTGAGTGGAATTCGCCCTTCTCGTTTTTGAAGAGATCCTTCTCCAGCTCCAGGATGTAAGCGTCAGAGACCTCTCCATACGCCTCTTCGGGCTTGAGGGTAAAGTCAAATTTGTCGCCAGCCTCTAGACCCATCAGTTGCTTCTCGAAAGCCTCTAGTAGAAATCCAGCTCCGACGATCAGAGCTAGAGGAGCCTCGGGAGTAGCCTTCTCGACGATGTCTTCCTTTCCTTCACCTGTGTAGAGTTCGTACTCGCAGGTTACGTAGCTATCTTTTGTAATCTTCATGTTAGGTATACTTTGTTCGTGATAAAATGCGGTTCAGGCACCGCAGCGACTGTCACATCGCATCGGT
Organism: uncultured Porphyromonas sp.; assembly: GCF_902489635.1. Taxonomy (GTDB): domain Bacteria; phylum Bacteroidota; class Bacteroidia; order Bacteroidales; family Porphyromonadaceae; genus Porphyromonas. Next base: position 26,553 of record NZ_CABUAN010000016.1, on the reverse strand, counting down.
GTTACCGCAAAGGTACGAATTTAGAGATTAGAGACTAGAGATTAGAAGTTAGAAGTTAGAGACTAGATATCGGAGTCCCGATGGCTCCGATAGCTCTGATAGCTCCGATCACTCCAGCTAACAGCCAACAGCCAGATTCTGAAGATTCAGATATTTATTGTACCTTTGCCCTCCGAAGCTTATCTCCCAAGTGTGAGCAGCTCACCGATTGCTACTTGATCGAGACAAGCCCTTGCGGTATCCACGTGGTGCTAGACGATAGGATAGGCCCTTCGCTAGCCCTCTTTCATGACTGTTTAGGAGGAAGGAGAGCCACGCCCCTGCAAATTATTAACTACTTAAACGCAACAAAGCAATGAAAAAGGATCTACATCCTGAGAATTACCGTCCAGTGGCATTCAAAGATATGTCCAACGACGAAGTCTTCATCACGAAGAGTACTGCCAACGCTAAGGAGACTATCGAGATCGATGGCGAGACCTATCCGCTCATCAAGATAGAGATCTCCAACACGTCTCACCCCTTCTACACGGGCAAGGCTAAGCTCGTTGATACGGCAGGACGTGTCGATAAGTTCATGAGCCGCTACGGCAATCGTGGTAAGAAGGCTGACAAGTAAGCCACACATCGCAGTCTGAGAGCGCCGTCTGCGTCTCTCGGCCTCACCTAAATCACAAAGCACGCTACAGACCCTTGAGAGGGGTGTGTAGCGTGCTTTTCGTATTTGAGACTGTTGACTCTTGCAACAGTCTCATTTAGCCACTTTTGCTAGCAAACGCCTGAAGCGACGGCTGCCCCATTCCTCTTCGCCCCACCCAGCTCATCGCACGCCATAGCGTATGGAGCACGTCATAACGTATGGACAACAAAAAAGACGCACTCCAAATGAGGAATGCGTCTATCATTAGTTGCGGAGACAGGACTCGAACCTGTGACCTTTGGGTTATGAGCCCAACGAGCTACCACTGCTCCACTCCGCGATCGTTTGTATCTGCAAAGGTACGAAGAATATCTGAGACCGCCAAACGTCAACCCGACCTTCAACTCCGCAAACCGCATTACAAACGGCCAACTCCTGTTTTGGAGATGCTGGGATAGGTGTGTGGAGCAGTCGTTGCGGGTCTGGGTGCAACAAAATCTTGGGATGAGTCTTTTTTTTCTGTACCTTTGTGATACACATGGTGACAAAATGACGCACGACGAGCAACTACAGGTGGATGCACTCTACCAGAACGCTCTGCGACTCATCGAGCAGCGTGATGCGCTGCAACAAGAGATAGAGGCGCAGCGCGGGGAGATCGCAGACCTCAAAGCACGGCTCAGTGAGCAGTGTGATGAGCTGGAGGGACTCGAGAGTCGCAACCGGCAACTCTTGATGGCGCGTGCGCTTATCGTCAGTGGTACTGATATGGGCATCGCTAAGGAGCGACTGTCTCAGATGATCAAACGAATGGACCAAAGTATAGCTCTCCTAGAGCTACAGCATAGTACAGCTACAACTCAGCCACACTAATGGCACAAATGGATCAGCATAGCACTAAACCAGAGCATCGTCAGGACGAGATACAGAGTATCACGCTACTTGTCGATGGTATTGCTATCCCCATCGACGTGCCGCGCTGCGAGGAGCCTTACTATCGTCGTGCACAGCATACGATATCGGCTCTCGTCAAGAAGTATCGTGCAGCTTACCCGCAGCCTGCGGAGGGCGATGAGCAGTTGCACTGGCTTATGGCGGCTGTAGATATAGCCGTACAGTGTGAGGTGCTCAAGGAGAGTAAAGACACGACAGAGCTGCTGAAGCGTCTCTCTGAGGTAAATAGCCTACTAGAGCGACAATTGTAGGCTGCGGGAGGACGTCTCTTTCCTTTGTTAGAAAGGACTGGATGTATAGCTGGGATCCACGCGTTTGACCACTAGGACTTCTCTCATTAGGGTGAGTCTGTATCTCTACCAATCATGTCAGAGACATTGTAACGGATTAGATATACACACTTTAGTGATAACGATTTATGGAGATTAGCATATACCTACTGATACTATTCATATTATTAGCCCTCGTCGTAGGCGGTGGAGCCGTATGGCTTGCCGTGATGCGCCTCTACAAGCAGCGAGCGGAGCGCATCCTAAAGGAGGCCCAGGAGAGTGCCGACCAGGTTATCCTCGAGGCTCATAAGACTAAAAAGAAGGAGCTACATGAGGCTGACAGCATCTTAGAGAAAGCTAAGCAGGATGCTGAGATAATTAAGCAACAGAAGGTGATTGAGGCTAAGGAATACGCCTTGCAGCTCAAAGGGGAGCTGGAGGAGCGCCTAGCCGATCGCACCGCACAGGTACAGAGCCGAGAGACAACCTTACAGCAGCTCGAGCAGACGCTCACAGCACGTACCAAGCAGCTGGAAGATGCCTCGTCTGACCTAGAGCGTGAGCGCAAGCAGATGGCTCAGCAGGAGCAGCTAGTTGCTCAGAAGCAAGAGGAGCTAAGCGCCGCCATCCTCACACAACAAGCTAAGCTGGAGGAAATAGGTGGCCTATCCGCAGCGCAAGCTCGCGAGCAGCTCATCGAGTCCCTACGCCTAGAGGCTCGTGATCAGGCGGCTGCCTACACAGCAGAGGTGATCGAAGAGGCTAAGATGAATGCTTCGCAAGAAGCTCGACGACTGATCGTAGCGACGATACAACGTATCGCTACGGAGACCTCGGTAGAGAACTCAGTCTCAGTCTTTCACATAGACAATGACGAGGTCAAGGGGCGCATCATCGGTCGTGAGGGACGTAACATACGCGCTCTAGAGGCTGCCACGGGTGTGGAGATCATCGTAGACGATACGCCAGAGGCTATCGTGCTCTCAGCCTTTGACCCAGTGCGCCGTGAGATAGCTCGCCTAGCTCTGCACCAGTTGGTACAGGACGGACGTATCCACCCGGCTCGCATTGAGGAGGTGGTAGATCGCGTGAGCAAGCAGATCGAGGAGGAGATCATCGAGACGGGCAAGCGGACGATCATCGACCTCGGCATACATGGTATGCACCCTGAGCTGGTGCGTCTGGTGGGTAAGATGAAGTACCGCTCTTCCTATGGACAGAACCTCCTGCAGCATGCGCGTGAGACGGCCAACCTCTGCGCTACGATGGCCTCTGAGCTGGGGCTTAATGCTAAGAAAGCTCGTCGTGCAGGCTTGCTACACGACATTGGCAAGGTGTCTGACGAGGAGCCTGAGCTACCACACGCTATACTCGGCATGAAGATCTGTGAGAAGTACAAGGAGAAGCCCGACATCTGCAACGCTGTCGGTGCTCACCATGAGGAGGTGGAGATGGAGACGCTCCTAGCACCTATCGTGCAGATCTGTGACTCCATAAGCGGTGCTAGACCAGGAGCTCGTCACGAGATCGTCGAGGCGTACATCAAGCGTCTCAAAGACCTCGAGCAACTGGCACTCTCTTATCCAGGCGTGGTCAAGACCTATGCGATCCAAGCGGGTCGTGAGCTGCGTGTCATCGTTGGTGCCGATGAGATCGATGATCAGGCTACCGAGACGCTCTCGGCAGATATCGCTCACAAGATACAGACCGAGATGACCTACCCAGGGCAGGTCAAGATTACGGTGATCCGTGAGACTCGTGCCGTAAGCTATGCTAAGTAGTGGGCTTATGGGCAGCTCTAGTATCGATCTATACCATAACATAAGCCCTCGGAAGGAGATCCTTCCGAGGGCGCAAGCTACGATGTAAAGCTAAACATCTAGAGACAGATGCGTCGCAAGGTAATCTCTACGGTCGATAGGTACATCTTTACCCAGTTTCTGGCGACCTACTTTTTCTCCATTGTCCTGATCTTGGCAGTGGCGATAGCCTTCGACGTGACCGAAAAGCTAGACCGGCTCCTACAGCCGGAGGTCCCGCTACGAGCTATCTTATGGGACTACTACGCTAACTTCGTCCCTTACTATGCAAACCTCTTTAGTCCGCTCTTTGTCTTCATAGCGGTCATCTACGTCACCTCTCGTCTAGCAGAGAATAGTGAGATCATTGCTATCCTGAGCTGCGGCGTGAGCTTCCGTAGGCTTCTCAAGCCGTACATGATGGGCGCTGCCGTGATCGCGATACTGACTTTCCTCTTGAGTAGCTTCGTCATACCGCCAGGTAATCGCATCAGAATAGACTTTCAGAATAAATATATCAAGGACAAGCGCATCACCTACGCCAATGCGATCCAGATGCAGGTGGCTCCTGAGACCTTTATGTTTATGTCTTATTACAATGATGAGAGCAAGGTCGGATACACCTTCTCGATGGATCGCTTTGAGGGCAAAGACCTCAAGAGTCGCGTGATCGCGAATAGTATCGTCTACGACACCCTCCACAACTGGCAGCTGCAGGACTATACGATCACATACTTTGGCGAGCGACAAGACACGCTCCGTAGGGGCAATCAGCTAGACACGATCATACCGATCACGCCCAAGGACTTCCTCGTCACCGAGGGGGATGTCGAGATGCTTACCACCCCACAGCTATACCACTCCATACAGCAGCAGCGTATGAGAGGTGCGGCGACACAGCTCTACGCTATCGAGCTACACAAGCGCATAGCGATGATCCCCGCCTCGTTTATCCTAACGCTCATGGGCGTCTCGCTTTCGGCTCGCAAGCGCAAGGGTGGCATGGGACTAGCCCTCGCCGTGGGACTGTCGCTCAGCTTCCTCTACATCCTCTTCATGACGGTCACCTCCTCCTTTGCGGTCACGGGAGCTATGGCACCAGTGGTAGCAGCGTGGCTGCCAAACTTGGTTTACCTAGCCATCTCCTTCGTACTCTACCGTCTTGCACCACGCTAGCGAAGAGACTAGTGGCGCCAGAAAGCAGGCGCGAAGAGACTCAGCACGGTGAAAAGCTCTAGACGACCCGCCAGCATGAGGAAGCTCAGCACAATCAGGTCAAAAGAAGAAGCACTCGAAAAGTTGAAGACATAGTCGCCAAAGGCTGGTCCTATGTTGCCGATGGCCGATACAGAGGCAGTGCTGGCAGAGATAAAGTCGTTGCCCGTGAAGGTGAGACAGAAGGTGCCTAAGAAGATGAGCGCGATGTAACCAAAGAAGAAGCCCATCACCTTATAAACCGCTTCTTCGGGGACGCTCTTGCCATTGATCCGTAGTGGTGCCACAAGGTTTGGAGAGACGCGGTGGGCGATTTCCTTGGGGAGTGTCTTGGACATGATGACGAAGCGGATCACCTTGAGACCGCCCGCCGTGGACCCCGCGCAACCACAGATGAGCATGACGAAGAGTCCGCACAGCATAAAGAAGGGGCCCCAGCTAGCGTAGTCAGCATAGATATATCCCGTGGTGGAGATGAGCGAGATGATCTGAAAGAAGGCGTCTCGCAGTGCTTTCCCCAGGTGAGGCTGTATGCTGTTGAGGACAAGGTGCAGGGCGACGAGAGAGGCTGTGACGAAGATGATGCCGAGGAACCAGCGGGTCTGCTCGTCTCGGAAGAGTTGCTTGACCTGCCCCTTGAAGGCAAAGTAGATGAGTGTCATGTTAAGGCTACCGATCACCATAAAGATCATCAGGATCGTCTCAAAGTACGGACTATTGATTACCTCAAAGGGCTGATCATAGATCGAGAAGCCACCTGTCGAGAGACAGGTGAAAGCCATACAAGTAGCATCGAACAAAGGTATCGGTGTAAGCCGTAGTAACACGATGAGCACCACCGTCAGGAGACTGTAGACAGCCGCCAGTCGTGTGGCGACCTCCTTAATACGAGGCATGAATCGGTCATGATCCACGCCCGTCACCTCAGCCCGGTAAAGTAGTCCGATGTCTTTGCCCAGCACAGGACTCAATGCCAGAGAGAAAACGACGACCCCGATACCGCCCTGCCACTGCATGATAGAGCGCCAGAAGAGGATCCCCTTGGGAAGATGCTCCACAGAGGTAAAGGTCGAGGCACCCGTAGTGGTAAAGCCTGAGACCGACTCAAAGAGCGCATTACTAAAGCGTGGCAGATAGCCTCCCACGAGGAAGGGAATCATACCGATCAGTGCCACCACCAGCCACGTCATCGACACGGCGAGCATAGCCTCACGACGCCCGAGCTTGTCGCTATGCTTCAGCCGTCCACAGAGGAGTAGCACTATGCCTACCAGCAGGGATATGCCTAGCGTGACCAAGAGTGGCACCACAGTGTAGTCTCGCATGAGGAGCGATACGACGACACTGAGGAGGAGGAAGATACACTCGATCAGACAGATACCCCCCACGATGCTCCCGACGAAGGGTAGATTGATACGTCTCATGCTTGATGGAGTCAAAATAGGAATAGTAAAACTAGATAGCGGTGGGGCTTTAGTCAAAGAGCTTAGAGAGCTGCTCCATAGGCGTATTGGTACAGAAGACCACGACGCTGTCGTAGGGCTGTATCTCCATATCACCATCGATCAGCATCGGCACGCCATTGCGTACGAGACCACCGAGGGTGATACCCTTCGGGAGGTCCAGCTCTTTGACCGGACGCTCTGTAATGGTAGATCCACTCTTAGCCTGTAGCTCCGCCACATCGGTGTGAGCGATGGTGAGCGACTTGACAGTCTTCGTGTCGGAGCCGAGGAGTGCGTGAAAGATGTTGCCCGCAGCGATCACCTTCTTATTGATGATCGTGCCGATGTCGAGCTTCTCAGCCAGGGGGATGTAGTCGATGTTCTCCTCTTTTGCAATCGTCTTAGCCACCTGAAAGCGCTTAGCAGCGAGACAAGCGAGGATGTTTGTCTCCGAGTTCTCCGTTAGTGCCACAAAGATGCTCTCCTCGTCCAGTCCTATCTCGGAGATGAGGTTAAGGTCACGCCCATCGCCATCGTAGAGCTTGACATTAGAGGGGATCTCGTCTTCGATCTCCTTGATGCGCTCTAGATCACGCTCGATGAGGTAGAAGTCGATATTGCTCGGTGCTTTGGAGACGGTGCGAAGCGCGATGAGGCTCCCCCCGAGGATGACCACTCGCTTCACAGGACGCTGATCCTTGTCGCAGTACTGACGGACGAGGTCTATGTCCTTGTTGAGACAGGTGAAGAAGACAACGTCGCCATGCTCTATAATCGTCTGACCATCAGGTATGAGCGTCTCTTCGCCACGCTTGATAGAGACCACGTGAAAGGCTTTGTCGTCCAGCCCCTTCGTCCAGCTCAGCGGGCGCCCCACGAGGATGCTACCCTTACGCACCTTGACACCCACGAGGACGAAAGCCCCGTTGAGTAGCTCCACATAGACTCTCGCCCAGGGATGCTTGAAGCTGTTGGCTATCTCCTCAGCGGCCAGCTCCTCTGGGTAAATTAGCTGATCCACACCGAGACTCCCGAAGAAGCGACGATAGTGATCCGCCAGGTAGCGGTGATTATTGATACGAGCTATGGTTCGCTTGGCACCAAGTTGCGCCGCGAGCATACAGGCGAGTAGATTTTCCGCCTCGCCGGGCATCACGCTCACAAAGAGATCGCAGTCATGCACCTCCGTCAGCTGCAGATCCTCCAGCTTCGTCGGGTCGCCCACGATCGTGTAGGCGTCAAACTTGCGCTGTACACGACGCAGCAGCTCCTTGTCAGAGTCAATGAGTGTCGTGGACTGCTGCTCTTCGCCCGATAGCTTATAAGCAAGGTGAGTGCCCACCTCGCCAGCACCAGCAATAACTATTCGCATAGCTCAGCTTTGATTCTATTATATATTGTGTCGGCATCGATGCCGCAGTAGCGACGTTGCTCAGCGACAGTGCCTTGCTCGATAAACGTGTCGGGCAGACCAAAGTGTATCATCCGTCCTCGGAAGCCCTGACGCTGCGCCAGGGCAGCGATCCGCTCGCCTACCCCACCGATGAGCGTACCCTCCTCAAGCGTGGCAATGCAGTCGTAACGCTCTAGAGCAGTCGTGATCAGCTCTTCGTCTAGAGGCTTCGCAAAGATCAAGTCATAGTGCGCTACCTCGACACCCTCAGCGAGCAGACGCTCACGCACCTCCTCGGCGGTCACACCGATGGTGCCGATAGAGAGCAGAGCGATACGTCCGCCCTCGTGCAGTGCACGTCCCTTGCCTATCTGTAGAAGCTCCGCAGGACAGTTCCAGTCAACTAGCGACCCCTCACCACGCGGGTAGCGGATAGCCATAGGGCCCTCCTGCCCCTCGTAAGCGGTACGCATCAGATGACGCAGGTAGTGCTCATTCATCGGAGCTGCCACCGTCATATTCGGGATGGTACAGAGATAAGCTAGGTCGAAGGCTCCCTGATGGGTCGCTCCGTCCTGACCGACCAAGCCCGCACGGTCAATGCAAAGAACTACGTGGTAGCCAGGCAGGGCAACGTCGTGTATCAGCTGATCGTAAGCACGCTGTAGGAAGGAAGAGTAGATGACACAAAACGGGATCATCCCCTCACGCGCCATTCCTGCGCTAAAGGTGACCGCATGCGCCTCCGCAATGCCCACATCATAGCTTCGCTCAGGGAAAGCTTGCATCATCACATTCAGCGAACTGCCCGACGGCATCGCTGGCGTGATCCCAACGATCCGCTTGTCCTCGGCAGCCAGCTCGGTGACCGTCGTTCCAAAGACCTCTTGAAACTTCGGTGGATGCGCGCCTCGCTCGCTCTTGATGCGCTCTCCCGTCTTCACGTCAAAGCACCCAGGAGCGTGCCATACGGTCGCATTCTCCTCAGCCGGTTTATACCCTTTGCCCTTGATCGTCCTGAGGTGTAGGATCTTCGGTCCTCGCATCGGGAGAATACGTCGTAGCGTCTCCACGAGATGCTCTACGTCATGTCCATCGACGGGACCAAAGTAACGAATCCCTAGGCCGTCAAAGAAGGAGGAGTGATTTTGCGTCAAGAGAGACTTGACACTATTGTTGATCCGCTGGATGTTTTTCTTGCGACGATCGTTCATCAGATTCATCTGTCGCAAGCCTCGGTAGAGGTCGTAGCGGATCGTATTGTAGGCATGGCTGGTGTTGAGATCGACAAGATACTTGTTGAGCCCACCCACATTGGCATCGATCGACATGTTATTGTCATTGACCACCACAAGCAGATCGTTGGGATAAGAGCTCACATTGTTTAGCCCCTCGAAGGCTAGCCCGCCCGTCATCGACCCATCGCCGATGACAGCTACGACGTGACGCTCCTCCTGCTTGAGTTTAGCGGCGATCGCCATACCCAGCGCTGCGGAGATTGAGTTCGAGGCATGCCCCGCCGGGAATGTGTCGTACTCACTCTCGCTCGGTAGTGGAAAGCCCGAGAGCCCGCCCCACTGTCGTAGCGTCTCAAAGCGATCGCGTCGACCTGTCAAGATCTTGTGCCCATAAGCTTGATGCCCCACATCCCAGACGATACGATCGTAGGGGGTGCGACAGACGTAGTGTAGAGCCACCGTGAGCTCTACCGCACCTAGACTAGAGCCCAGGTGCCCCGGCACATGCGAGAGCACCTCTAGCTCATAGCGGCGCAACTCACGGCACAGCTCTGGGAGCTGCGAGAGAGGTAGCTGACGTAACTGATGAGGTGTATCGATCTGCGAGAGTATCGGGTAGTCGCTAGCATTCATGATGTCGTGTGTATCTATTCGAAGAGTAGCTCCTCCGCGTCGGCAATCGCTGACTTACGCAGCAAGCTCCCGCCAGGTGCCTACCCTTCTTATCTTATGCAAAGATACTAATATGCGACAACACCTCAAACGAGACCGCAGGGCTGACGCATTATAATTGCTCTTTCAGAAGCTACACATTAGCGACAAAGCGAGGAATAGATGAGCTCACTATATATAAAATGTGTCAGACCCGTCCTCTAATCTCTAGCCTCTAATCTCTATTTACATATCTTTACGGGGAAATTCGTCCGATTCCCTCCTTTCTCGAATATCCACGTGGAAAATCTCAAATCTCCACGTGGATATTTTTTATTTTCCACGTGGGCGTCATTCATTTCTTCCGAAGTTTCATTTCATTCCTCCGAGGAATTTTTTATTTCCTACCTGGGAAATAAAAATTCTCCACGTGGGAATTTCGAAATATCCACGTGGAAATCACTTTTCCCCGACAGAGCACCGTGTCGATATGTAGCCAGCTCTAAATTATTGTAATGTATCAACCCTCAAACGAGACCGTCCCCCACCCAAGTGCATAGCACTCAGATGGGGGACGGCTTTCTGTCTAGTTAAGAGTGTAGCGACCGAGTGTGACGGTCCCTAGCTAGAGGGAGCGGAGAGAGCACAGCTCTAAGGCTAGCATCTCCGTGTAGGTCTTAACCCTCGATAGCACCTGCAGGGCAAGCAGCAGCGCATGCGCCGCAATCGATGCAAGTATCAGCGTCGATAGAGTAGATATCGCCCTCAGAGATTGCGCCTACGGGGCACTCATCGATACAAGTGCCACAAGCTACACAGCTGTCAGTGATTACGTGTGCCATAATTCTATTGGTTTTTAAGTTGCGTATTAAGATTATCTATGATGTTACCACCGCCTTGGGACACCAAATAGGACGTCTCTCATGCTTTGGTAGTGCAAAGATACAACAAACTTCTGAGAATACCTACTTCTAGGTATTGGAATGGTGTTTTTTTCTTCATAAAGAGCGAAGGTGAATGGCAAACTTCCCCGCTGATACCTGCTTGTTGGGATGTCTCTCCAGGTTGTCCCCTACCCTTCGACCTCGCTACCGATCATCGTTGCCGAGGTAACACGCTCCACACGCACGGTCACTAGCTTGCCGATCTGGTTATGTCCCTTGGGGAAGACGATTACCTTGTTTTGTTGGGTACGCCCGAAGAAGTCATCGCGCGAGCGCTTGCTATAACCCTCGATGAGTACCTCAAAGCTCTTGCCCACATCACGCTCATTACTCTCGAGGCTCAGCTCGTTTTGCAGGGCAATCATACGATTGAGCCGCTCCACCTTGACCTCCTCGGGGACATCATCGACGAGATGACGCGAGGCGTAGGTGCCGGGACGCTCCGAGTACTTAAACATGAAGGCACTATCCAGCCGTGCCAGCCTCATCACCTCCAGCGTCTCCTGAAAGTCCTCCTCCGTCTCACCCGAGAAGCCACAGAAGACATCGGTACTCAGCCCGCAGTCGGGCATATAGTCGCGGATGCGCTCCACACGCTCTAGGTACCACTCACGCGTATAGCGACGACGCATGCGCTCTAGGATACGATTACTACCACTCTGCAGAGGGAAGTGGATATGACTACAGATATTATGGTAACGGCTCATCACCTCAAGCGTCTCGTCCTTCATATCCTTGGGGTGAGGCGAGGTAAAGCGAATGCGCATCGTCGGCACCGCCTCAGCGACCTCTCGTAGCAGATCGGCGAAAGTGTAGCCAGTGCCCGTCTCAGACTGCCAGCAGTAGGAGTTGACATTTTGCCCTAGGAGAGTCACCTCACGGTAGCCCTCTTGCGCCATACGCTGCACCTCTCGGATGATACTCTCGGGATCACGGCTACGCTCACGACCTCGTGTGTAGGGGACGATGCAGTAGGTGCAGAAGTTGTTACACCCACGCATGATCGAGACAAAGCCACTGATATGCAAGCCAGGGAGACGCACTGGGATCACATCGCTGTAGGTCTCACTCTTCGACAGCTCAATGCTAATAGCCGGCTCACCCGCCTCAGCCGCAGCAATCAGGTGCGGCAGATCGGTGTAAGCATCAGGACCTGCCACCAGATCCACGCCATGATCCTGTATGAGCGTCTCCTGCACACGCTCTGCCATACATCCCAGCACACCGACGATCTGCGGATGCCCCGAGCGTCTGCGCTGACCATTGAGATTGTCCAGACGACGTATGATACGCTGCTCCGCATTGTCGCGCACCGAGCAGGTATTGATGAGCACGGCGTCCGCCTCATCGATCTGATCGGTGAGCTGATAGCCCGCCAGTTGCATCTGCGCAGCTATGATCTCGCTGTCAGCCACATTCATCTGACAGCCATAGGTCTCGATATAGACCCGCTTGTTTTCTTGCTCTACTCTCTCGGTCATAACAGGCGCAAAGGTACGAAATTACCACGTAGAGCTGTGAGCCACTAGCGGAGGTAGTCCTCAGCTAGCGCAACCCAATAGGAGGCGCCGATCGGGAGCAGTTGCTTGTTGAAGATAAACTTAGGATTGTGTACCATCGGGGTCTCGCCATTACCTATCATTAGGTAGCAGCCCCGCTGCTTCTGCAGCATGAAGGCAAAGTCCTCGCTACTCATATAGCGTGCGCTGGGGTAGACGACCCGCTCCTCGCCAAAGGTCTTGCGCGCCACCTCGGCAGCATAGCGCGTCTCCTCCTCGCTATTGATCAGGACAGCTCCAGGCTGCCCCTCGGTGATCTCATAGGCACAGCCATAGCTCTCGGCTTGGTGCTGCGTGATCGTGCGGATGCGCTCCAGCACCTGGACGCGCGTCTCTGGCTCCATATTGCGGATAGAGAGTCTGAGGGTAGCGCTGTCGGGGATAGTATTCCCCGTATCCCCTGCGAGAAAAGCTCCGATAGTCACCACGCTGTGATGCCAAGGGGAAACGTTGCGTGAGACGATGCTCTGCAGAGCTAAGACGAGCGAGGCTCCTGCGACGACGGGGTCGATGCTAAGCTCAGGCATAGAGCCATGAGAGCCACGCCCCATGAGCTTGATCTCCCAGTTATCCACGGCAGACATCATCTCGCCTGAGCAGAAGTGTAGCGTGCCCAGAGGCAGTCCAGGCAGGTTGTGCATCGCATAGACAGCGTCCACGGGAAAGCGCTCGAAGAGCCCATCGGCGACCATTGCAGCACCTCCCTGCATCGTCTCCTCGCCAGGCTGGAAGATGAGCGTGAGCTTGCCATTGAAGTGACCACTCTCGGCCAATTGCTTGGCAGCTCCGAGGAGCATCGTCGTATGTCCATCGTGCCCGCAGAGGTGGGCATGCCCTGGGATGCGACTGCGGTAAGGCAGGTCGTTTTCCTCCTGTATAGCTAGTGCGTCAAACTCTGCGCGGATGCCTAGGGAGCGCGTTCCCTCACCACGCTGCATCGTAGCCACGATACCGAGCTTACCGATACCCTCCGTCACTTCGTAGCCAAAGTCGCGTAGCCTCTCGGCGATGATGCGGGAGGTGTCGTACTCTTGCATAGCTGTCTCAGGAGCTTGATGAAAGCTCTCGAACCACTGCTCCATATCTCGGCAGATGGCTTCACTTATCTTAGATTTCATAGTCGTGTGTGTCTATATATTAGTTGTGTCTATGCCTCAGCCTGCTTCTTCTGCTTGGGTATTGTCAGAGCTATGGAGAGGATAGCGAGGAGGAGCAGGGCAATGTTGAAGTACATGGTCACCATCGCTGCGTGACGGAAGTTGAGGTTGCCCTGCTGCCCCACGAAGTTGATCAGATTGCCTAGAAGTTCGATCGGCTCTCCCGACACTTGGATGCCATTGTAGATAGCCTGTGATATGGCCAGTCCGAAGGCTGCACCAAGGGACGAAGCCATCTTGTAGATGCCGGAGCCTTGTCCCGAGAGGTCTCGTGGTAGGCTCGAGAGTGCCGCATCGGTCGAGGGTGTCGCATAGAAGGCTAGCCCAGTACCAAAGAGGACGTAAGCCACACCCGTCAGGATCATATAGACGCCCGTCATGAGCTGCGTCTGCGACATCAGAATGACTGAGACGATGATCAGCATACAGCCCCAGATCATCGGCTTGCGAGGCCCAAAGCGCTGGAGGAGCTTCTCCCCCACACGGATAAAGAGCAGGATGGAGACCCCATAGCCGATGGTCAGGTAGCCCGCCGTGGCGGGATCGATGCGACCGCCCTGCTGTAGTACGCTGAGCGACACGACGAGTACGCCCGCAGTGGCATTGAGGATCAGGTTTGAGATGGTTGCTCCCGTGAAGGTCTTATTGCGAAAGAGGGCAAAGTTCATAAAGGCTCCCGCTTGTCCCTGCTCGACCTTGATAAAGATCACTATAGCAATGACCGAAATAGCTATACTGGATAGCGAGTAAAGACTGAGCCAGCCCCAGACGGGCGCATTGGCGATGAAAAGCTGTAGCGACAAGATACCCACAAAGAAGGTGACAAAGCCGAAGATGTCAAATCGCTTAGCTTGTTGCTGCTCGGCACGACTCTCGGGGAGCCCCTTGATGAGCAGCAGCCCTATTATCGCAAATAAGGCGCAAACGTAGAAGATAGCTCGCCACCCCAAAGTGCTGATCATAAAGCCTCCGAAGAGGGCTGCAAAGCTAGAGCCACCCCATGTACCCATACTCCAGAGACTGACTGCGCGCTGTCGCCCCTTGCCACTCCAGTAGACACCGAGGAGGGCTAGCGAAGCGGGCATGATGCAGGCTCCCGAGACGCCTTGCAAGGCTCTACCTACGATAAGGATTGGTGCTGTCAGGGCGCTCTGAGCGGGTGTCAGCGCAATGCACAAAGCCCCCAGGATAGCTGCGTAAAAGCCCCAGCGAATGAGCTTGACGCGTCCGAAGCGGTCGGCCAAGCCTCCGAAGACGACGATAAAGAGGCCGCTCACCAGCGAGGTGACAGACACCGCAAAGCTGAGCGTCGAGATAGAGAGTCCCAGCTCCTTATTCATATCCACATGGATATTGAGGAGCGTCATGGCAAAGAGCCAGAAAGAGAGCAAGCCAAAGATAAATCCGAAGAGGACTCGATCGTTGCCTTGGTAGGTTGTGGAGGAGGTCTGTTGCATAGTGTAGTGGGAGAAGCGTATTAGCTCGCTTCTCGATGGCTAAAGTACGCTTTTTCCTTGTTTTCTCCAATCATCGCTGCGTAGACAAATTCCGCCCAACGGGGGAGACGTGACTAGTTGCTGAGGCGCTCCCTCCGGATCCGCTTGTAGAGGACGACGTATAGAGCGATCGCTACACCCTCAGAGCCGATCGTCATAGCGATGATGATCGGCTGTTGCTCTAGGTCGTAGAGCCACCCCATGAGGAAGGAGCCGAAGAGTAACGACAGACCGTAGATCGTGTTAAAGATGCCGAACCCTATGCCACGCTTGCCGAATGGTGTGATGTCGGCAATGGCAGACCTCATGACCGTCTCGTGCGCGCCCAGCACGCCCCCCATCAGTGCCATGCCAGCCCAAAGCATCCCCACAGAGTGAGACAGGGTCAGCAGTGGCACAAAGGCTGTCAAGACTGGAACAATGAGCAGGATCAGCACGCCGCCCGTCTTGTGTCCCAGCTGGCGCTTCAGGCGATCGTACCCCTTTCCGATGAAGATCGCGACGAGGGCATCCACCGCCATAGCGACAGCGTAGAGGATCGGCACCATCCCATCAGAGACGATCTGCTGCGTCTTAAGATGATAGCCTATCAAGCTGAAGTTGATCAGTCCGAAGGCAACGAAAAAGGTAAATGCCGAGTAGATCCAAAAGATCGGTTGTAGGCGAGGAGGCTTCTGGGAGGTGTCTACCTGCGGGGTGAGTGCCTCTCGTACGAACTTACGATGCACCAAGACGAGGACCACCATCAAGATGATAAAGGGGATGACTAGTAGCTGGTAGCCTAACTGAAAGACCTCTAGGCCACTACTCCCCACGAAGTAGAAGAGTACCGTAAAGATCAAAGGTCCCAAGAATGCGCCCAACTGATCCAGGGCCTCCTGAATGCCGAAGGCGTATCCCAAGCCGATCTGATTCTCTGCGACGGCTGAGAGGATCGTGTCTTTAGCTGGGCTGCGTAAAGCTTTGCCTATTCGTTCGAGTAGGATAAAGGTGTAGAGCCACCCCCACGAGGTGGTCAAGCCCATCAACGGAATCACCAGATGCACCCCATAGCCCACAAAGAGGAAGAGCCAGTAGCGCTTGCTCTTGTCCAGCCAGGCACCTGAGAGCAGGCGCAGCGCATAGCCTAGGAATTCACCCAGCCCGAAGACTAGCCCCACCTGTGTCGCCGAGAGCCCTACCAAGCTGAGGTACTGCCCGTTGACACTGCGAGCGGACTCATGCACGAGATCTCCCAGCATGCTGATTACCCCAAAGAGGAGTACGATCGTCAGCGCAGGAGAGCTACCCCGCAAACCTATCTTTCTTCGTTGCTTAGTCACTGCTTATACTACTAGTGCTCAGTCTAGTAGTTGACCTGCTAGGCTGTCTGATTACATCGCGAGGTCAAAGTTACGACTATAATCCTATACCTTCCACCTTGACAGCACTATTTGTAGCACTCTCTGCTAGTCTCTCGACTTCGCTCTCGGCTTGTGATCGCAGGCAGAGCAACCGGCACAGCCTGAGGCTCCTCGCGGTCGGCGTATCAGTCGCCACACGCTACGGACGATGTAGAGTAGCGCGACAAGCAGTATGAGGAGTACGACGATGGCCTGTAGATCCATAGACTTTTCTAGCTCTATAACTGCTATCGGAGCGTAATGAAATCGATTGAGACTGGCACCTATTGAGGTCTCAGTCGGCTAGAACTGGACTTTACGGATATCCATAAATCCATTCTCTAGATAGACCTTGACCACCATAGAGCGCGGCAACTCACGTAGTGAGATCGCATGCTCGAGGGTCTGCGCATTGGCCTCTGAGGCATAGCGGTAGACTTGCTGCCCTGAGAGATCGTACACCTCGATGAGCGCAATAGGCTGATTGGCCTGGACTATACAGCTCTCCTCGACCGCGTGGATAGAGATCTCTGGCGTGACAACTGCATGAGCAGGCTCCTCTACAGCCGTGGGTACGCCATAGCGCTTGAGCTGCAAGCTGAAGCGAGGATCGGCGACGCCCAGCTCGTGCACGAAGCGGTACTGAGGCTGACGCAAGAGGTCTTGCTCGCGACCACTCTTGCGGTCGGTCAGTGTCATATACTCGTAGAGACTCCTATCCATGTCACTGAAGTCTAGCACCATCTCAGATGCGTAACTAGCGCGTACACCGACATCTAGTCGCCCGGTCTCTCTCTTGGGATAGAGGACCATCTCACCCTCACCGCAGTCTGCGTCGACAACGTACACAAGAGGAGACTCACTATACTCATTATTGCCTAGTGCTGGGACATTGTCGCCCTCGGCATCCCACATGACATAGGCTGAGGCTAGTGGCGCATCGCTACCATGTCCCATCTGGAGATGTATAGGCAGCGTGGTACTCTTGTGAGGCATCTCTGCACTCTGTACGGAGACTAGATCTCCACTAGTAAAACTCCATGAAGCGAGTAGTACGGACTTGTCTCCTGAAGTGGGGAAGCGTAGCTGTGACGAGCTACCAGACTTACTGCGTAGTAAGACGGCCTGCAGTGGAGCTATGATCTTACCGCGGGTCGAGGCGATAGAAGCCTCGAGGCTATAGACCCGCCACTGATTACCCTCAAATACGTAGTAGTAAGGATAGATGACATCCTTATTGAACTCCCAAAGCTTGTCAAAGTCTACTGGCGTCATAAAGGGATTACCTACCATAAAGTAGGATCCAGCAGCAACGCCACTGATTGGCAACGCATATCCCTGCATCGTCACGCCACCATCCGTAATCGTGGCGATCTGGCTGGATGTAGGCTTCGCCGCGTTGTAGCGCTCATATACGAAGCGGTAGGGATAGACTCCCTTGCCTCGATTGGCCTGCTCTGTATAAGCTAGTGGAGCAAGCGTCTCCTCATTGTAATATCGGAAGGTGCTAACCCCCGCAGCCTCATCGTAGCTGTGCAGCGGATAAGCTGCAGCACGACTAGCATCTGCAAAGAAGGGGATGCGTATGATACCCTCGATCTGATTCAGATACTTATGATCATCATAGCCCTTACGTCCAGACTCCCAGCCAGCCACCTTGAGTGCGAATCCGTGGTAATATGCTGTGGGAGCAAAGGTCTGCGTCATAGTATTAAAGGGCTGTGTAAAAGCTACGTCCGTAGCACTACTAGGACTCTGTGATGCAACAAAGTAACGCTGATAGGTCTTCGGGTAGCCTGCTAGAGAGAAGTCTCCTGAGACCATATTATTTAGCGGGGTAGCTATCATGTACCAGCGATCACGATCTAGGAGCTTACTATCGGCAGTCGTATGACCAGTTTGTTGATGCGCTACGACAGTGCCACCATTACTCATCTTACCAAAGTTGTAATCGACGAAAGCTCGCTCATAAGTAAGTAACTGAGGACTACCTAGCTGCGCTCCATAGTGGAAGTAGATATCACCACATACTGGATCACCAAAGACATCTCTATCAGTGCCCTGTGCTGATAGGTCGGGGTAACCCTTGTCTACCTGTGCTGGGATATGAACATCAGTACAGGAGGTGGGAACAGCCTGGATGACTGTGCCATCAGCTTGAGACCAGTTGTTAGGATTGTTCCAGTTCTGATCCTCAGCCTCTTGTCTCCACCACAGCTCGCGAGGAGAGACAGAGATCTCGGTGGTAAGAGTGATTTTAGTCTCAGCCCCATCACACTTGACCGCTGATACCGAGACTGTATACGTACCAGTATGCCCTAGCTCAGCTTGATCTATGACGAGCTTACGGCCAGTCCTCTGCTCACCATTAGGCAAGGTCCACGTGTAAACTTTATCGCCTAAGTTGATGACCTCTAACTGTATCCGATCGCCAACGCAGAACTTACGCTGCTGCTCTTTAGAGCGTATGGCTGATGGCGATGCCAGAGAGTATATGGCGATAACCTCTTCTGAGGTGTTGTCACACTGCTGATCGGTAATCTTAATGCGGTAACTTGATGGGACAGGATTCTCGGCAGTACCTTTGAGCTCTTGAGTGATTCCCGCAGTCTTATCCACGTTAGTATAGCTATACTTCAGCTCTCCGGTCTCAGTATCGTAGATCTCGATGGTCGCATTTCCTACGCAGTTTACTGGGACGATATGCAACAAGCCCGAAGTGCCAGACGGACAGCTATAACCAATATAAGAGTCTCGATCAAAAGTCAGAGGAGGATTTTCTAGCGACAGCTGTGTCGCTGGTAGACAAGGTGCTGAAGAATACTTTTCATAGTACAATTTGATATCTACACTTCCATCCGTAGCAGGGAAGTCTATATAGATCGACTTCGAATCAGCTATATTACTATAGGAAGAGGTAAATGTCTTGTAGTTACGCCACTCAGCATAATCATCTGAAATATTGGATCTAATATCACTATATGAAACGCCCTTTGGGAGTTTTGTTATCTTAAAGTAAGGTTGCGCAGAAACTCCATCGCAAGTAAGTATCCCCTCCGATCCACCTGCAAATGGATAGATACGTACACGACCACACTCCTCTTTGACAGTGCGAGGGGCAAAGCGACTTATATCTCCAGCATAGCGTGGTACTTTATTCGAACCTATAGTCAGTCTAACATCGTACTTAGTACCACAAGGATCCGTAAGCTCAAAGCGGTACTCACCTACGGGTAGATAGTAGTAGATACCACTATTTATTTTCGCTTTGGGTGAGAATGGATAAACATAACTACTCGTCATGTTTTTAGGTATTGTGTACTCCTCCCCGACGGCTAAGGCTCCCTCTTCTGGTGTAAAATCTGCTGGTGCCGACACGAACCGTATTTTATATCCAGCAAGCGAAGTAGTAGAAGGGAGTCTCCTTATGAGGGATGCATACTTTTTTATACCCATACAATGATCGTCACTAGTAGAGATGGAAAATCCATACCGCCATGTTATGGCCTCTATTGTTTCGGTTTTGGTCTGTCCATTGCCAGCGATCGTAGTCAATGTATAGTTCTCGCTATACTTTAGCGGTTTAGGAAAATCGGTATAGGAAGAAACATCTTCGGTCAGCGTGAGCTCCTGCTTATCATTAGGATTTGTCTTAGAGACTACACGAACGGTGATGGGGAGACATGAGAGTCTATCATGATCCCCACGAGGTTTTACTTGAAGTACATAAGTAGGACTACAAGGATCTGAAACTCTTTCATAATCAACGTCAACATCATACCATCTATAATTCTCCGCAGAATAACCTCTGGGCAACTCCTCTGAAGAACCCTTGACACGGATGAATGCTAGAGGATGATATAAACTAGATTGTTGACCCATCATCTTATAGGTCACTCCATCGGGAAGCTTATAGTAAATAGCATTTTCGTCAGAGCCATAATTAGTGGCACCAAAAGGTGCTGTCTTTTGGAACTCATGATACACTCTCGGCTTACTAGCTTTCCAATCAGACCAAGTCTGCCAAGCATATTCATAGTAACGTGCCAAGGTATCTTTATGATCAAAATAAGGCCTTAAGTCAGGCTCATTCGTATCACTCTCCGTACTCTCATAGTTAAGTCTCAACCATCCGCACTGACGCATACGCATATCGGATGTCATAGTGAGCCATTTCCTAAATGGCATATTATAATAACTTATGTTGGCGTTGGGCAGATCTCTACGAACGTTCGTCATCTCAAATGTCTGAACAGGAGCGACTCCACAAGCATCAGTGACCTTGAGGCGATACTGCCCTGAGGGCACCTCGTAGAAGAAGAGCTCCTTACCCTTCTCCAAGGAGAACTCCTTCTTTCCCTTATAAGCTGTCGGTGCCGCTTCGATCGTGAGCGTATAGGGGCCATTGCCATCCAGCACCGTGACGGAGAGGATGCCGGTAGGAACGGGCGTACTACTACCATTGGGGCGATAGTTGTTAAGAGACTTACGCACCTCACGAACCTTGATGGTTGGATTCTTGTAAGTGGAGGTGACTGTAGTCTTTTTAGATGGCAAATCTATCTTAAGGCCTGTCTCCTGTACCTCGATCCGTACGAGAGCCGTATAGGTGCCTGGATAGAGGTTCGTGATGACATTGTTTGCAACATAGCCTTGAGGTGTCGTAACCGAGGTTCCCTTAGAATTGAGGAGATCGTAGTAAGCTTTGTAAGTATAGTTGGTAGGAGCCCCAGGGACTTTGCTTACTTTTATCTCGACCTGACCATTTTGTACGCAGGTAGACGGAGTCGAGACCACCGTAACGGAAAAGTCGGAGGCACTCTGCGCAAAGATGGAGAGCGTACCCAAGAGGAGCATCAGCCAGACTAGACTAAAGCGTCTAGCTACGGCACTGAGCGTAATATGTGGTGAAGGGGTATTCATAATCATAGTACAAGCGAACATAGGTGTTAGAGATATGGGCGACTTAGAACTGCTTGCCCATTATATTGACCTGAATCTGGTAGAAGCGATTGCGGTAGACGTTCCAGTCGGGTCGATCAGTCAACCCAGCCAGCACCGTCTCGTAGTCGGTAGAAGCAGGTGTGCCGTTTTGAATGGGGTAGATCTTGCTCAGCTTATCGTCGGAGCCTGCCACCTGATAGGTGATCTTGATGGCGGGTCTCTGCGCCTCTGCGAGTTGTGAAGAGGCTAGATACTCGGGTAGATAGAGCGTGATCTTGTAGTCGCCCATATAGATACCTCCGATAGAGGGGCCTGTCATAGTAGGTGGAACGATATAATCTGGATTGGGATCTCCATTAAAGCTAAACTGATAAGGAGGCTGTGTACCCACCGTCGCTATATCAGTCAGCCGATTGCTCGGGAAGAGCGTGTAGCTCTTCGGCATATTGAGGATCTCGATGAGGAGCTTCGAACTTTCTTTGTAGCCGTATGGAAGTACCCAAGAGTAGTTGTACTGAGGGTTGCTGGCTGTGGAGCCTGGCTTAGTGCGGATAGCTACGATCCCCTTGAGTGTTAGCTCCACTTTGGCTAGGGAGCGCATCAGCTCGGCAGGAGCTCTATTTGTGGCGGTAAGATTGGGGCGCTGGACTTCATTGAACTTAGTCAGGTCAACAATATAGGGAGAGCTCTGAGTGCCCGCTCCTTGCAGAGACTCCGAGATGAGCACCCCTTTATACAGTGCCGTCATCATAATCGAAGTGCCGACACCGGTCAACTCCTTTTCGGAGACAATGTTGGGAGCTTTTACCGTCTTCATCTCTTCGAGCTGACTCCGCAGTATCACCTCCTGATTGTCGAGAAATGCCAGGTCAGAGCCTTTCTGTCCTGAAGCAGACTCATTGGCGATGAAGTAGAAGTCATACTTCTGTAGCTTGCTAAGCTTGAAGATAATGCGCTTATTTTCTCGTTGCTGGTTGGTCGCTAGGAGATTGATAACCGAGGCATTCTCACCCTCAGGGAAGACGATCATACGGAGCTCCTGGAGCTTGTTGTCTAGCTCCTCCATCGAGTTTCCTCTGAGACCGTTGGAGTGCAGGGCATGAAGTAAGTCAAACTGAATCGATACATAACCTGTCTCATCCTCTCCCTCAAGACTGTTGTAGTCCCGCACGCAACTGGTGCTGGTGAGGAGTGCCCCCAAGATGAGGAGGAGCGTATATATGTTGGTATGTCGTAGTCTATTCATAGTGATGTGACAGCGTTGATTAGGGGGAAATGCTTAAAGTTCTATCTCGTAGGAGTGTACCCTCCAGCCATCGACAAAGATATCGACAGCGTAGTGCGTGTTGTCGGGAAGCGTCTTGAGACGTATCTCTACGCCGTACTCAAACTGGCACTCGGGGCGGTAGTCAGGCTTCTTAGCGAGCAGCTTCTTGAGATCATAGGTAAAGATCTTAGCACCCGTATCGGAGCGCACGAGGCTCAGCTGAGGAAGGGTCTTAGGATCATCTAGTCGTAGCGTGCTCAGACGCGTGCTGCGCGTCGTACCCTCGTTGGGTAGTGGCGCCTGGTAGATGACATGCTTCGTAGGATTGGTCAGCTGACCCATGAAGTCGTAAGCAGCGTTGTTATCCTCGATCTCTATATGGAGCGGATAGATGATCTTGCTGGGTAGCTCGGTAAGGCTTATGTCAAAGTCGTTGCTGTAGCGCGTGAGGTTTGGCGCGACAGGCACTCTGATACTTGAGCCCTCTGGTGAAGCGGGGCAAACGAAGGTGTCTGTGGCAAAGTAGAGTGGCTCGGGCAGTAGACCCTCGTGTCTATCTTGCTCAGTGAGCTGGAGTGCTAGGCGGCAGTCGGGATGCTTATTGCCTGAGGCTGGAGCCAGGTCACTCATGGTGTAGTGCTGGGGGGTAGCTCCCACCCAGATGGTGTAGCGATAGGTCTCACTGTCCTTGTTCGATACGGGGACCTCTATCCTAGAGGCTGCAGTCAGATCGACAGACTCTAGATGCTTATAAGCGACGATCTCTCCTGATGAGGGGTCACTGATGAGTAAGTGTAGATCTGCAGCCTTGCCTATGTAAGCCGAGTCAGACATACAGGGCGTCTGCATATAGGGTGTGAAGACCAGTATCGTAGGGCACTCGCCTCGATCATATACAAACTTATCACAGCTGACGAGTGATAAGAGGAGGAGGGGCAGCAGGAGTATACTATATATAGTGTGTCGCTTCATGAGTTGTAGCTGAGATTGAGAGATCAGGGATGTCGGTTTAGAGGAAAAGAGTAGATCGCAAGGCTAAGATGCCATTGGGGAGTATCCGTGCAAAGTTAGCTATAATGTAGCGAGTTCTTCCTTAAAAGACTTGACATAATCGGTATTTCTTTTGACATAATCGGTATTCCCTCACGGGAATAGCGATTAGAGAGCAGAGCTATCGGAGTGACCGAAGTCGAACCCCGAAAGCAACACAGCGATTCGCCTTTATGCAACAGCCTCAATAGGACTCCGAAGGAAGAGTTGCGAGATGCTGTGCAGACTTAAGCGCAGCAGTCTCTCTTGGAAGACTTCTTCGGCGTAGCGGGCTTGCTATGGTGGCAGGCAGAGCATCCGGCGCAGCCTGCGGCTCCTCGCGGTCGGCGTATCAGTCGCCACACGCTACGAATGATGTAGAGCAGCGTGACAGCGATGATGAGTAGTACGATGACTGTCTGCAGATCCATAGCGACACCTATTATATAATGAGTAGCCCTATCAGTCGTGCCAGATAAGCAACGATCCAGGCCAGCACGCAGGTGTAGACGACCACAAAGAGTCCCCACCAGGCACTGTTGAGCTCCTTTGAGACAGCGACCACAGTGGCAACACAAGGCATGTAGATGAGCACGAAGATGAGGAAGCAGATCGCTATCAGCGGTGTGTAGAGTGGCTCTCCCGTGACGGGATCTTTCTCTTGGCGCATCTGTCGGGAGAGTGCTGAGCTACCCACGGCAAAGTCTTCGCTATCCTCGTCTACCGTCTCATTGCCCGTGTAGATGACGCTGAGGGAACTGACGACCACCTCTTTGGCCGGTAGACCAGCCACAAGCGCCACGCTGAGCTTCCAGTCGAAGCCGAGTGGTGCTAGGACCGGCTGCACCGTCTGCCCGATGCGTGCTAGGTAAGAGCCCTCTTGCTGCTCCATGTACGCTTGACGCTCTATCTCGGCGACCTGCTCACTGCGCTCACTCTCAGAGAGCGTGCTCTGCTGCTGCACCTGAGCTATCTGCTCATCAGCCCGAGACATCACCTCCTCACGAGGATAGTAGCCCAGTGCCCAGATGACAATCGACGCCACGAGGATCACTGATCCCATCTTGTGGAGGTACTCACGCGCTTTGTCCCACATGTGTATGCCCACGGCACGCGCCATCGGGATACGATACGGAGGTAGCTCCATGACGAAGGGGAGATCCTCCGACTTGAAGAGTACCCGGCGGAAAAGCTTCGCCAGTAGGAAGGCCAGTAGCACACCCAGTGCGTACAGCCCGAAGAGTACCAGCCCAGCACTCTGTGGGAAGAA
Source organism: uncultured Porphyromonas sp. (assembly GCF_902489635.1). Lineage (GTDB taxonomy): Bacteria > Bacteroidota > Bacteroidia > Bacteroidales > Porphyromonadaceae > Porphyromonas. The sequence goes on along the minus strand of NZ_CABUAN010000016.1, from coordinate 1,898 downwards.
GGTCCCCGCAATGAGGATGTAAACTGGTAGTCTAGCGCTACAGCTCATCAGCGAGGTGACTAGCACCGTGATGATGCGGCTCTGCCGGCTCTCGATCGTGCGGGATGCCATCACGGCAGGGACGTTGCACCCGAAGCCCATGATGAGTGGGATGAAGGACTTGCCGTGCAGTCCCATGTGGTGCATTAGTTTATCCATCAGGAAGGTGGCTCGAGCCATATAGCCCGTGTCCTCCATGATAGATATAAAGAGGTAGAGGATGAGGATGTTTGGTAGGAAGACGAGCACACCGCCCACGCCGCCTATGACGCCCGTCACCAGGAGGTCACGTAGAGGCCCTGGCGACATCAACCCGTGGATCCAAGCGCCAAAAGCATCTACGCCCGCCTCGATCCAGTCCATCGGGAAGGCTCCCAAGGCAAAAGTCGCCTCAAACATGATAAAGAGGAAGACGAGAAAGATCGGATAGCCCCAGATGGGGTGTATGAGGAGGTTGTCTATACGATCCGTCATGGTGCGTATGCGCCGCTTGTTCGGACGGTAGGTCTCTCTGAGCGCGCCTGCTATGAAGCCGTACCGCTGATTGATGATATAGTTCTCCAGATCCTCCTCGCTGAAGTGGTTCTTGCGCAGTCTGTCCTCCTCATAGGCTGTGGCGGTGAGGAGGTACTCACCCTTTGCTTGCTGCTTGATAAAGCTCTGCGTGTGCGGGTCGTCCTCGAGGAGCTTGACCGCTAAGTAGCGCGGAGACAGGTGGTCGGGGAAGGTCGCATGCTCGGTGAGCTTCGTCTGCAGGGTTGCTATGCTCTGCTCGAGGTCTGTCCCGTAGTTGATCTGCAGGAAGCGCCGATCGGCATAGAGATCTTCATCAACGAGCTGACGCACCTTATCAAAAAGCTCAAAAACACCCACACCCTTGCGGCAGATGGTCGGTACCATCGGGGTACCTAGAAGGTGGGAGAGTTGCTGTATGTCGAGCTGATTCTTCTTCTGCTCGAACTCGTCCCACATGTTGAGCGCCGTAACCATTGGGATGCCCATCTCGCGTACCTGCACAGCTAGGTATAGCTGACGCTCTAGGTTGGTCGCGTCGAGCACATCGATGACCACATCGGGACGTGTCTCCTCGTTGGTCAAATAGTCACGTATGTAAAGCTCTTCTGGCGAATAGGGCGATAGCGAATAGGTGCCGGGGAGATCTATCAGTTCGTAGCGAACGCCTTGATAGTCGAAGTGTGCCTCCTTTGCCTCGACGGTCACCCCGCTGTAGTTGCCGACGCGCTCATGCGCCCCACTGGCATGGTTAAAGAGGGTCGTCTTGCCACTATTCGGGTTGCCTATGAGGGCGACACGTATCGAGCGAGAGATGGCGACACGATCGGAGGCTGCACTCTCTGTAAGTGATGACCCCGCACCTCTATGTACGAACGCATGTGCCAGCGGCGGCAGCTCCTCCACAGGGGACGACTGGTCGATGAGCTCTACCGTGATGAGTCCCGCCTCTTTGCGACGCAGCGAGACGTTGTAGTCCATCAGTCGATAGTAGATAGGATCCCTCAGCGGAGCCGCTTGGATCACCTCCACGACCTGCCCCTGCACGAAGCCCATCTCTAGGATACGCTTGCGAAAGGCTCCATGCCCACCGACCGATAGGATACGAGCCCGGTCGCCATTATGTAACTCCGACAATTTCATGTGCCACAAAGTTAGCAAAAGCTGACCGAGTGCTCAGATCTAGATACTACCTAATAGTAGGTACTTTCTTTTTCTGAGGGGCTCATTATATATAAAATGTGTCAGCCCATGGATTGGCTGTTAGCTGTTAGCTATTGGCTGTTAGCTATCGGAACCATCGGAGCTATCAGAGTGATCGGATCTCTAATCTCTAACTTCTAATC
>NZ_CABUAN010000015.1 GCF_902489635.1 uncultured Porphyromonas sp. | reverse complement strand
GAAGTTATCAAAAACATCATTCTTGAGAAATTGCATTAGCGGGTGGAATGTACGAGGGCACAGTGCGACAAGTGGCATGTTTTTTCTACCTTTGTACCACTTAGACAAAAAGACTCTCTACCCCCCTAAGATCCAACCATATGTTCTTCAAGACACTACCATTAAACGTTTTACTCCTAGCTCTGACGCTCTCTCTCATAGCTTGTCGCAAGGAGCCAGGCACAACGCCGAACCCATCCACGGAGCCTACTCACACGACGCTCTCCGTCTCACCCGAGAGGCTCTCACTACGGGTAGGAAAGCGTGCACAGCTGAGCGTCTCAGCGACACCCGCCGATGCGACACTGCGATACACCTACCAGTCAACAAATGAGGCTGTCGCCACCGTCAGCAGCCAAGGATTAGTAACCGCCGTGGCTGAGGGGCACTGTACTATAACTATCGCTGCTGGCGAAGCTCGTGCCACCGTTTCTGTCCAAGTCTTGCCGGCTGTCCAGATTGATGCCAAGAGATATATAGGAGCTGATGACCCCGACAGACGATTTGTCCCAATCTACATACCAATCCTTGCGGAGATAGAGCAACGCAAGGATGAGATACAGGCGGCAAACGAGGCTAAAGACTGGCTCTTGGAAGATGATCGCAAGGTGCCTGGGGGCTCTTCCTACGCACTCTCCTTTATTGCCCCGAGTCAAAAAGGTAATTATACCGATATGCGCTACATCAAGCGCATCGCTTACAGATACACTCCTGGACGTACGGATCGATCTTTCCTGCTACTCTTCACCGCCTATCTATCCAATGAAGACATTCTCATCAAAGCGTACCAAAAAGACAGCGAAGCTTACGACCTACTCAAGAGTATCGCTCAGGGGTACGGCTTTACCGACGACTTTAGTATGACAAAGGATGAAAGAAAAGGGCCACTCTTCCATGCTTATTGTAGAGACCGATACCCCGAGGGTGACTTGTGGCTTTGCATCCAGTCTGTGCCAGCTACCGATGGGGCTGGCTTCGGGCTGAGACTACAGATTGCCACTTCTACGGCCCCGAAGAGGTAAGCTGCCAATCAAGACACCCTTATATATATATAATAGTAAGAGGAGGTGAGCGAAATGTGCTTGCCTTCTCTTCTTTTGTATGAACTAAAGATGCTAGTGCGTGACATTTTGTCCTTTGGCACATCAGTTGCTTGAGGTAGTCAAAATCAAACCTTAAACACATGAACATAGATAAGTACACCATCAAATCGCAGCGGGTGATCCAAACGATGATCGCCCAAGCGCGTCAGCAGGAGCATCAGGCTCTAGAGCCTATATGCCTCCTAGATGCGCTGCTACGTGAGGGGCGTGACGTCGTCGAGTATGTCGCTACCAAGGCAGGTGCTTACATGCACCAGATAGAGCAGTCGGTAGCACAGCAACTGGAGCGTCTGCCTCACGTATCTGGCGGAGAGCCTTACCTCTCTAACCAGACAAACCAAGTGCTCACCCAGTCCGAGCAGATAGCTAGTGAGATGGGTGACCAATACATAGCTGTGGAGCATATCTTCCTAGCCCTTCTCAAGGTGACCAGCGATGCGCGTCAGCTACTCCTCGATGCAGGCTTGACCTACGCTGACGCTGAGGCGGCTATCCGTGAGCTGCGCAAGGGACGCAAGGTAGACTCCGCCACGAGTGATCAGCAGTATAACGCCCTTGGCAAGTACGCTATCAACCTTTGCGAGCGAGCTCGTGAGGGCAAGCTAGACCCGGTCATAGGTCGTGACGAGGAGATACGTCGTGTCCTACAGATACTCTCTCGCCGTACGAAAAACAACCCTATCCTCGTCGGTGAGCCGGGTGTCGGTAAGACCGCCATCGCTGAGGGGTTGGCGCACCGTGTCATACGTGGTGACGTGCCTGAGAACCTCAAAGACAAGCTCATCTACTCACTCGATATGGGTGCTCTCATAGCAGGAGCAAAGTATCAGGGAGAGTTTGAGGAGCGTCTCAAGTCAGTCGTCAACGAGGTGACCGCCTCCAATGGTGAGGTAATCCTCTTCATCGATGAGATCCACACACTCGTCGGTGCGGGAGCTTCGCAAGGTGCTATGGACGCGGCAAACATTCTCAAGCCGGCCCTCGCTCGTGGTGAGCTACGGGCTATCGGTGCCACTACCCTCGATGAGTACCGCAAGTACTTTGAGAAGGACAAGGCTCTCGAGCGTCGCTTCCAGATGGTAATGGTCGACGAGCCAGACGAGATGAGCAGTATCTCTATCCTCAGAGGTCTGAAGGAGCGGTACGAAAACCACCACAAGGTGCGTATCCAAGATGATGCTATCCTAGCGGCTGTACAGCTGAGCGAGCGATACATCACCGACCGCTTCCTCCCCGACAAGGCGATCGACCTCGTGGACGAGGCTGCTGCACGACTACGCATCCAGATAGACTCGATGCCCGAAGAACTAGACGAGCTAGAGCGTCGTATCAAGCAGCTAGAGATAGAGCGTGAGGCGATCAAGCGTGAGCACGACGAGCCTAAGCTGGCGGCTCTCTCCAAGCAGATAGCCGATCTAGAGGAGGAGCGCAATGCACTGGCAGCTCAATGGCATGGTGAGAAAGATCTAGTCAATGAGGCACAGCAGCTGAAGGTAGAGCGTGAGCAAACCTCTATCGAGGCCGACAAAGCGGAGCGACTAGGCGACTACGGTCGTGTGGCTGAGCTACGCTACGGACGACTCAAGGAGATCGATGATCAGATAGCTCAGATCAATAAGAAGCTTGCCGAGCAGCGTGCATCTGGCACCGCCCTAATCACCGAAGAGGTGACAGCCGAAGATATCGCTGACATCGTAGCGCGCTGGACTGGTATCCCCGTAAGCCGTATGCTCATGAGCGAGCGCGACAAGCTCCTCAACCTAGAGACCGAGCTGCACAAGCGTGTTGTCGGTCAGGAGGAGGCGATCACCGCTATTGCCGATGCGGTGCGTCGTAGCCGTGCCGGCTTGCAGGACCCCAATAGACCGATTGGCTCCTTTATCTTCCTCGGCACGACAGGTGTCGGTAAGACTGAGGTGGCCAGAGCTTTGGCTGAGTGTCTCTTTGACGATGAGCACATGATGACTCGTATCGATATGAGCGAGTATCAGGAGAAGTTTAGCGCGACTCGACTCATAGGAGCACCTCCCGGCTACGTCGGTTACGACGAGGGTGGTCAACTCACCGAAGCTATCAGGCGCAAGCCATACTCGGTTGTGCTCTTTGATGAGATTGAGAAGGCTCACCCCGACGTCTTCAACCTACTCCTCCAAGTACTGGACGATGGCAGGCTTACGGACAACAAGGGGCACGTGGTCAACTTCAAGAACACGATCATCATCATGACCAGCAACCTAGGCTCCGACTTGATCCGTCGCAACTTCGAGCATATCGACGAGCAGAACCGCGAAGAGGTCATCGAGCGCACCGAGGAAGAGGTCAAGACGCTACTCAAGCAGACGATCCGTCCTGAGTTTGTCAACCGTATCGACGAGACCATCGTCTTCACGCCGCTGACTAAGCCTCAGATCGCTCAGATCGTACGTCTACAGCTCGACAAGGTAGCTCGTACACTCAAGGAGAACGGCGTAACGCTCCACTACAGCGATGCCGCCATCGACCTGCTAGCCGAGCGGGGCTACGATCCCGAGTTTGGCGCACGTCCTGTCAAGCGTGTCATACAGCGTCTCGTCCTCAACGAGCTCTCGAAGGCACTCCTTGCTGGCACCGTAGAGCGCACGAAGCCTATTACGCTAGACGTAGGGGCTGACAAGCAGCTCACCTTCGTAGACTAACTAGACAGCGCCCTACACTTTGCTGCGGCTTCTAGTAGAAGAGCAGCACGAAAAGATCAAGAGCACAACTCACTACACCGTGGGTTGTGCTCTTTTTTCGTACATTTGTGGGGAGATATGACGCTTCTCCCCCTATTAATTGTGCGTTTGTAGAGATGCCCACCACACCAAGCACGACCCCCACGGAGCAATTGGATAGGCTCCTGAGGCAGTTTCCTGCGCTCTCCCCAACTGCCCAGCAGCAGTTGACCGCGCTCTATCCGCTCTACAAAGAGTGGAATGCACGCATCAACGTCATCTCCCGGCGAGACATAGACAATCTCTACCTGCACCACGTGATGCACTCACTGGCACTCGCGTGGCTTCTGCCCCACGAGCCGACCAGCTACACCATTGCTGACGTGGGCTGTGGCGGTGGCTTCCCCAGCATCCCGTTGGCTATCCTATATCCTCAATATCAGTTCCTGCTGATAGACAGCATTGCCAAGAAGCTCCACGTAGCTCAGTCCATCGCTGACGAGATAGGCCTGACCAATGTCTCTACGCACCACACCCGTGTCGAGAGCTGCGACCTCCACTGCGACTACATCGTGTCACGCGCTGCCATGCCTCTGGGACGTCTCTATGAGTACACACAGCACATGCTCCAAGGCTCACAAGCTCCCCGCTCTGGCATCTACTGTCTCAAGGGCGGCGATCTCAGCGAGGAGATAACGCAAGCAGGAGTGCCCGCACAGCTCACCGCGATCAGTACACTGGCTGACTACCCCGACTACTATCAGGACAAATGGATCGTCTATGTCGCCAAGCAGGACAAACCAACTAACCGAAAAGGACTATGAACTGCGAAGTATCTACATTCGTATGTAACGTCATACAGGAAAACACTTACCTTCTCTCGACCAGCGATGGTCACGCAGCCATCATCGACTGCGGATGCGCCACCGCAAGCGAGCAAGAGCGTCTCGCACAGCGCATCAAGCAGTGGGAGCTGAGCGTAGACCTGCTCCTCTTCACGCACCTGCACTTCGACCATCTCTGGGGCTTGCCCTGGGCACTCCAGACCTTCCCCGAGGCAAAAGCTTATGCACACCCTGTCGAGCTAGCACAGGCGGTCTCTCCCGAGGCGCAGATGCGCGCTTGGGGATTCGAGGTACCAGAAGGGGCCTTCGATCTCTCTCAGATCCATCCACTGCCGAGCGACCAGCCGCTACGACTGGGCGAGCTACCTATCTACGATCTCTTCGTGCCAGGACATACAGCAGGCCATGTCGCTTACTACCTACCGAGCGAGCGGATCGTCTTCACAGGCGACGTACTCTTCCGAGGCGACATCGGTCGCAGTGACCTCCCAGGCGGAGACTACCAGACACTCCTCCATAGTATCAAGACCCAACTGCGTCCCCTGCCCGACGACACCATCGTCTACCCAGGGCATGGACCACACACAACCATATACAACGAAAAAAGTAATAACCCTTATATCAACTAAAATAGATGGATACAAGAAACTTTGCCTATCGTCACATAGGCATCTCCGAGGCTGACCTGCCCGAGATGCTCCAGGTCGTCGGCGTAGACAGCGTAGATGCGCTAATGCACAAGGTATACCCCGAGGGCATCTTCCTCGAGAAGCCTCTCGATCTACCAGAGCCAATGACTGAGCGTGAGCTCAGCGAGCATCTCTTCGAGCTAGGATCTCGCAATCGTATCTTCACCTCATACATCGGTATGGGCTGGTATGATACAGTGACTCCACAGCCTATCATCCGCAATGTCCTAGAGAATCCCGTATGGTACACCAGCTACACACCTTACCAGGCTGAGGTATCGCAGGGTCGTCTCGAGGCACTCTTTAACTTCCAGACCATCATCACAGATCTGACAGGACTGCCTCTGACCAACTGCTCGCTACTTGACGAAGCTACCGCAGGCGCCGAGGCTGCCCTCATGCTTTACAACGAGCGGTCTAGAGAGCAGAAGAAGGCCGAAGCCAACCAGCTCTTCATCGACAAGCGCGTCTTTGCCTCTACGCAGGCAGTCATCCAGACACGCGTTCCCCAGCAAGGTATGGAGATCGTCGTAGGCGACTACGAGACCTTTGACTTTACAGACAAGGTCTTCGGAGCTATCATTCAGTACCCAGACGAAAAGGGTAGCATCCACTGCTACCACGACTTTATGGAGCGTGCCAAGGCTGCGGGTGTACGTGTAGCCGTAGCCGCCGACCTGATGAGTCTCGTGCTCCTCACACCTCCAGGCGAGTGGGGCGCAGACATCGTCTTCGGATCTGCACAGCGCTTCGGTATCCCCATGTACTTCGGCGGTCCTAGTGCCGGCTATCTAGCCTCTACGATGGACTATAAGCGCACCATCCCTGGACGTATCATCGGTATCTCCAAGGACACCTACGGTCGTCCCGCCTATCGTCTAGCGCTACAGACACGCGAGCAGCACATCAAGCGTGAGCGTGCTACTAGCAACATCTGTACAGCACAGGCTCTGCTCGCTACGATGAGCGGCTTCTACGCTGTTTACCATGGTCCCGAGGGGCTACGTAACATCGCTCACCGCATCCATGCTTATGCAGGTTATCTAGCAGAGCAACTTGAGGCGATGGGCTACAAGCAGCTCAACGACAACTTCTTCGACACTCTATACATCGAGCTACCCGAGGGACTCGCTGCCGAGAAGCTCCGTGAAATCGCCCTCGACTGCCAGGTCAACCTACGCTACTACGAGGATGGTCGTCACGTCGGCATCAGCATCGATGAGACCACACTCGAGAGCGACCTGTCCGTACTCCTCTACATCTTCGCACAGCTCCAGGGCAAAGAGGGCGACATCGAGGGCGTTGAGGTCAATGAGACGAAGGTTTACTTCGACAAGAAGTTCGCTCGCCAGAGTGACTTCCTGCAGTATGACACCTTTCAGAAGTATCACTCCGAGACCGAGCTGATGCGCTACATCAAGCGACTAGACCGCAAGGATATCTCACTGGCTCAGTCTATGATTTCGCTAGGCTCCTGCACCATGAAGCTCAATGCTGCTTCGGAGGTAGCACAGCTGAGCAATCCACAGTTTGCCAATATCCATCCCTACGCTCCCGATGATCAGGTCGAGGGCTACCTAGAGATGATACGCAATCTGTCCGCTCTCCTCTGCGAGATTACGGGTATGAAGGGTGCTTCGCTCCAGCCCAACTCAGGAGCTGCTGGTGAGTACACCGGTCTGCGCGTCATACGTAGCTATCTACAGGCTACCGGTCAGGGTGCTCGTGACCTCGTCATCCTACCCGCCTCTGCACACGGCACCAACCCCGCGAGTGCTGTACAGGCAGGCTTTGACACGATCACCATCCGCACGGCCGACAATGGCGATATCGATATGGATCACTTTATGGAGCTCACCGAGCAGTACAAGGATCGTATCGCAGCCATCATGATCACCTATCCGAGTACGCACGGCATCTTCGAGAGCAATATCCGCACCATCATCGACCGCATCCACGAGATCGGCGGACAGGTCTATATGGACGGTGCCAACCTCAATGCGCAGGTAGGCTGGACCAACCCCGGCTATATGGGAGCTGACGTCTGCCACCTGAACCTACACAAGACCTTTGCGATCCCGCACGGTGGTGGCGGTCCTGGTGTCGGTCCGATCTGTGTCACTGAGCACTTGGTACCCTATCTACCCAAGCATGTGGAGCGCTGGTCTGATGCTACAAACCAAGTATCGGCAGCACCCTTCGGTAGTGCTGGAGTCTTTGTGATCACCTACGCTTACATTCGCCTCCTAGGCTACGAAGGCTTGCGTCAGGCTACCGCTATGGCGATCCTCAATGCCAACTATCTGAAGGCACGCTTCCACGACAACTACGGTGTTGTCTATACGGGCGACCGTGGCTTCGTCGGACACGAGATGATCCTCGACTGTCGTGGCGTCAAGGCTCAGGCAGGCGTCGACGAGGGAGACATCTCTAAGCGCCTGATGGACTTCGGCTATCACGCTCCGACGGTTTCCTTCCCCGTTCACGGCACGCTCATGATCGAGCCGACCGAAAGCGAAAGCAAGGCTGAGCTAGACCGCTTTGTCGCTGTGATGAATCAGATCTACCAAGAGGCTCAAGATATCGCTTCGGGCAAGGCTGACGCAGAGGACAACGTCATCAAGAACGCACCACACCCGCAGTACGAGGTCTGTGCCGACGAGTGGCATCACGCTTACACACGTCAGCAGGCAGCCTTCGCACTACCCTACCTTGAGGACAATAAGTTTTGGGTCAATGTGTCTCGCATAGACAACGGCTTTGGCGACCGCAACCTGATCCCAGCTTTTTGTGCCTGCACTCCAGAGCTCATCGATGAACTAAATAAATAAACAACACTATGGCTAGTTTCAAGCAAGAATTCAAGGAGTTTGTCCTCCGTGGCAATGTCATGGATATGGCAGTCGGTATCATCATCGGCGGAGCCTTTGGCAAGATTGTCTCCTCACTTGTTGACGACATCCTGATGCCCGTGATTGGGCTATTTACGGGTGGTATCAACTTCTCCGAGCTCGCTTATGTGATCAAGCCCGCTGAGTTCAATGCCGCTGGCGAGGAGATCGTCGCAGCTACGACGCTCAACTACGGACTCTTCATTCAGAACGTCGTCGACTTCCTCATCATCGCGCTGGTCATCTTCATGATGATCCGTGCGATCAATAGTCTGAGGAGAAAGCATGAGGAGCCCGAAGCACCCGCTCCCGAGCCCTCTGACGAGGTCAAGCTACTGACCGAGATCCGCAACCTGCTCGACAAGAAGCAGTAAGCCGCCTCGATCTGTAGGCTACATAACTAAAGCACCGCCCGTGTAGGTCACTCCTACGCAGGCGGTGCTTTTTTGTCTCTTGTCTCTTCGGATAAATCTCCACGTAGATATCGCCCGTTCCCGCCAAAAACGTGTCCCGACCCACCAGCCAGCTTCCCGTCAATCCCGAGGCTCCGCTCTATAACCTCTAACTTCTAACCACTAACCACTATTTACATATCTTTACGGGGGAATTCGTCCGATTACCTCCTTTCTCGAATATCCACGTGGAGAATCTCAAATCTCCACGTGGATATCACTTTTCCCCGACACAGCTCCGTATCGATATGTCGTCAACTCTAAATTATTGTAACGAGTCGGCGTTGTATTTGTCCAGCCAGGGAGCAGGCCGAACTTTTGACTCCTTGCTCACAGCTCCTACCCAATATCAATGAGTGGAAGAGGTCAAAATACCTACTAGTAGTTATTTCTTCGGGGGCGAAGCCGCCGTACCTTTGCAGAGGTTTTTATGCTTCTCCTATGAGTAGGTCTATCCGTAGAGTTCTTCTATCCTACATACTCTTTTCATTGCTCTCCTGGAGTCTATATGCTCAGGGTGCCCGTCATACCTTCACCGGGATGGTGTACGATGCGACTACTAGCGAGCCGATAGCCTACGCTCTAGTGGCTCTCTCTGCCGAGGGGCATAAAGATGTCGTGACCTACACGGATGATGACGGACGCTTTGCCTTTCAGTCTGTACTAGCGGGGCGATACCGCCTACAGGTGCGCTACGCAGGTCTGCGCAAGGAGCAGACGATCACCTTGCAGCGAGACCAATACCTGCGCATCCCCTTTAAGCTGGAGCAGATACTAGGAGAGGTGGTCGTGACTGCGCAGGAGGGACGACAGCTGACCAGCTCCTCGACGATCGAGCGGGCAGCTATCGATCATCTGCAGCCTAGTAGCTTCTCCGACCTGACGGCACTCCTACCTGGTGGCAAGAGTAGCATACCTAATATGAGTGGGGTCAATAACCTCTTGCTCCGTGAGACAGGCACTATCAATATGCAGGGCAATAAGACGAACAACCAAGACTACGCCATCAGTTCGCTGGGTACCCTCTTTATGGTAGATGGAGCTCCGCTCAACACGGATGCGGATATGCAGTACACAGCCTCGCCGTCTGGCTCGCTCCTTGGTGCTGGCAAGGTCAATGTGAATCGAGGTGTGGATATGCGCACGCTACAGACGGACAATATAGAGCGGGTCGAGTTCATCCGTGGTGTCCCCTCCGTAGAGTATGGCAATATCACCTCGGGTGTGGTGCTGGTGCATCGTAAGCGACAAGCCTCGCCTATGCTGAGTCGCTTTAAGGTAGATGGTTATAGCAAGCTGGCCTCTGTGGAGAAAGGCTTTGCCCTCACACCCTCCCAGCACCACATCCTCAATGGGGATGTGAGCTATCTAGATGCTAAGCCCGATCCACGTGTTCCCTTTGAAACTTACCGGCGCTTGACTGGCTCACTGCGCTATCACGGTACGAGTAGTGACCAAGCGCATAGATGGGAGGTGAGTGGAGACTATACGGGTACCTTTGACAAGAATAAGGTAGACCCCGACCTCTCCTACGGACGCACCGATGAGTACCGCACAGACTACAACCGTATAGCACTCACCTCACGCTATATATACGCTCCGTCAGGCCGCAGGGAGGGCCTACAACGGGTGGAGCTAACACTATCCGCTGCGCAGCAGTTTGACTACCTACATCAGCGCCGTCTCGTAGCTCCAGACCGCATGTCTATAACCCCTACGGGCGACCAGGCTGGCGAGCACGAGGCTAGACTGATCGGCGGTGAGTATATAGCAGACTATGTGAGCGATGGTAAGCCTCTGACGCTTTTTGCCAAGGGCCAGACACTATATAATATAGAGTGGGGAAAAGCTTCGCATAAGTTGAAGGGAGGCTTTAACTATGAACTGTCCAAAAACTTCGGTCGCGGGCAGGTCTACGACCTCTCCTATCCACTCTTTCCCAAAGCGTGGGACAGTCGTCCACGACCCTACTACCAGATTCCCGCCTTGCAGCAGCTAGCACTCTATGCGGAGGATCTATACAGGCAACCGCTCGGAGCGCATACGCTCCAGCTAGAGGCAGGCGTACGACTCTCCATGCTCTTAGGCTTAGCACCACAGTACACGCTGAGCTATAAGCCTTACCTAGATCCACGTGTCAACCTGCGCTGGAGCTTGCCTACCTGGGAGCTGCTGTCACGAGATCTCAAGCTCTCACTCGATGCCGGCTGGGGCCTGACGACTCGTATGCCTACACTCAACTATCTATACCCCGACCCGCGCTACATAGATATAACGCAGCTAGCTTACTACGACATCAATGCACCTTATGAGCGCAGTCTATACTACGTCCGCACCTACATAGAGGACGCAACGAACTATAAGCTACGCGCTACGCGCAATCAGAAGCTAGACCTACGTCTCTCGGCCGAGTGGGGACGTAACAAAGTCTCCGTGAGTTACTTTCGCGAGTTGATGACCACGGGCTTTAGATACCGCTCCACGGCACAGGTCTATGCCTATAATAAGTATGACGCCTCGGCGATCGACTATACCCAGCTGACGGGACAGCCCGACATCTCTACCATCCCCTACACTCCCGCTGCGCGTATCGAGTCGACGAGTCGCCCAGAGAATGGCAGTATGATCCGCAAGGAGGGTGTAGAGTTTCAACTTATGACGGAGCGCATCCCCGTGATCAATACGAGTCTGATCCTCGGGGGCGCATGGTTTCGCTCTACCTACTCGAATAGCGTACCGCTCTTCTATGCCGTCTCTGGAGTCTACGGAGATGTAATCCTATCGGATCAATACTTAGGGCTCTACAACTGGCAGGATGGATCGGAAAATCAGTCGCTCTCGACTAACCTACTCCTCGACACGCAGATCCCGCAGTGGGGACTTATCCTGACGACTGCCATAGAGAGTACCTGGCTGGTCTCTCGTCGCCGCCTCCCCCAGGATGGTCGTCCGATAGCTTACCTAGATGTGCACGACGGCAAGCTACACCCCTACACATCGGAGTCAGAGCGAGACACCTATCTGCAGCATCTCTTGATACGCTATAGTGACACGCTCTTTAAGCCGAGTCGCATACCTCTAGCTCTTGGGATCAATCTAAAAGTATCCAAGCAGCTGGGCAAGCTCTTTACGCTATCGCTCTTTGCCAACAATGTCTTAGACTACCTGCCCGACTACAAGGTGGGGACGGCTACACTCAGACGTACTGCCACGCCTTACTTTGGCATGGAGCTACGCATTAAGATATAATCAACTCAACAAATAGATCTCTATGAAACGATTACTGTATATACTACTTTTACCAGCCCTGCTGGTCACTGTGACCGCCTGTCGTCCAGACCCAGTCACACCAGACAATCCCAAGGAACAAAAGACCATCGCTTGCCTCTTCGAGCGCACACTGCCTGAGGATGTCACGGACTTGACCATACAAGAGGAACTCCTCACGATACGCAACATCACCACGGGTCAGGACGTGGAGTATAAGACGCTGGAGGGTATCAAGCTCGCTCCTGGACTGTACAACCTAAACTACACAGCAAACTGCCGCTATAAGCTCAAAGGGGTCTCAATGGAGGGACGACTGGTCGCACAGATTGAGAATATGGAGGTGACCGACCAAACGACCGAGCCACTCAAGCTACGCCTAGAGCTACGCATCGTGCCTACGGTTCAGGACTTTGTCATTCAGGAGATTTTCTTTACGGGCACACTGACCCCTGCAGGCAAGCAGTATCATGGGACCAGCTATGTGGTTCTCTACAATGGAACAGACAAAGTCCTTTATGCAGACGGGGTCGCCTTCTGTGAGAGTGGATTTAACCCCGCAAACAAGTTTGACTACAAGCCAGACATACGTCAAGAAGCCATGGCAGTACACGCCGTCTATGTCATCCCGGGCAGTGGTAAGGAGCACCCCGTGAAGCCTGGCGAGCGACTGATACTGTGCGACATAGGCATCGACCACAAGGTGAATAACCCCAATGCTTTCGACCTATCCAAGGCTGACTTTGAGTGGTATGACGTGTCTAGCTCACCGGCACATCAAGACTTTGATAGTCCCACAGTGCCTAACCTTGATAAGTGGTATTGCTACACGAAGTCGTTTTTCATCCTACACAATAGAGGCTTTGCATCGTACGCTATAGCCCGTATGCCGATAACTAAGGAGGAGTACCTCAAGGACTACAAGTATGACTACACCTACGTCTTGACACACAATGGGAATAGCTATGATATGTCAGGCTCATGCTATAAGCTACCCAACGATTGGATCATAGATGGAGTCAATTGCAGTGTCGAGGCGGTGCATCAGTGGACGATCCTACCCGAGACGATAGACGCTGGCTATACAAACTGTGGCACAGTAGACGGACAGAAAGATCGCTACTTCCACAGCGTACGACGTAAGTACCTAGGCAAGGATGCCGAGGGACATGTGATCCTGCAGGACACCAATAACTCGTTCGAGGACTTCAACCCGATGGTCACGGCCTCGCTCATTGAGGAGCAAGGTACAGCGATCAATGCTAAGGGTACACCCTGCACGACTAAGACTTATGATGGGGTCGTGCCTATTGAGCAGTAAGGTCTCTTCGATAGATTATGGTGCATCATTCTTCGGTTTGTTTTAGCAGATCTCTTGCGCTCTTACTCTGTCTCCTAGGTATGCTTACGAGCTCGCTCTATGGGCAGCAGCAAGAGCCAGAGATGACCTCACGACCTGCTGATACCCTCTCGGTGGCGGGGTCG
This sequence comes from uncultured Porphyromonas sp., assembly GCF_902489635.1. Classification (GTDB taxonomy): domain Bacteria; phylum Bacteroidota; class Bacteroidia; order Bacteroidales; family Porphyromonadaceae; genus Porphyromonas. The sequence continues at coordinate 32,595 of NZ_CABUAN010000015.1, read as the reverse complement.
CTCCTAGAGCAGAGGCGACCTGGCTACGACCTATCGGTATCGCCAGTAGTGTCGCCGCTCTACTTTTTCTCAGAGCGAGGCTCTCGTACAGACCTCTCGCTGGGCGGAGCTATGCGGCGAGATAGAGGCGAGACAATGATCCCGCAACTGGGCAAGCAAGACATCGATGGGTCGGTGCATATCGAAAGTGCTTTGCGTCAGCGCAACAACTTCGCTTGGGGTGCTGCCTCCTACACTTATCGTGCTACGGAGGGGATACGCTTCAACGAGACGACAGACTACCCCCTCCTCGCGCCCTACGTCATGGGAGACACGGCGCATACAGCGCGTCTGCACCAAGATCTCTACACCTTTGGCGCAGGTACGGTGCATCGTCTCGGCAATTGGCTACTCTCCCTGACAGCTGACTATCGCGCCACCTTTGCCTACCGCACGCAAGACCCTCGCCCTCGCAATCTGGCTACACACCTGGAGGGGCAGATCGGCATCGGCTATCAACTTACCGACTATGCGCTAGCTCTAGCAGGTACGCTAGGTCGCTACAAGCAAAACAATCAGGTAGGCTTCCTGAGTGAGCTCGGAGTGGCTAGTGAATATCACTTTACGGGCATCGGGGGAGACTACTATCGCTTTAGGGGAGGCAATACGTCGCTCTTCTATCAAGGGCTATCTTATGGCATATCGCTCGGGCTAACCCCTACTAGTGAGGCGCGTCAAGGCTTCTATGCTTTGGCTGCGTGGCATCTGCTAACGACCGACCGTATCATACGAGAGCTCAACAACCTCCCCCTCTCGACACTCTCCAGTCACACGATAGATCTGCAGGCGGGGTACACCGCTCGCTCAGCACGACTGGGGCGTTGGGGCGTAGCACTCTACACACAGGGCGACATACGTCGAGGTGCTGTCCACCTCTTCGGTGATCCTAAGGGAAATATCTACCCACGCATAGCCACTGAGCGGTCATACTATGGCCAGACCTTAGAGTTTGGTGCTAAAGGCTTTTGGGATAGTCAGGACACGCCTCGCACGCCTTGGTCGTGGGGCGTATCCACTTCGCTCGGCTATCGACTACACGAGGAGGACTTGCTACCCCAAGCAGAGCGGCTCTTCTACCATCTAGGAGGGACATTGGCTCCGTATGTTAGCTTTTATCGTGGGCAGTACTTTGTCTCTCTGACACCTACTTATAGTGTATGGGCAAAGACGGGACACCCTTCGCTACAGTTAGCACCTCAGCATCAGCCTATACCTACTTATGCTGAGACACTGGAGCGAGCCTTCCAGATAGCTAGTTCCACGCAGATGACCTACGGGCTCTCTATGACTCACGGCTATCAGCTCGGCAGTAGCTATGCGCTGTGGCTCTCACTAGACTACCTCCATATGCAGACGAGTCTGTGTGGTAGCAACTACGGAGCCATACGCTGTGGCATCTCATTCTAATAGTAAATCCAAACAATCAAATATCTTCAGTATGCGAAAACAACTACCAGTATTACTTATACTCCTCACGCTCTTCTGTACTGCGAGTGTGACGATAGCTCAGACTCCAGACGAGGGTGTCGCAAAGAACTTCCTCTGGTACCGTCTTGTCTCCAATAGTGTAGACCGTATGCAAGTACCTCAGCAGGTGGTCGCCTCAATGGATGGCAATCTCTTTGCGAGCAATGCCTTCTACAGTAAGGAGCGCACGGACGCTAGCTCAGTCTTCAACTTTGACGCATCCAGCGATGCTGACAAAGCAATCTCCTATGGCGATGACGGCTCGGCTACCAACGGCAACACCGCCCTCACTATCTACAAACTGACTCCTGAGGGCAAGCTACTCTGGCACATATACAACAGCCGCGGAGAGATAGCAAACAATGTCAACTGCATCACGGCTACTCCCGACGGAGGCTTTGTGACCATCTTGATGGCACGCGATGCTCAGGCTAAGTCTAAGAGCAATACAGACACGCTACGCCTGGTGCAGGCTGACGGCACTCCTTACGATATAGAGATGAAGTCTCTATTTGTCGGAGTTGGCGACGACGCCTCCGCAGGAGCTACGCGTCGCAAGATCATACCACTCCTTGTCAAGGTTAGTGCTGCGGGACAGATCGAGTATCACAAAGCTTTCGAAGTAGACCACACCCCTATGCCCGATGCAACTCGCTATAGCTACGGGACCCCTACGGGCTGCGACTTCAAGGGCACGGCTGTAGATCCCGAGGGCAACGTCTATGTCTGTGGAGCCGTCCGCACGGCCATAACCATCGGCGAGACAACCATCAAGGCGAAGAACAATGTCGGGTGGAATGGTGACTCACAGAAACAGATTGGAGACTTCTTCATCCTCAAGTTTGACAACAAAGGTAACCTTCTCAAGTATCTCACCGAGCAGGGAGACCCCATCGGGCGCTCTATGCTAACGGTCATCAAGTATCAAGACGGCAAGCTCTATGCGGCTGGACGCTTCACAGGAAGTAAAGCGAAGACCCCTATCACCATCGATGGCAAGCAACTCATCCCTAGCGATAAGGAGAGCCTTGTCACCCTCTGCCTAGACACAGATCTAAAGGTCTCGTGGATCTCTCAGATTGATGTCAAGGCTGTAGCTTTTGTCGATGGCATAGCTGTCGGCAAGGACAAGGTCTATATCGCAGGTCGCTGTGTTGGAGCTCTTGTTGATACTGAGGGAAATGTGATCCTCGAGCAAAAAACCAAGATGCACAGAGGCTATGCTCTAGCAATAGACAAAGCTACGGGCAAGCCCAATGCGGAGTGGCATACACTCCTCCCAGAGAAGGGAATCTCCAACTGTACGGCTATCTCTACGCAGGGAGATCGTGTCATCTTGCATGCCTATGCTCTAGGTGCGCAGACCTACTATCGTGTACTAGACCTCAACCTCTCAGAGGGCTCTATACAAGACTACCCGATGGTAAGTAAGGCTATGGTTCCATTCGGTGGCGATATAGTCGCCAATAGCTATGTAGCAGCTGCGCGTTGTCGCGACAGTGCTAAGCTCCTTACGACCGAGGGCTATAAAGAGATGACTTACAAGGGCTGGTTTAGCCTCTTTGTTGCCCACAAGCTCCCCTTCCCCTCAGTCTCTGCTAGCTGCAAGGCTCTCCACCTATCAGAGGGCAAGGGTACTCTACAAGTCCTAGCTTCTGACCTTAAAGATCCGATCCAGGTGACATGCTCTGGCGAAGGCTTTACGGCACAGCTCAAGGAGCTACCCGCTACGGGTGGAGCTCTCGAGATTCAGTTCAAGACGGCTGTCACCAAGACGCCCGAAGAGCGTATCGGCAAGCTCACCCTCACTTCTGGTGGAGCTAGCTACGAGGTTTACCTCTACGCAATGACCGAGACAGAGCAGTACATCAAGGTCTCTCAGAGCGAGATCGACTTCACGATGATACCTGTCGGTGAGCATAAGTCTGTCGATCTGATCGTCACACAGAAGAACCTCATGGACGCTATCACCTGTACGATCGAGGGTGAGGGTGCTAAGTACTACTCAGTGGACAAGAGCGAGATCGCCGTCTCTAATGAGCCTGCGACCCTCAAGGTCACCTACACGCCAGACAAGACCATCGCAGCTAATGCCAAGGCTACAGCTCAGCTCGTCCTAACCTCTGGCGATGTCAAGACGATTGTCACACTATCTGGTCAGAGCAATACAGCTATTGAGGAGGTTGCAGCAGCCAAGCTCTCTATCGCTACCGCAGCTGGTACGCTCTACGTACATAGCGACGAGGCGCGTCCAGTAGCTATCTACACGTCAGCTGGTGAGATGGTTGCACAGCAGCTACTCTCTGGTGACATGGAGCTCTCACTACCTGCTGGTGTCTACTTCATCCAGACAGATCGTGAGGCCTATCGTGTCTACATCCCCGCTATTTAATCTGTTTAGTCCCTCTTCTCTCTATGTAGAGGAGAGGGACTATCCTCTTTTATAAGCAAATCTGTGAAGCTCGCACTTCACACCCTATTATCTCAAAACACAGTCATCACATCAACACAGTATGAACAATAAACTATCTCTCGTGCTTCTCACAGCACTACTCGCCATCGCCCTCATCGGGTGCAATAAGCAAAAGCAAAATCAGACAGCAACCACAGAGACGGAGGCTCCGACCTACATGGAGGTGGACGCACTCCTCGCCTCTGCCGATAGTCTCGTCGGTCAGACGGTTACCGTGCAGGGCATCTGCACCCACCTCTGCAAGCATGGTGCTAAGAAAGCCTTCCTCATGGGCAGTGACGACACCAAGGTGATCCGCGCTGAGGCTAGTGAGGAGATGGGTGCCTTTGCCCAGGAGTGTATCAACAGTATAGTCACCGTCACAGGACAGCTTGTCGAGGATCGTATCGACGAGGCTTATCTGCAAAACTGGGAGGAGCAGCTCAAAGCTCAAGCCGCCAAAGAGCATGGCGAGGGCAAGGCAGGCTGCGCCAACGAAAAGAAGGCTCGTGGCGAAACGGCCGACACACCGGAGTCTCGTATCGCAGACTTTCGCAAGCAGATCGCTGAGCGCGAAGCTCAGGAGGGCAAGGCATACCTCTCCTTTTATCACATCGATGCTACAAGCTATCAGATAGAGCAGCAGTAATCCATCTGGAACTGACAAGACTCTATGAAAGTAAACTTCAAGAAAGTAGGTAGGAGCGTGCGTCGCTGGAGTAGATTACTACACCGCGACCTATCCTTCCTACTTGCTGCACTTATATTCATCTATGCTCTATCGGGTCTCTACATGAACCACCGAGACTCGATCAATCCACACTACATCATCACCCAGCGGGAGTATCAGATCCCGCTAGAAGAGCTACAAGCTGCTGGACGCCTTGACGCATCTGCCGTCCGTAAGCTCCTAGACGAGATAGACCTGTCGGGTAGCTATACCAGGCACTACTACCCTGACGATCACACGCTCAAAGTCTTCCTCAAGGGACGTGCCACCCTACTCCTCGATACCTCAACGGGGGTAGCCGTCTACGAGTCGATCGAGCGACGCCCGCTCATCAGCTCTATGACACAACTGCACTACAACCCAGGGCGCTGGTGGACGATCGTCGCTGATGTGCTAGCCATCGGGCTTATCCTCATCACCCTCACGGGACTACTCATCGTGCCGGGGAGACGCGGACTCATAGGTCGTGGAGGCATCCTTCTCTTGATCGGGCTGGCGGTACCACTACTCTTCCTTTTCCTATAAGGACAAGTAGCATTCACTACTGCCTAAAGAGTAGCCACACCCTCCCCTTATATACCACTTAACTAACATGGACAACTTAATCGAGTGTCACAACTTGACTCACTACTACGGCAAGCGACTGATCTACCGTGATCTTTCCTTTGCCGTGCCTCGTGGTCGCATCCTCGGTCTGCTTGGCAAGAACGGTACCGGCAAGACCACCACAATCAATATACTCAGTGGCTTCCTCCGCCCCAAGTCGGGCGTCTGTCGCATCCTTGGCGAAGACATAACCCGTATGCCTGATCGATTGAGACAAGATATCGGGCTGCTCATCGAGGGGCACGTTCAGTATAGCTTTATGACTATACGGCAGATAGAGCACTTTTACGCTCCCTTTTACCCCAAGTGGCGCAGAGAGGCTTACTACGAGCTGATGGAGCTACTCAAGGTCACCGAGAGACAGCACCTCAGTCGTATGTCTTGTGGTCAGCGCTCACAGGTCGCTCTCGGACTGCTCCTAGCGCAAAACCCCAAAGTCCTCATCCTCGACGACTTCTCGATGGGACTAGACCCAGGCTATCGGAGGCTCTTTGTGGACTACCTGCATCATTATGCCAAGGAGCAGGGTACCACGATCTTCCTCACCTCCCACATCATCCAGGATATGGAGCGCCTGATCGATGACTGCATCATCATGGACTACGGCTCTATACTCCTGCAGCGACCCGTTGCTGAGATACTAGACGAGGGGCGACTCTACAGATGCACCCTCACAGACGATCGTCCTCTCCCTGAGATCAACGGGCTGTACCACTTTGAGGCGCACCACAGACGTGGGGAGTGCTACTCATTCCTTCCACTGCTAGAGGTCGCCGAGCGACTCACTCAGGCTGGCGTCCCCTACCAAGATCTCACAGCACACGAGACGACGCTCGAGGATGCCTTCATAGGACTCACCGGTAAGTACTAACGCTATCTATATGTTTGCCTCTATAATATATAAGGAGTGGCTCAAGCTCCGACTATACGCACTGCTATCGACACTTGTCGCACTGGCCGTACCGCTCTACGGCGTCATACGCATACACCGAGCCATCGCACTACAAGGTGCTGACCATATCTGGCTCGTGATGATACAGAAGGGAGTAGTCTTCGTAGAGAGTATGCGCTACGTACCGCTCATACTAGGCTTGCTCTGCGCCATCGCTCAGTTTGCGCCAGAGCTCTCTCGTCGTAGTCTCAAGCTCACCCTGCACCTACCTCAGTCACCGCTCCGCTCGACCTACCAGATGCTCGCCTGCGGGGTGACGTTACTGCTGTGGCATACCCTATTATATATAGGTGTCCTCTTCATCGGACTGCAAGGAGTCCTAGCTTACGAACTCCTCGCCTACGTCCTCTCCGCCACATTGCCGTGGATCTTGGCCGGCTTCCTCGGCTACCTCCTCATGAGCTGGATACTCCTAGAGCCCACTTGGCGCAGACGCATCCTCTACACCCTCATCGCTGTACTCCTGATGCGTCTCTGCTTTATCTCACCCACGGCAGGAGCTTACGCACCCTTCCTGCCCACGCTACTTATCTACACCATCCTCTCCTCGACACTCGTGTGGCTCTCCGTGAGCCGCTTCAAAGAGGGGAGACAAGACTAGAATATTATGAAGCGCATAGCCACAATACTCCTATACATCACCGTAGCACTACTCATCGCCTGGCAGATACCCTGGTGGTACAACTACCTCCGAGCCGATGCAAGCCGTGAGCCATTCACTATCTATAGTCAGCTACTAGGCGACTTCATCGTCACAGGTCATGATGAGGGAGCGATAACCTACCATAGCGGTAAGGGCGTGCAGTATAGTCGTGAGGAGGTCGACAGCTTGCTCCCCACCTTCTACTACCGCCAGCTCCTGACTGATGGTCGCCTACCCGACACACTCTATGGAGAGGCTGTGACCCCACAGCTTATACAGCGGAGTGGCGTCACCTTTCGCAGCTCACCGCGCACCCTCTCTGCGCCTACCGTAGCGCTCTACCCCCTCCTGGAGAGTGCCTCACGGAGAGTCAAGCTGGAGATGCCCGAAGATCTCTTTCGCATCACCGATCAGGCGATCGAATTTGTAGATATGCAGAGCAATCAGCTAGACAAGGCGAAGAGTGCTAGCTATACGAAGCTCTTTCAGGATAAAGGCTTCGCCTTCCCCGCACAACGGGTTGCTGGCAATGCGACTGCACAAAAGGAGTATGACAACGGCTACCTCCTCATTGATCAGCAGGGCAAGCTCTTTCACCTCAAGCAGATGGCGGGCAAGCCCTACCTGCGGGCTATTGACCTGCCCGAAGGCGTAGAGGCTGCCGAAGCCTTCGTCTGGGAGCTGCCTAGTCGTCGGCATATCGGTCTCGTCTCTACCCGAGACCATCAGCTCTATCTGATCGAGCGTGAGGGCTATCGCCCCTGTCGCCTTGAGATACCCTCGTGGGACCCACTCCGTGAGGATCTCACCATCATCGGCAACGACCTAGACAGCTACACCCTCAAGGTCTCCACTGCCGATGCCACGAGCTACTATGCGCTAGACGCTACGAGCTATACGCTACTGAGCTCGCTACAAGTAGATCACCCTGAGCGGGCTATGCCGGGGCTGCACTTCACCTCGCGCCTAGATGGCTGGGTCAAGCCTCGACTAGACTAACCGCGAGGCCCCTTCTGCCCCCTTCAGGAGGGAGGCATAGATGAGGTCATTATATTATAATGTGTCAGCCCTGCCCTCTAACCTCTACCCACTAACCACTAATTACATATCTCTACAGGGAAATTCGTCCGATTCCCTTCTTTCTCGAATATCCACGTGGAAAATCTCAAATCTCCACGTGGATATTTTTTATTTTCCACGTGGGCGTCATTCATTTCCTCCGAAGTTTCATTTGATTCCTCCGAGGAATTTTTTATTTCCTACCTGGGAAATAAAAAATCTCCACGTGGATATTTCGGAATATCCACGTGGAAATCACTTTTACCCGACATCGCGCCGTTTGGATATGTAGTCGAGTCTAAATTATTGTAGCGAACCAGCGTTGAATTTGACCACTCACGGCTGATGCATTATAATCGCTCTGTCGGGAGCTACACATGAGCGACCAGCAAGGAGAGGCGAGGCCGATGAACTCATTGTAGATAGCGCGTCAGCCCTGTGGCGAATGATAGGAATATGCGGTCAAATCGTTTTTTTCCTTACCTTTGGAGCTAGATTACATGTTAGGTGCTGTCGAGAAGTCTCTAGCTCATCTACCGAGACTGTCGGCACAGCACCCGACACTTAGACTGAATCTATGAATCGGACTATAATAAAAACCCTCCAGATACCACTCCTGATCTGCATCTTATGCGCCTTAGGACTGACCTCTTGCAACGATGACTACTCCACCCTCGGGGGGAGTCTGCGACCTGAGCGAGACCTCGTGACGGCTCGGGGAGACTCGCTACGCTTTCGTGCTGAGACGATACCTCTAGACTCTATATATAGTCGTAGTGCTATCTCGCTATTGGGGCAGATCTCAGATCCCGTCTTTGGAGACTTTGAGGCGTGCTACATCAGTCGGCTACAGTGCGCACCGGGCTTCACCTTTACACAGAAGCCTATCAAGGATCGTATCGACTCGGTTACTATCGAGCTCTCTTACCTAAGTGCCGTAGGCGACACCACCACATGGGGCAAGGCGCAGGTCTATGAAATCACACAGCCTCTGCCTAAGAGTCGCTACTCGGTCGACGATCTGACGCCCTACACGCGAGGGGCTAAGCTGCTCGGTGAGCTGACTTACCAGCCCTCCGATACGGCGGGTGTCAAAGGCCTTGTAGTACGGGTACCCAACGAGCTGGGAGAGCGTTTTCTAAAGGCTTCGCGTGAGCATCCCGAGTGGTTTGCCTCCCAAGAAGCTTTTGAGTCCAATCTACTCCGTGGTCTCTACGTCACCTCGACGACGGGTACCGGGCATATCCTCTCGATCTACTCGACGGCTCTCCGCATCTTCTACACCTTTGAGACGACACAAAAGTCCTCCAAGGGTGAAGACTCGACAGTCTACAAACCTGGGTGGGAGATCTTTAGCAGTAACAAGAGCCTCTACGCACTGAATAGTCTCAAGCACAGCCACATCGAGGAGTTACTCAAGCCTTCGCCTGATGGCAAGACCTATATCAAGTCACCCGCTGGAGTCGTCACCAAGCTCACCTGTAGCAAGGAGGAGCTCAGCCGACTGCTCCACCAGTATGAGGCGATGAGCAAGGATAAAGAAGGCTTCGGATGGGTCATAAATGAAGGCAAGCTACAGGTATCGGTAGATGTTCCCAACGTAGACACGCACTTCAACCCGCCCCCTCAGCTACTTCTGATACCGCAGGATAGCGTGGCGCACTTCTTTGCTAAGAGTATCAACGACCCCCGGGTCGCCTCTACATCCTTTGTGTCTGGGCGTTACAGCGTCTTGGAGCGCAACTACACCTTTAACAATATCAGTCACCTCATTGAGGCGCACATGCGAGGCAATATGGAGACCGATGCGGACGGCAATCATCGTGTGACAAGAGACTTGGAGCTACTCCTGATCCCCGTAACTACAGAGATAGCATCGACACCTAGCTCGTCTGGCCAGACGGTTGCTATCACCAACCTGCTCTACCCCTCAGCCGTACAGCTCAAGTGGGGTGACAAGGGCTTCAAACTGGGAGTCATCGGGACTGGCTTTTATAATCGGAGATAGACCTGAGAGGAAGCACATTAGCGACAAAAGGTATGACTAAAGAAAAAGAACAGATCAAGCTCAAACTGATCGTCATGAACTTCCTCCAGTTCTTCATCTGGGGGGCATGGCTCATCTCGATGGGTCGCTACATGGGCAATGTGATGCAGTACGACGGGCAGGAGGTCGGCGGACTCTTTGCCACGGCGGGCTTTGCAGCAATCATCACGCCCGCACTGACGGGTATCATTGCTGACCGGTGGATCGGTGCCGAGCGACTGCTCTCGATCTGCCATCTGCTCACGGGAGCCTGTCTGATCGCTGTCGGCTGCTTACCTGTGGGGACGTCCTTTGCGACTACCTGGCTGGTCATCTTTGGGGTCAACCTCTTCTTCATGCCTACCCTATCGCTCTCCAACACGGTCGCCTATCATGCGCTCGGCACGGTGCAGGCAGACATTGTCAAGGACTTTCCCCCGATACGTGTCTGGGGTACCATCGGCTTCATCGTGGCGATGTGGCTGGTCAACCTATTTAAGTGGATGGACAGCCCGATGCAGTTCAACCTCGGAGCCTTCGCCGCCATCGCCCTAGCGATCTACGCCTGGACACTTCCTGCAGTACCTCACGGAGTCAAGAAGGCTCAGGAGGGACGTCGCTCGCTCCTATCCATCCTAGGACTGGACGCTCTGGTGCTCTTTAAGAATCGGCAGATGGCGGTCTTCTTTACCTTCTGCATACTCCTCGGTGCAGCGCTACAGGTGACCAATGCTTACGGCAATATGTACCTCGACCACTTCAAGGGGGCCGCTGAGTACGCCGATAGCTTTGCGGTCAAGTATCCGAACATCCTACTATCACTCTCTCAGATCTCGGAGACGCTCTTTATCCTCGCGATCCCATTCTTCTTAAAGCGCTTTGGCATCAAGGGCGTGATGACGATGAGCTTCGCTGCGTGGTTCCTACGCTTCGGACTCTTTGGCCTAGGCGACCCCGGGATGCCGGGCTTCATCGCACTCATTCTCTCGATGGTGGTATATGGTATGGCGTTTGACTTCTTCAACATCTCAGGCTCCATGTTTGTCGATCAGTCTGTCTCGCCCTCGATGCGTGCCAGTGCTCAGGGACTCTTCCTCCTGATGACCAACGGGCTAGGTGTCGTGATCGGCTCGCTAGGTGCGGGCTGGGTCGTGGAGCACTTCACCACGGCTGGCGTGACTGCCTGGACGACCGTCTGGTACATCTTCGCAGGCTATGCGCTCGTCACAGGAGTCCTCTTCTGGCTCCTCTTCCATCCCAAGCAACACGCGACAGCTCAATCCGCTTAAGAAGAAGGCTATCATCCAAGTCCGCTAAGCTATGGCTAATCCAATCGGCAATGCGCTCAGTGTCATGGGCGAGTACACGCTCCTCATGGCGCAAGTCTTCAGACGGCCGAAGAAGTGGGGCATCTTCTTCAAGCAGCTAATCCGAGAGATAGCTAAGTACGGACTCGACTCGATATGGATCGTCGTGATCATCAGCTTTTTCATTGGCACGGTGATCACGATCCAGCTATCGATCAATATGAACTCGCCACTCATACCTCGCTTTACGATAGGCTATGCAGGGAGGGAGATCATGTTTCTCGAGTTCTCCTCCTCTATCATGTGTCTTATCCTCGCAGGCAAGGTCGGCTCTAGCATCGCCTCCGAGCTAGCTACCATGCGTGTGACCGAGCAGATCGACGCTATGGAGATTATGGGTGTTAACTCCGCCAACTTCCTCATCCTCCCCAAGATCCTCGGGCTGATGCTCTTTATCCCAGTGCTGAGCGTCATCAGCATGTCTACGGGGCTGGTGGGCGGATACTTAGCCACTTACTTTATTCCCTCGATCACCCCGTCAGACTTCGAGATGGGACTGCAGACATTCTTCGTTGCGAAGAATATCTTCTACTCGATCATCAAGTCTCTCGTCTACGCTTTTATCATCTCATCGGGTGCTAGTTACTTCGGCTACACGGTCAAGGGGGGTGCCCTCGGCGTAGGACGCGCCAGCACCAATGCAGTGGTGTCGAGCTGCGTGCTGATCCTCCTCGCCGATGTTGTACTCACCAGTCTATTGTTTATGTAAGGCTATGGGACAAGTGACTAAGATCATAGAGGTCAGAGGGCTCTGCAAAGAGTTTGACGACAAGGTAGTACTGGATCACATCAATGCCACCTTTAAGCCAGGAAGCATCAACTGCATCATCGGGCGTAGTGGTGCGGGCAAGACGGTTTTGCTCAAGAGTCTCATAGGTCTCATACAGCCCACGTCGGGAGAGATACTCTTCGATGGGCACAATATGATGCTCTTGTCCAAGGAGCAGCTCAAGCGACTAAGACAAGTGACGGGCGTGCTCTTTCAGGGATCAGCACTCTTCGATAGTATGACCGTCTTGGAGAACGTCCTCTTTCCATTGCAACTTTTCTCCAAGCTATCGCCACGAGAGCGCAAAGCACACGCTATGGCACTCCTCGATCGGGTCGGACTAGAGGGTGCTCAGCGCAAGTTCCCCTCAGAGATCAGTGGCGGTATGATGAAGCGCGTAGCCATAGCCCGTGCCGTGGCACTCAACCCACACTACCTCTTTTGCGATGAGCCAAACTCTGGACTAGACCCTACCACCTCGGCTTCGATAGATAAGCTACTCAAAGAGCTCACCGAGGAGTACCAGATCACGACGGTGGTCAACACGCACGACATGAACTCCATCAAGACCATTGCTAATCATGTCCTCTACCTAGACAAAGGTCAAGTCGCATGGCAAGGCTCGCGAGAGGAGCTCAGTGGTGACATTCCCCTCTCTCTCAAAAACTTTCTTTACCTTTGATACGTCCCTTTCCTTTTTCTTTCTTTGGCAAATAAGATGACACACGCTAAGCGATATATAGGTTACCTCTTCCTCCTCACCCTCCTACTCTCATGGGGGTGCAAAGACCACAGTAGCGACTACTCCGCCCAAGGTATCTTCGAGGCGGAGGAGATCGTTGTTTCGGCCGTCACCTCGGGCGAGCTACTGCGTCTAGACGTCTCTGAGGGGGACCAGCTAGAGGAGGGACAGGTCGTAGGACTGATCGACACCACCTTCCTCGCCCTGCAGAAAGACCTCGTTGACACGCAGCAAGCGACAGTCAATGCAGCGGGACATACCAATGCAGCAACACAGGTCGCACCTCTAGAAGCTCAGCTCGAGGCACTCAACAAAGAGCGTGACCGCTATGCCCCGCTCGTAACTCGTGGCGTCATGGCACAGCGCACACTAGACGAGATCGATGCCAAGATCTCTGCTGTCAAAGGGCAGATAGCCGCCGCCAGAGCTACCATCGGACAGCAAAATCGCTCCGCCACAGGTAGTGGCGACGCACTCACCGTACAGGAGAGTCAGGTAGACCAGATGATCTCTCGGAGCTTCATCAAGGCACCTATCTCGGGGACGGTGCTCACCGTTTACCTGCATCAGGGCGAGCTAGCAGGACAAGGCATGCCGCTCTTTCGCCTAGCCAACCTCAAGCAGATGTATCTGCGCGCTTACGTCACCGCAGAGCAGCTAGAACACGTAACCCTCGGGCAAGAGGTCTCCGTCTATAGCGACATGGGCGAGGAAGAGGCACAAGCCTACACAGGCGAAGTGGTATGGATCTCCGACCGAGCTGAGTTTACCCCCAAGAACATACAGACGCCCGACGCCCGCGCCTCGCTCATCTATGCGATCAAGGTACGCGTCCCCAACGACGGCAAGCTACGCATCGGACAGTACGGACGTGTCGTACTAGACCAGTAGACCTATGTCTGTAGCTCAGGCGACCCAACCAGCAGTATCTTGTCAGGGCGTATGCAAGAGCTTTGGCAAGACCGTTGCGCTCCAGGGCATCGACCTCAGCGTCCGTGAGGGCGAGCTACTAGGGATCATCGGCCCCGACGGAGCCGGCAAGACGACCCTCATACGCATCATCGCCACGCTCCTCAACCCCGACGCTGGCGCGGTCACCGTCTTAGGTCACGACGTCAAGCGCGACTACCGCCCGCTACGTCATCAGATCGGCTACATGCCTGGTCGCTTCTCCCTCTACCAAGACCTCACCGTGCGGGAGAACCTCGAGTTCTTCGCCACCGTCTACAAGACGACCGTTGAGGAGAATTACCACCTCATCGAGGACATCTATAAGATGCTCCTTCCCTTCGAAAAGCGTCCCGCTGGCAAGCTCTCAGGCGGTATGAAGCAAAAGCTAGCTCTCTCCTGCGCACTCATACACAAGCCTCGCCTCCTCCTACTCGACGAGCCGACGACTGGCGTCGATCCCGTCTCACGCCGCGAGTTCTGGCAGATGCTCTCCAAGCTACGCGAGCAGGGCGAGATCACGATGATCGTCAGCACCCCCTACATGGACGAGGCGGTGCTATGCGACCAAGTAGCCCTGATGAAAGATGGCCAGATCCTCTCCATAGACACCCCCGACGGGCTCGTCTCAAACATGGATCGTGCCCTTTGGTCCGCCACCGCAGAAGATATGGGCGACCTGCTCCTCAAGTTGCGCAGCCTCAGTGGCGTACTCAGCAGCTATGCCTTTGGCGAGGCGCACCACTTCACCTTCGACGAGCAAGTGATCACCCCCGAGGAGATCCACACGCGCCTCCTAGAGCAAGGCGTCAAGGGGCTAGACATCCGCAAGATCCCCCCCTCCATCGAGGACTACTTCCTCATCATCTCTCAAGAGCCCTAGCCCATGCCCTCCACCGAGTATAGTATATTGGCCAATAAGCTCACCAAGCGCTTCGGCGACTTCACCGCTGTCGACGAGATCACCTTCGACGTCTTGCCGGGCGAGATCTTCGGCTTCCTCGGAGCCAATGGTGCTGGTAAAAGCACCGCCATACGTATGCTCACCGGACTGCTCAAGCCCACCTCAGGTTACGCCGAGGTAGCAGGCTATGACGTGCGCAAAGAGACCGAGCTGATCAAGCGAAACATCGGCTACATGAGCCAGAAGTTCTCACTTTACGACTACCTCTCTGTCGAGGAGAACATCTTCCTCTACGGACGCATCTACGGTCTCTCGCGACGCATCATACAGAGCCGTATGGAGCGACTCCTCGAGGAGCTCAACTTCTACGATCAGCGCAAGCTCCGCGTGGGCAGCCTACCCCTCGGGTGGAAGCAGAAGCTGGCCTTCTCCGTCGCTATCTTTCACCGCCCCAAGATAGTCTTCCTTGATGAGCCTACGGGAGGCGTAGACCCCGTGGCACGGCGACGCTTCTGGGAGCTCATCTACAACGCTGCCGCCGAGGGCATCACCGTCTTCGTCACCACACACTATATGGACGAGTCGGAGTACTGCGACCGCATCTCCATCATGGTAGACGGACAGATCAGAGCCTTAGACACCCCACGAGCCTTAAAGCGACAATTTGACTGTGACTCGATGGACGAAGTTTTCTACCAGCTAGCCCGCGGTGCCAAGCGCTCCGAGTAGTTTCGTCAGTCGCCTTTTGCGACAAATTGTCGCACTTCCAGCCGTTGGCTTACCCTTTGCTAGATAGTTAGTGCAGGTCTCCCGAGAGATCGGAACCCCTGCACAGAGTAAGTACACAAACACCTATTAAAATCAATACTACTATGACACTATCAAGAAGAGACAACAATTGGAGGCCCACACTATGGAGCGACCTCTTTGACAGCAACTGGATGGTAAGACCCAACGCTACCGCACCCGCTATCAACGTACTAGAGACTCCCGAGGAGTTTCGCGTAGAGATTGCAGCTCCAGGCATGAAGCGCGAGGACTTCAACATCGAGATCAACGAGGAGCACGACCTAGTCATCACGATGGAGCGCCACCACGAGGAGGAGCAGCACGAAAACGAGCAGAGTCGCTATCTACGTCGCGAGTTCTCCTACAGCAAGTTCGAGCAGACCCTCATCCTGCCAGACAATGTCGACGAGGAGCGCATCCAGGCTCGCATGGCCGACGGCGTCCTCACCCTCTCGATCCCCAAGATCAGCGAAGAGGAGCAGCAGAAGGCTCGTCGCACCATCGCTATCGAGTAGTAGCGCCACACCGCTAGACCTGAGCCTCTCGCTCTAGTCTCACCATAAAAATCTAACACACCTAGTAGCCCCGCCCAGCACCTATGCTGCATGGGGCTACTACTTTTCGCCCCTGAGGAGACTGTTGAAAAAGCCAACAGGCTCTTTTGAGACTGTTGCAAAGTCAACAGTCTCAAAATCTTGCTTGCAAGATTGTCTAGACTTTGCAGAAAGGATGAAGCGCAAGGCGCTGAGGGTGAGGTCTGAAGGGAGCATACCTACGTATGTGACCGAAGCCGAATCCCGAAAGCAACACAGCGATGCGCCTTTATGCAACAGTCTCCTTTTGGGTCAAAGTCCTGCCGTTACACTGTCGCCTCATAGGCTATAGACGATGCAAAGGTAATAAGTATGACAAGTGAGGCTACCCGCTACCACCCTAAAGAGCAATATGCTCCAAACTTCTAATGCTATTGCCCTGTTACACAAGTCCAAGAACCTCTACAATTCATTTTTTGTATCTTAGCTGGCATAAACAAGATATGTCTTCGTATGAAAGCTCACAAATCTCTCCGATGCTCCCTGTTGTGTGGGTGGCTACTCCTCTCACTCCACCTCCTCTCATATGCCCAGCAGACAGAGCTACAGGTCTACGGTCTTGTCAGCTCTGACGCAACGACACCTACTGAGGTGTATTCACCTCGTAAGGTGCAACAACTCTCTATGAGAAATATGCAACGAGGGAAGCCTCTCCAGATAAATCTCGTCTACAAGGATGATGTCCCGATGAAGATGGGGTACAAAGAGGTACTAGAGCATGCCGCCAAGATGTGGGGTGACAACCTAACAGTCTCCGAGCAAACGGAGGGAACGCTCAATATAGAGGTCAGCTTCTCGGATGGGATGCCTGAGGACTTAGCCTATGTCGCTACACCATTCTGTCTTAAGGTTGATGATGCCATAGTCCCTGATGCCGTACTATTTGCGACAGGGGAGAAAAAGAATTCAGAATTTCCAAATGGAGCAGTTGGTCGTATACAAATAAATAGAGAGCTCAATTGGTTTGTAGAGGGTTCTATTAATGAGTCTATAACAGCTCAACAGTACGATCTAAAGACAGTCACATTACGGGCGATAGGAAATGTCTTAGGCTTTGCATCCTCTGTGGGAGCTTCAGCTCCTCCTAGCTCTAAAAGGATTGTTCAGGGTACAATACTTGACAAGCAGATACTAGATTCTAGCGGGCTATCTCTTTTTGAGCAAGTAAATGGGAAGGAAGTAGGACAGCTCTCAGCAATAGCTAGTCGAGAGTTCTATTGGATGGGTGACAAGGCTCTCCCTTTGTATAATCCAAGAGTCGTATCTAAAGAGAGCTTTATGAGCTTCTCCGACAAGGTGTCAGGACTATTCTCATGGAGGATCAAGAAGGGTCAAACTGCGCATCAAGTCGACCCCAACTCGCTTCAAGTAATGTGGGGTGTCGGATGGAAGCAACATCACAATAATGAGGTTACTATTCGGGTGAAAGGACAGAGTAGCGAAGATATCCTAAGCCATGGCTCTAGCTACACATTCACATATAAGACCTCCTCATCTCTACCCATCTCACCCATCACATGGCGTGTAGAATACTTGGGAAAGGATGGGCAGTATCATCTGATGAGTTTATCTGAGTCTCAAGATTTAGTTACGGCCATTCGATTCGATACAGACGATGCTTATGTCAACTCTGCTGGTCTCTATATGATACGAGCCAGTCTAGAGGGCATCTGTCAGGGGGCAAAGATATCAGGAGAGCAAATCTACTATGTAGCAACGGCTCCAGGATCTATAAAAGTAACCTTTACGGAGACTGCTAGGACAGCCTATTTTGTTGATGGCATTGTTCGTATTGAGAGTCTAGGAGCAGAAGAATTTCAAATCAGAGTCGCAGACTACGAAGATGGTCACGAAAGAAAAGGACGTATAGAGCATCTCAACTATACAAGCTTTCGAGTTCATGCTCTGCGAGCAGACGGCTATACTGAAGTAGAAGTAAAAGCAACAAATAAGTATGGCTCCCGAGAAGCAGTTATCCCTATTATTGATGAATCTAGATCTAGTAATAATGGGAATAGATCAATAATGCTATCAGAATGCATATCTGATGAATCTGGATGCCTAGAGTACATTTCTGTAACTCCTTGGAAGGGGGATTGGAGTTGTAGGAAAACACAAACAAGCTATCAAGTACGACAAGATTACATCTACAAGGGAGAAATCATAGAAACATTCTTGTCAGAAGAAGAAGAGATAGAATCGGGAGTCTTTATGTATGATGTCAAACTCCATCGTAAGCTGTGCAGAAACGAGCCTGATGATATTTACATCACCTTATACTTACGCACTGAAGACGACAAAGTATTCCAATCTCTTCCCCTATCTATCAGACAGGATTTGAATATTACTTCCCTTTCACGTCCCACTATAGAGGCTCTTGGCTTTGACATAACCTTGCTTTCACCATCTTACCTACAGATTACATTCCAAGATGTAACTAAGCATCAGATCCGACTGCATAGCTTATCAGGAGAGTTGCTTATTTCTGAAGAGGCTCTAGGAAGTACAACCTTAACACTGCCGACCACCTTAGATATAGCTCACTATATCCTCCAAGTAGATAACAAAACCATCAAACTATAACACGACCTAGTCATCACGATGGAGCGCCACAATGAGGAGGAGCAGCAGAAGGCTCATCGCACCATCGCTATCGAGTAATAGCGCCACACCGCTAGACCTGAGCACCTCGCTCTAGTCTTACCATAAAAATCTAACACACCTAGTGAGACTGTTGACTTTATGCAACAGGCTCATAGTAGCCCCGCTTGGTTCGCACCGAGTGGGGCTACTTGCTTATAGGGCTTTCTAAGAGCTCCCCCAGTGGCAAAGGGTGCCGCCGATCAACTTTCCAAAAAGTTTCCACCCTTGGAAATTTAATTTTCCTCCGTAGGGACTTCCAAATTCCTACCTAGGAACCGAAAAGTTCCTCCCTTGGAACTAAAGAGTTCCTTCCTTGGAACTTTTTAGTTCCAAACGAGGAACAACTTTTGGAACTCGTATCCATCACACAAACAGCGCAATACGAGTAGCCCTTTGTAGGGACGCACCGTGGTGCGTCCGTTGTATCAAAGGTTACAGCGTCATGATTTTAACTGGGACGGGCGGACACATAGGTCCGCCCCTACAAGACGTAGTAACACCAGCCAAAAGCCAACAGCTAACAGCCAACAGTCAAGAGCTAACAGCCAAAAGTCAAGAGCTAACAGCCAAAAGCCAACAGCCAAAAGCCAAAAGCTAACAGCCAAAAGCTAACGGACACAACGGACGCCCTTCCGCTAGACACTCCCAGTGCGTCCTTACATTTCGCTGCTCGCCTCGAAACCTCTACAAACCGCTTTGTGTCTCGCTTTGCCAAGATCTTACGGGTGTTAAGTTATCAACAGTTAAGCGTCTATGTCTAGATTATTCAGTAGCTTTGACGCGTTATTTATGACTGATATGTATCATGGGTAGAATCATCTCTCTTGCTAATCAGAAGGGTGGAGTCGGCAAAACAACCACTACGATCAACCTCGCAGCCTCTCTAGCTGTACTCGAGAAGAAGGTGCTCGTCGTCGATGCCGACCCGCAGGCTAACGCTTCGTCGGGACTGGGCGTCAACTCCACGACCCTCAGCGAGACTATCTACGAGTGTCTCATAGGTGGACTACCGCTCGACAAGGTGGTGCGCCCCACGCACGTGGACAATCTCTTCATACTCCCCTCACACATTGACCTCGTCGGAGCGGAGATAGAGATGCTTCAGCTCAAGGATCGAGAGACCGTGATGAGAGAGATGCTCCGCCCTGTCGTGGATCAGTATGACTATATCCTCATCGACTGCTCGCCCTCACTCGGCATTATCACGGTCAATGCTTTGGTTGCTAGTCATTCGGTGATCATTCCCGTGCAGTGTGAGTACTTTGCACTGGAGGGGATCTCTAAGCTCCTCAACACGATACGTATTATCAAGAGCCGCCTCAACCCGACGCTAGAGATCGAGGGCTTTCTCCTTACTATGTACGACAGTCGTCTGCGACTGGCTAACCAGGTGTACGATGAGGTCAAGGAGCACTTCGGGCAGCTTGTCTTCGACACAGTCATACAGCGCAATGTCAAGCTAAGCGAGGCACCTAGCCACGGCTTGCCTGCACTCCTATATGATGCGGACAGCAAAGGGGCGATCAACCACCTGCAGCTGGCCGAGGAGCTGATCCGGCGCACGGCTCAGCGCGCTGCGCTATAACTACACCCTACCCCTACGATCATCATGACAAACAAGAAGAAAGAGAACAAAGTAATAGGCAGAGGACTAGACGCTCTACTCGGCGATGTAAGCAACTCCTCTAGCATTAGCGAGATAGCCATCGACAAGATCGAGCCCAATCCTGACCAACCTCGCAGACACTTTGACCCAGAGAGTCTCGAGGAGCTGGCCGCCTCCATACGCGCCCTCGGCATCGTGCAGCCCATCACGGTGCGGGAGCTGACCGACGGACGCCATCTCATCATATCGGGTGAGCGTCGCTGGCGTGCCTCTAAGTTGGCCAACCTGACCTCTATCCCAGCATACATCGTCAAGGCAAACGATGAGCAGGTGGTCGAGATGGCGCTGATAGAAAACATACAGCGCGAAGACCTCAACGCTATCGAGATAGCACTCACCTACAAGCGCCTCCTAGAGCACTCTGAGGGGACGCAAGAGGAGCTCGCCAAGAAGGTGGGCAAGACTCGTTCGTCGATCAGTAACTACCTGCGTCTCCTGCGTCTGCCTGCTGAGGTGCAGCTGGGACTGACAGAGAAGAAGATCGACATGGGTCACGCTCGGGCCATACTGAGCCTGACCGATCCAGCACAGCAGCTGAAGCTTTACCAGACTACGCTCTCGGAGCATCTGAGCGTGCGACAGGTCGAGGCTTTGGCTAATGAACTGCGAGAGCCGACCGAAGAGCCTACAAAAGCGAACAAGAAGAGACAGACGCTCTCCAAGCTCGCTTCCCATGGCAATGACTACGCTCCTCTAGCTAAGCAGCTGAGTAGCTTCTTCGGCACGAAGGTCTCTCTACGCTGTAAGGAGAATGGTAAGGGGAGCATCACGATCCCCTTTAGCTCTGAGGAGCAGCTCATAGAGATCTGCTCAATCCTAGAGGGTGGAGCTAACCACTAGTCAGCACGCTACAGAGATGCCCCGCACTGTCCTGACTCGCTCACTACTCCTCCTCGTGATGAGCTGCGCTATAGCTTACTATAGCGGCACAGCTCTCTATGCAACTGCGCCCGTAGCGCCACAAGACACAACCGCACTGGTGGTGGCGGCCGACACGTTGGGCACGAGCCTATCCGACACGCTCCGCACAGAGGAGCCAAGCGAGCTGCTCTCCGCACCAACAGCGATCCAGACGGAGCATCAAGTGGTGGGAGACTCGACTGCAATGACAAAGAAGCCGGCGGATTCGCCTGAAGCTTTGCAGCGTACCACAGCAGCGCAAGTGAAGGGGCGATCGGGCGGCACACCTTTTATCCATAAGATGGCCAGATGGTTCACTCGCTACCCCAACTCGAGTGTGGCACTCATCTGCTCCATCCTACCAGGCGGCGGGCAGCTCTACAATCAGCGCTACTGGAAGATACCGATCGTCCTCTCGGCCATGACGGCGGGTGTCTATGCCGTTACGTGGAATCAGCGACTCTACCACGAGTACCACACCGCCTACGCCGATCTGCTGAGCGAGCACCCGCTCGATCACACCTCCTGGCAAGCTTTTATACCGTCTGGAGCAGATCCTAGTAAATATGTCTCCGACGGGAACCTCCGCTCGCGTCTGGAGCGTGGCTCCAAGCAGTACAAGGAGAGCAGAGACCTGAGCATCGTCCTCACGGTGGCACTCTATCTCCTCTCAGCACTCGACGCTTATGTCGATGCGGAGCTATACTACTTTAATGTGTCTCCTCAGCTCACGATCGATATGGGCGAGGGGCTACGTGACAAGCCCTCAGGGCCTCGACCTCAAAGCGTGATGGTCGGTGCCTCGGTGCGCTTTTAGACAAAACTCCTTATGAAGATCCCCAGACTAAGACACGCTTGTGTCAGAATCACGACCTATATAATACTATGCTGTTGCTTGCCGACTCTCCTAGCAGCGACACCTTGGTATGAATCGTTAGACAGTGTAGACACGGAGGGTGCTGTCGAGCTGGACGCTATCACGGCTCGCAAAGAGCTACGGGAGAGCCTGCCGAAGAGTTTAGACACCGACTTGGGTCTGCTCATGGAGGCTTGGCGTACAGGCTATGCGACGCAGCAACGCTTTGAGGTGCCGTGTGGCTCTTACAAGGCTGAAAACATTCGCTCGCTGAGTGACTCCGTGCTGATCTCTCGACTGAAAGCTCTACCCACCGTCATACCGATCCCCTACAACGCGATGGTCAAGGAGGGCATAGCCACCTACATCACTGATCGTCCGCGGCTGATACGTGTCATCCTCGCGCTTGGGGACTACTACTTTCCCATTATGGAGGAGATCTTCGATCGTCACGGGCTACCCGTCGAGCTCATTTACCTTACGGTCGTCGAGTCTGCGCTCAACCCCTTTGCCGTTTCACGGGCTGGTGCCTCGGGACTTTGGCAGCTGATGCTCCCTACGGGACGCAGCTTGGGCTTAACGATCAATAGCCTTGTCGACGAGCGTTTTGACGTCTACAAGAGTAGTGAGGCGGCGGCGCTCTATCTCAAGCAGCTCTACGGGCTCTTTGACAATTGGCTCCTAGCTATCGCTGCGTACAACTGCGGCCCAGGCAATGTCACCAAAGCGATCCGACGCTCTGGGGGGAAGACCACCTTCTGGGGAGTCTATCCCTACCTACCCCGCGAGACGCGCAACTACATTCCGCTCTTTATCGGAGCCTACTACGCCTGCTACTACCACAACGAGCACAACATCTGTCCACAGGCACAGTCGATGCCCCTTGCGACCGACACACTAGCCGTGCAGATACCACTCACCTTCGTCCAGATCTCGCAAAGCACAGGCATACCCACCGAGCAGATCCGCACGCTCAACCCGCAATACAAGCGAGGAGTCATCCCCGCTGCTGGATCGACACCCTACACCATCCGACTTCCACTGAGCGGGGTCTCTAAGCTCGATGATGCGCTCATCAACCTGCGACGCAACCATAAGGAGGAGCTAACCAAGCAGATAGCCGAAGCGCAAGAAGAAATCAAGCAAGCACCCGCCCCCACGCAAAAGAGCAAGGCTACACGGGGTGGTCACAAAACATACAAGGTGCGTCGTGGCGATACACTCTCTAAAATTGCCAAGCGACACGGCGTCTCTGTCGCTGCTCTCAAGCGTGCTAACGGACTCAAAGGTCGCAATCCCAAACTTCGACCTGGACAACGCCTCAAGATCCCTAAATAGTCTAACCTCTAACCTCTAATCTCTAACTTCTAACCTCTAATCTCCAGCATGCTCGCCATCCAAGACCTCTACGCTCCCGAGTACAGCCACTGCTGGGGTTGTGGAGCTGCGCACCCTTACGGTCTGCATCTCAAGAGCTACCTCAGCGATGATCACGCTTACTGTTACTGCCATCACACACCCGATGCGGTCTACACTGGCGGGGTGCCCGACAATCTATACGGAGGCTTCATCGCTATGCTTTTCGACTGCCACGGCACAGCTGCAGCTGCCGCTCTTTACTTAGCAGCTCACGAGGAGGAGCTTACGGCAGATCGTCTCCAGCGCTTCATCACCGCACATCTAGAGGTGGACTACCTCGCCCCGACGCCGATGGGTGTCGAGCTAGAGGTCCGTGCTTACCCCGTAGAGGTGACCGATCGTAAAGTCATCCTATCGCTCGAGCTGCACTGTGGCGAGCGCATCACCGCTCGTGGCAAGATGGTCGCCGTCAAGCACCGCCGCCCCGCAGCTAAGTGAGTAAAAGCCCAGCCAGCGAAGTCTCACACGCCTGTAGAGTCTACAAGATTAAGTATCTTTGTGAGCCTGCTGAGGGTACAGCCTTACCATTGCGGGGCTTTGTACACTCTGCTTAGCATTGGATACATTATTCATTAGCACCCTATGCCTACATCTACGTCCGGCTCCACTCTATCTACTCCTACAAAGGGAGCTATACCGCCACACGAGCGACAGACCTTCACCCCGAGACACTCTCCACTAGCCCTGGAGATACTCTACCTCGTCATCGGTGCTATCTGTCAGGCTGTCGCTTACGCCTGCTTTATCGCTCCGGCAGACATTGTCCCTGGAGGGTGCTATGGTATCAGTATCACGATCAACTATCTGACGCAGGGGACCTTTGAGGCGTTTCCCGAGGGGTTACCCATCGGTGCCGTGGCACTCTGCTTCAACATACCCTTCTTCCTTCTAGCGGCTCGCTCCCTCGGCCTGCGCAGCGGGGGCAAGACGATCGCAACCTTCCTACTCATCTCTATCTGCACCGACCTGATCACCTCGATGACACGAGACATAGTCATCGTGAGCAACGATAAGTTTCTCTCCTCCGTCTATGGCGGTGCTATCCTCGGGCTGGGCGTGCTACTCACCTTCAAGGCGGGCAGCACCAGTGCCGGTACCGACGTCATCGCTCGTGTACTCTCTAAGGGCAATAACCTTAAGACCAGTCACATGATCATAGCCGTAGACTCCGCCGTGGTACTCTTCGGACTAGTCGCCTTTGGAGACTTTAGCGTGCCGCTATACTCTTGGATCACCATCTTTGTCTATGGCAAGGTAGTCGATATCTTGCAACCTGAGAACCCCAACAAAGCGATCTTCATCGTCTCCGACCACACCGCTGAGCTACGCACGCTCATCATTGAGGAGCTTAATCTGCGGGGTACTTTCCTCCATGGTAGCGGTATTTATGCGGGTGCCGAGCGGGACATTATCTTTATGATTGTGGAGCGCAAATATGTCAGTAAGCTCAAGAAAGCGGTACTCCAGGCTGACCCCAAAGCCTTTATCGCAACGACCAATGCAACCAACGACACGGCCCCCAAGATTATCTAGTCTATGAAACAGCTTGCCACCCTCTTACTCCTCTGCGCACTCTGCGTCACCTCGCTGACAGCTCAGACAGAGCCCGAGGCTCTCCCCGCAGGGCGACGGGTACTCGTGGAGACTTCGCAGGGAGACTTTACACTCCTGCTCTATGACGACACGCCTCTACACCAAGCTGCCTTCCTAGAGCATGTACGTCGAGGAGATTACGAGGGAGTCTTGATGCACCGTGTCATAGCGCAGTTTATGGTTCAGGGAGGCAACCTCTCGACCCGTGGAGCAACACGCCAGACGGACGTCTCCATAGATACGCTCTCGACCACTATCCCTGCGGAGATCAGACCCAACCATATCCATAAGCGAGGGGCACTAGCAGCAGCACGAGTCGCTGGCGAGGAGAACCCCGAGATGCGCTCCTCCGGCAGTCAGTTTTACATTGTCACGGGGACCTACTACACCGACTTCGATCTAGACGATATCGCAGCGCAGCGTGATTGGGACTACACGCCTGAGCAGCGGCAGGCGTACAAGACGCAGGGCGGTGCCCCATGGTTGGACAGGCAGTACACCATCTTTGGCGAAGTGATCGACGGCATGCGCACCATTACCAAGATCGAAGACCTCCCGACCGACAGTGCCAACCGTCCTAAGCGAGATGTGGTCATCAAGCGCATGAAGCTCCTGCCCTAACCCCGCCGACACGATGCAGACTCCCATCCCGTCTGGCCTAATCGCCAAGCTAGCGCAAGACTACCCCGAGCATGCCTCTCGCATTGTCGAGACTCTAGAGACGCCTCCATCGGTCTCTCTGCGGCTTAATCCTGCTCGCACCTTATCGACACACCCCTTTGCAGAACTGGAGGATGGAACTATACCATGGCTACCTGCGGAGCTGGAGGGTTACTGGCTCAGCGAGCGTCCTATCTTTGCGCTAGACCCACTATGGCACGCTGGGACTTACTACGTGCAGGATGCTAGTGCTATGACGCTCGCCACTATTTGGGAGCAGCTCGACTGGCACACACAGCCTCGGCTAGCACTAGACCTCTGCGCAGCTCCAGGTGGCAAGAGCACGCTACTCCGCGACCTACTCCCCAAGGAGACGCTCCTCGTGAGCAACGAGATACTCCCCAAGCGGTGCAAGATCCTTGTAGAGAATATGGTCAAGTGGTGCGGAGCCGACCAAATGATCATCACACAAGAGGAGCCACAGCGGCTCACGCCCCTACTGCGCGGTGCCTGCGACCTCATCTTAGTCGACGCACCCTGCAGTGGCGAGGGACTGATGCGCCGTGACGAGGAGGCGAGACGTATGTGGTCGCCACAGCTCGTTGCCGACTGCGTGACCCGCCAGCGGGCGATCCTACAGGAGGCGATGCGCATGCTGGCTCCCGAGGGTATACTCCTCTATGCCACTTGCACCCTCAATCAGGAGGAAAACGATCAGATGGTTCAGTGGCTTCTTGACCACTACCCTTGCGAATTCATCGACCTCTCCCGCTTTGCAGAGCGCATCGCTGGAGCTTATGCCTCTTCGTACGGCCTGCACCTCTGGCCAGGCATCGTACGTGGAGAGGGACAATACCTCGCCGCACTACGCCTCACCGACATCGTCGAGACCCCGAGCGAAGCGCGCAAGGCCAAAGGCTTGACACGCACCAGCCGACAGGAGTTAGCTGGTCTCTCTTGGCTCAGCGAACCAACATCCGCCGACTACTTTACCATCGGTGAGCGCATCTACCAGCTCACACTAGAGGCGGCTCAGCTCGTTGCCGAGGCATACAGAGAGCGTCTCGCCGTTGCCACGCCAGGACTGGAGATAGCCTCCATGCGCCACCAGGCGAAGGGCTACGAACCCTCCTTTGCCCTGCTACACCATAAACTATATGACGCTATTAAGCTACCCGCGCTAGAGCTGCCCCTAGAAGAAGCACTGCGCTATCTGCGAGGCGAGGCACTTACGACAGAGACCCCGACAGAGCGGGGCTTCACAGTCATCACCTATCGGGGCATCCCCTTAGGGCTGGCACACAGCACAGGCACACGGCTCAACAACTTATACCCTAAGCCGTACCGCCTACGCATCTAAAGACAAAACACCTAACCTGATATAGAACATTATGGACAAGAAAAAGAAAGTACTCATCTCCTTTGACACCGTACGCCCCGGCTTCGAGGAGCTTGCCGAGTGGGCCGATATGACCCGCCGTCCTGAGGGCGAGAGCTTCACACGTGAGGAGATGATGGAGATAGGCGCACAGTATGATGCGCTCGCCACGCAGTTCACCTTCCCCGTAGATCGTGAGCTGATCGACGCTTTTCCAAATATCAAGCTGATCGCCAACTATGGTGTCGGCTACAACAATATCGATGTCGCCTATGCGCATAGCAAAGGGATCACCGTGACCAATACCCCTCGTGCCGTGATCCAGCCTACTGCTGAGCTAACCATGGGTCTACTCCTGAGCTGCAGTCGCAAGATCGCTATGTGGGATCGTCACATGCGTCGTACCAAGAGCAGTAGCAAGTCGCTCTCCGACAGCTCCGGCATGGCGACCAACCTCTGTGGCAAGACCATCGGCATCATCGGCTACGGCAACATAGGTCGTGCCGTGGGGCACATGGCACAAGCCTTCGGTATGACCGTCCTCTACAACAAGCGTCACCAGCTCGATGCTGCGGCCGAGCAAGAGCTAGGAGTTACCTATGCCGACCTGGACAAGATCTTTACGGAGTGTGATGTTGTATCCCTCCACACCCCTTACAATGAAGACTCACACCACCTAGTATCCGCTAGCCGCCTAGCACAGATGAAGCGCTCAGCTATCCTCATCAATGCGGCGCGTGGAGCAGTCGTCGACGAGGCTGCCCTCGTGCATGCGCTCCAGACAGGCGAGATAGCCGCTGCGGGACTAGACGTCTTCGAGCATAGCGACAATCCGCTCCCCGAGCTGTACGAGATGGAGCAGGTGACTATGACACCACACGTCGGCACACAGACCTACGAGGCGCGCGTTGCTATGGCACGTGAGCTGTGCAACTGCATCATCGGTTACTTCGAGGGCGACCGCCCCATCAGCATCGTTCAGTAAAGAGAAAAGACCCTAGAGAGACAGCAGCCTCTCTAAGGTCTTCTTTTTTCTCCTCACACTACCCGTCTATAGGGAGTCCGCATCTACAAAGCCAAGCATAAAGCATTCGCTATCCATATCATAGAAAGCAACACATTGGTCTCCTTTCTCATTGAAAGCAGACAGCTGACCATACATAGCGTCGTAGACAATGTTCTTGTCGAAGCCATTGGTCGCTAGCCAAGCTCTGAAGGGTTCACTATTTAGCTCTTCGTACGACTGGATGCAGTTGAGCTTGACACGAAGTTCGTTGTAGCCGTCAGGGGTTGTATCCAGATGATATATGACAGCACTAATGTTAGACTTTGCTTGCATTGCCTCGTTAGTCACAAAGACGATGTCTCCATCGACACTCTTCTCAGCATCCCAAGCTCTAAAGCCTAGAGTGCTCTCGAAGGACTTGATCTGACTCTCATCTAGGCTATTGAGCGCTGCCAGTGACGGGAAGTCCTGAGCGTTTGGCATGATCTCATGTAGCTTGGTGACCACTGGTTCGACCTTCTTGCTGAATATGATGTATAGCGTCGATTGGTAATCGGGGATAGGATCGTCATAGAGTAGGACAAAGATCTCAGGGTCATCATCATTAGTCCCATACAGAGCTCGCCGACCATCCGTAGTCGTCTCCTCTCGCAATGTTGAGAATCCACACGCCCGAAGCATAGCTCTCGTCTGCTCGCAGTCTGCCAGCGACTCCTTACTGAGAGCTTGTATGAGATCTAGATTCCCCACGGAGAAATCGTAAATGCAGGCCGTTATAGTTAGGTTTGTATTGACATAGCCATTCAAAACAAAGTACTCCGAGAGAGAGACCTCTTGTGGCGTACGCCCTAGAGAAGCCTCATGAGCCTTGACACGATTCAGCGCATCTCCTTCGAGCACTCCAAACTCTAGGAGGGGTAGCTCCTGTGTGATTGCCTGGGTGACCGTGACCGTGACCGAAGCTCTCTGGTCGGCTAGCTGGATCAAGATCTCTGCTACTCCCTCGGAGACAGCCGTCACAAGGCCCGTCTCCGATACCGTTGCAATGTCTGGTCGGCTAGAAGTGCAAGAGAGCCGCGCATCGCTCGGAGTCACAGTATACTTGATCTGCGCAGTCTCTCCGACAGCAAGTTCAAGCTTTGTGGTCTCTACCTTCAGGGAGACTTCGTCTGGAGTCGTCGAGGACGACTTATCGCAAGAGGCTAGTAGCCATCCTACTAGAATTAGTAGGGGGGTCGTAAATAGGTTTATTCGTTTCATAGTGGGTTTATGTTATTATGGCTGTATGCGAGATCCCTTATGCTCTGTTGCCAGAGATTTATTCTGCACGCAAGTTACAAAAAAAAGCATTGCAACAAGCTCGCCACATCACTATGTCGCAGGTCGTTGAAAAAGCCAACAGTCTCCTGAGCCTAAGCTACTTCTCAAATAGAGGTTAGCGCGTCATAAGTCTATGAAGTCGCTTACACTGGATGACGAATTCACGTCCCGGGTTCTTTTCGAGCAAGAGGGCAACCGCCCCATCAGCATCGTTCGGTAAAGGCTAGTCGTATCACTACGATCACAAAACAATAACTCCACGGGAGGTGTCACGCCTTCCGTGGATTTTTGTTTCTCTCAGATTGTCTCGCTCAGGCTACTTCTCCTGACTCTCGTCGAGCTGCTGCAGGAGCTGTGAGACCTCCTTGTCGATAGAGGTGAGCCGTGTGGAGCAAAACTGTATCAAGCCGGTCGCCTCCTCGATGAGCTTGGTCAGTTCGTCCACCTCTATATCGCCCGTCTCGAGGAGTCGCACGATCTCCTGAATACGTGTGATCGCCTCTTGGTAGGTCTGCTGGGGTTCCTCAGCGTGGGTCTTGCTAGAGTCTGTCATGGGGTATGTGTTTTATTATTAGTATCTTTGTCTCGTGTAGTATCTCGTCAGGATACCTCATCGCTATGCAAAAGTAACTATATATATCATACCAAACGAACTAAGACTATGCGTAGACAAGTAATTATGCTACTAGCCATCGCCATGATGCTGACCGCTTGTAACAAGCAAAAGCAGCAGCAGACTGACCTGGCTGACAATCCATTCGTTCATCCAAGTGAAACCTACATGAATGCACCCGACTTTACCAAGATCAAGGCGGAGCACTTCGCACCCGCCTTCGACGAGGGTATGCGTCAGCACAACGAGGAGATAGCAGCCATCGTGGACAATGCTGAGGCACCTACCTTTACCAATACCATCGAGGCACTCGAGCGTGCTGGACAGGTACTCCAGCGTACATCGGCTGTCTTCTTCGCTCTAACTAGTGCCGACACCAACGATGAGCTACGCGCCATCGAGGAGGAGTACGTACCCAAGTTGACTGCGCACAGCGACGAGATCATGCTCAACGACAAGCTCTTCGCTCGTATCAAGACCGTTTACGAGACTGGTCTCGAGGGACTACAGCCCGACCAGGTACGCCTCACCAAGCAGTACTACGACAACTATGTCAAGGCTGGTGCTAACCTATCCGCTGAGGATAAGGAGAAGCTCAAGAAGCTCAACGGCGAGGAGGCTGAGCTCACCGCTAAGTTTGGCAATATGCTGACAGACGCAACGAACGTACCTGTCTTCTTTACCGACAAGGCACAGCTCGACGGTCTCTCTGACAGCGAGCTACAAGAGGCAGCCGACCTAGCTAAGGAGGAGGGCAAAGAGGGCCAGTGGGCTATCCGCCTAGTCAATACGACCCAGCAGCCTGTCATGGCTAAGCTCAACAACCGCGACACACGCAAGGCTATCCTCGAGGCTTCGATCAATCGCTGCAACAACGGCGACAAGTACGACACGCAGGAGATCATCAAGCGTCTCGCTACGCTCCGTGCTGAGAAGGCTCAGCTACTAGGTTTTAAGACCTTTGCTGACTGGACGCTACAGGACGCACTTGCTAAGAATGGCGAGACAGCTCGCAACTTCCTCGAGCGTCTTGCTAAGCTCTACCAGCCTAAGGCTGCTGAGGACGCTAAGATGCTAGAGGAGTTTGCACAGAAGAGCGAGGGCCCAGACTTCAAGCTAGAGGCTTACGACTGGGCTTACTACGCAGAGAAGATGCGCAAGGAGCAGTACGACATTGATGAGACACAGCTCAGCGAGTACTTCGTCCTAGACAACGTACTACATGACGGTGTCTTCTACGCTGCCAACAAGCTCTATGGTCTCACCTTCGAGCAGCGCACCGATGTTTCTGTTTACAACCCAGACGTGACAGTATATGATGTCAAGAACGAGCAGGGCGAAGTGATCGCGCTCTTCTACTTCGATCCTTATGCACGTCCCTCTAAGAGCGGTGGTGCCTGGATGAGCAACTTCGTCGAGCAGTCTACTCTCCTAGGTAACAAGCCAGTCATCTACAACGTCTGCAACAATAAGAAGCCCGCTGCTGGTCAGCCCTGTCTGATGACTTGGGACGAGGTGACGACACTCTTCCACGAGTTCGGTCACGCACTGCACGGTATGCTCTCTACGCAGACCTATCCTTCGATCTCTGGAACTAATGTCTCAAGAGACTTCGTCGAGTTCCCCTCACAGTTCAACGAGCACTGGGCTTCTGAGCCTACTGTCTTTGCCAACTATGCTAAGCACTACAAGACTGGTGAGCAGATGCCTGCTGAGCTACGTGAGAAGATGATCGCTGCTGGCAACTTCAACCAAGCTTACTCAATCGGTGAGAACATTGCCGCATCACTCATCGACCAGTGCTGGCACGCACTCACTGTAAGCGACAAGATTGATGACGTTCAGGCATTTGAGCAGGAGGCACTCACGAAGTACGGAATGCTCAATGCACAGATACCACCCCGCTACCGCTCACCTTACTTCCGTCACATCTGGAGCAACGACTACTCTGCTGGATATTACTCTTACCTCTGGAGCGAGGCTGTAGACAACGAGGTATACGCTTGGATCGAGGCTAACGGTGGTATGACCCGTGAGAACGGTCAGCGCCTTGCAGACATCCTCCTCTCTCGTGGTAACAGCGAGGATCTGATGGTACTCTTCGAGCAGTTCACCGGGCACAAGGAGGTCGACATCGAGCCACTCCTACGCTTCCGCGGTCTCCGCTAATCACACGGTGCAATTAGCCGCTCAAGCAGCAGCTAGCACCTGATACATACTACACAAGAGCCTGCCACGAGATGTGTCGTGACAGGCTCTTCTTTTATGTCGCCAGCTCTGCCCTCTAACTTCTAATCTCTAATCTCTAATCTCTAGTTCCCATTTACATATCTTTACGGGGAAATTCATCCGATTCCCTCCTTTCTCGAATATCCACGTGGAAAATCTCAAATCTCCACCTGGATATTTTTTATTTTCCACGTGGGCGTCATTCATTTCCTCCGAAGTTTCATTT
>NZ_CABUAN010000014.1 GCF_902489635.1 uncultured Porphyromonas sp. | reverse complement strand
CGAATTTCCCCGTAAAGATATGTAAATAGAGATTAGAGGTTAGAAGTTAGAGATTGGAGGATAGAGATTAGAGGGCAGGGCGGACACATTATATATAATAAGCTCATCAACCTCTCTATGGAGGAAATCGAAAATACCCCAGTGGAGATCTCTGATTATCCAGTGAGGCGCAGGAAAATTCTTCGGACTTATCATTTCATTCTTCCGAAGTTTCATTTCATTCTTCCGAAGTTTTATTTCGCGCCTACGTGGAGAATTTTAATTTCCCTGCTAGCTATTTGGAATTTCCTACGTGGGAAGCTTTAGCCTTCCGCACAGCAACGTTGCTTCTCTAGAAAGCGTCATTGATACACTCCAGAGGCCTTCGCTCTAACCCGCTCGCTATCAGCTTAAACTGGAAAGCTTTCTTTCGTCGTTTCCACTTTTGGCCGTATTCCGTTTCCGATTTTGGCTGAGAGCGGACGGCGGGCTGGCTAGCTAGGGGAGCGGCTGCAGGGGGAGGGTGATGCGGAAGGTGGTACCGACTTGTAGCTCGGAGCGCTTGACGTAGATGCGCCCGCGGAAGTAGTGACGTATGATGCGACGTGCGAGCGATAAGCCGAGCCCCCAGCCACGCTCCTTGGTGGTGAAGCCTGGCTTGAAGATCATCCGCTGCGTGGCACGTGTCATACCACGGCCCGTGTCGGTGATCTCTAGGTAGGCGTTCTTGCCGTGAGCCTCAGTGGTGATGGTGATCGTGCCCTTGCCGTCCATGGCGTCGACGCCGTTCTTGACGATGTTCTCCACGACCCAGCTCATGAGGTCGGGCGTGATGAGGCAGTAGAGCTCCTCGGGCGCTGGCTCAAAGACGATCTCTACCTGTCTGGAGATGCGTCGTGAAAGGTACTGCACGGAGGTGGCGACCAGTCCGTTGAGCTCTATGGGGGTGAGTTCGGGTAGGCTGCCGACTTTTTGAAAGCGGTGGGCGATCAGCTCGAGACGATTGACATCTTGGCCGATGCTCTCGATGATTTCGGGGGGTAGGTCGTAGCTCTTGAGCAGTTCGGTCCACGCCATGAGCGAGGAGATGGGCGTGCCGAGCTGGTGGGCGGTCTCCTTGCTGAGACCGACCCATATACGGTCCTGCTCCCAGTGCAGTAGGCTACGAATGGTGAGGACGAGGATGATGATGTAGAGGATGAAGATCCCTGTCTGCAGATAGGGGAAGCGTAGCAAGCGCCTCAGATTACTGCTGTCGCTGTAGTAAAGGTATTGGCGCCCAGCGGTGCCTAGGTCTATCTCGATGGGTGCGTAGCCAGAGCGAAAAGCTGTGAGCCGCTTCGCCAGATAGGTCGAGTCACGAGCGACCGCCACGGAGTCAATGTTTTTGTATCCCAAGATATTCCCGAGGCTATCTGTGAGGATGAGCGGTATGGTGGTGTTTGACTCTAGGATTTGGAGGGCTAGGGCATTGAGCTGCTCGTCACTTTGGCTAGCTATGCACTCGGTCGCCTCGGCCCAGGTCTGCATCTTGAGTCGCTCCTCGTCGGCCATGCGTCTCACGAGTGGCTCCGAGAGGATGAGCGGGAGGAGTGCCACGACGAGCGCCAGCACGACAAGTAGTATATTGGTAGGCAGGGAGCCGAGTAATCTCCTGGAGGATGACATGTGGGTGAGAATTAGAATGGCGTGCGCTCGATCCCAAAGGGTACATTCGGCGCAAAGCTGTATCTTTGTAACGAATATCTCACGCTTTTATTATCGTTCACGCACCTATGACCTCTACACAACACACGCGCCAGCGCATCGTCCAAATGGCTCACACGCTCTTTGTGCAGCAAGGAGTCGAGGAGACGACTATGGTCGCTATTGCAGAGGCTGTGGGGTGCAGTCGGCGCACGGTTTACACTTATTATAAGGACAAGCAGGCGCTGCTCATGGCGGTCATAGAGCGGGAGATCAGTCTGATGAGCCAGTCGCTGAGCGAGGTGCTGTCTCGTCCTGCCGATGCGATCACTAAACTGATGGTGCTGCTGGACAATCATCTGCAGCTGATACAGAAGACGGTGCAGAGACAGGGCGAGCATAATGCGAGCTTCTTTAGCGACACTTTCAACATCGAGCGCCTTCGTCTCAAGTATGACCAGAGCGAGTACGATATGCTCAAGCGGATCCTACAGGAGGGACACGATCGAGGAGAGCTGGTGGTCCCAGATATCAACTCGACAGCCTACCTGCTCCTCAAGAGCTTCAAGAGCCTGGAGGCTCCTTACATCAATCGCTACCACCATGAGTACGGTAAGGAGGACTACCTACGTATCATCGCAGCGATGAAGCAACTACTCAGACAGGGACTGACCAATCATGCAAATACAAAACCTATAACTCAATAGAATCTATGAAACTACTTCAGGACAAAGTGGCTCTGATCACCGGAGCAGCACGTGGTATCGGCAAGGCGATCGCCACGAAGTATGCAGAGGCTGGATGCCATGTAGCTATCAGTGACCTCAAGGTTGCCGACGAAGCAAAGGATTACTACGCTCAGCTAGCCAAGGAGTGCGGGGTCACGATACGCACCTACGAGAGCAATGCGGCAGACTTTGAGGCAGCGCATCAGCTCATTGATCAGATCGTTGCTGACTTTGGCAAGCTGGACGTCCTAGTCAATAATGCTGGCATCACCCGTGACGGTCTGCTCCTACGTATGACGGAGCAGCAGTGGGATGCGGTGATCAATGTCAACTTAAAGTCCGCCTTCAATATGACCCACGCCGTAGCTCCCGTCATGATGAAGCAGCGTCAGGGTAGCATCATCAATATGGCGAGCGTCGTCGGTGTATCGGGCAATGCGGGTCAGGTGAACTACTCGGCCTCTAAGGCTGGTATGATCGCACTGGCTAAGAGCGTTGCCAAGGAGCTCGGCTCACGTGGTATCCGTGCCAACAGCATCGCACCCGGCTTCATCGAGAGCGATATGACGGCTGTCCTCAGCGAGGAGGTGCGCAAGGAGTGGGCTAAGCAGATCCCGCTACGTCGTGGTGGTAAGCCTGAGGATGTGGCCAATGTGGCACTCTTCCTCGCGAGCGACCTCTCCTCCTACATGACAGGACAGGTGCTCTCCTGCTGCGGCGGTATGAATATGTAATGCTTTAGTAAGCAGACCGATGCCTGACCTACAGATCCTCTACGAGGACAATCATCTCCTCATCGTCAATAAGCCGGCGGGGATGCTCGTACAGGGTGACAGCACGGGCGATACACCGCTCTCGGAGCTTGTCGAGCGCTATCTCATCGATAAGTACGACAAGCCTGGGCGAGCGTTCGTTGGGGTCACGCATCGTATCGATAGACCGACGTCGGGAGCGGTGCTTTTTGCCAAGACTTCGAAGGCTCTGGCACGGCTCAATGCTATGTTTCAGCGACGAGAGATCCATAAGGTCTACCACGCTGTAGTCTGTGGAGCTTTTCCCCAGAAAGCGGGCGAGGCGAAGGATCTGCTCTATCGCAATCGCAAGCAAAACAAGAGCTACGTCGTGACGGAGCCTCACGCTGAGGCTAAGCGCGCTTGGCTCACCTACGAGCGTCTCGCCGTGGGCGACCGCTATAGTCTGCTGGCCGTGACGCTACACACGGGACGGCATCATCAGATACGTACGCAGCTGAGCCACATGGGTTACCCGATCAAGGGGGACCTCAAGTATGGTGCTCCACGGAGCAACAAAGACGGCGGCATCTCGCTCCATGCGCGTATCTTGAGCTTTGAGCACCCTGTCACTCATGAGCAAATAGAGGTCATCGCGCCGTACCCTGAGGACGACGCTATCTGGTCCTTGCTGAGCCATACGAAGTAACCTAGCAAGCCGACGAGACAAAAGAAAAGGAGAGCTTCACCTAGCGTGGGGCTCTCCTTTTGAGACTGTTGACTTTTGCAACAGTCTCCTTTTGCATTTGTGGATATGGGTGGTTTGTTGGGCTACGGCTGTAGCTTGTCCAGTAGCTCCTGGTAGTAGCTCCAGTCGGAGTCCTGGACTACCTCAAACTGTAGTGGCAAGAGGGGCAGCTCTGCCAGCACCTCCTCGAGGCGATCGAAGAAGGGGTCGTACGTGCGACTTACGTAGAGCCACACTTTGCGCCCTGGCTCTAGGATAGAGGCTGTAAGGATCGCCATC
The DNA here is from genome assembly GCF_902489635.1 of uncultured Porphyromonas sp. Taxonomy (GTDB): domain Bacteria; phylum Bacteroidota; class Bacteroidia; order Bacteroidales; family Porphyromonadaceae; genus Porphyromonas. The sequence goes on along the minus strand of NZ_CABUAN010000014.1, from coordinate 41,972 downwards.
TTGTCCCGCTCCATGGCGGTCTGGAGCAGTTCGTCCACCGCCTCTATCTGCGCTGTGTCCGTATCCGATGGCTCTATGCCCTCGCCGTCAAAGGGGTAAGCGATCTCGATCACAAAGCGGTACTTGCCCGTAGCACGAAACTCCTCCAGCTCATCACGCACATGCAGGTGAACCGTCTGGCCAGCTTCGCTTTCGGCCAAGCCGTTGAACCAATTGTCCGTCAGTCGCATAGTGGGTTTACTTTTTGCCAATAGTCACGCCACCGCAGGGGAGCTGGTAGGCGTGTGCGATGATGTCGGTACAGCAGGCCGCTCCGAAGGCTCCCGTATTGAGACAGAGGTGGTAGTTGGTCGACTCGCCCCACTCCCGATTGGTCATCTGCTTATAGTTCTTGCGGCGGGCTCGGTCGGACTGCTCAATGCGCTTGCGCGCTGCGTCCTCTGTCTCTTCGTCGCCTCGCTTTAGGAGCGTCTTGACACGCGCCTCGACATCGGCATAGAGGAATACGTTGAGCACATCGTCTCGGTCTCGCAGGATGTAGTCGGCACTGCGCCCGATGATGACGCAGGGGTGCTCCTCGGCTAGCTTGAGGATGAAGTCGTTGAGATAGCGGGTCACCGAGGGGGTCTCGACGAGTCCCGTCATAGGAACGGAGAAAAGTGCTCCGTGAGACATCGGCATGAAGTCCAGCCCCGACGTCGAGGCGTACTCACTCTGCTCCTCGACATAGTCGGCCGCGTAGCCGCTCTCCTCGGCGATCATGCGGATGAGTTCCTTGTCGTAATAGGTCAAGCCGAGCTGCTCCGAGAGCTGACGCCCTATGGTGCGAGCTCCGCAGCCATACTGTCTACTGATCGTAATGATGCGATAAGCCATATACTAATGGTAAATAGGTCTCTACAAAAGGTGGATGCGCTTAGCACTACGAGGGAATGTCTGAGCCATCAAAGGCAAAGGGCAAGAGAAGCCGACAGTCGCTAATAACGATAGCTTCGTCAGGTCCGCAGAGAATTACCTCAAAGGGTTTGCCCTGTCGCTTTACCGTCTCCATCATCACCTGTCGGCACACGCCGCAGGGGGAGATCGCCTCGACACGCTTGCCCTCTGTCTCAGCGACGATCATCATCCGCTCCACGACAGCTCCTGGGTGGTGCGCCCCGATGGCGTAGAGCGCCGTTCGCTCAGCACAGAGCGTGGGCGAGAAGGAGGCATTCTCCTGATTGCACCCCAGCACGATCTCGCCGTCCTCCAGCTGTGCCGCAGCTCCTACGTGAAAGTGACTATACGGGGCATACGACCGGCGGGTAGCCTCTACGGCAGCCTCCTCGAGACGTCCGTAAACCTCTGGCCACTCCGAGCGGGGTAGCCGCGTGTAGGGTATTAGTAACTCCTTATCGCTCATAATACTATCTACTTAGATGTCTGAATAAAAACTAGAGGACAAGCTCAACTAGATGACTAGCCGAACTTGTCCTCTCCTTAGTTCTTGCAAAGATTCATTAGATCGTTGCCAAGCTCTCACAGGTCACATCGCTTGCGATGCGACCGATAAGACCTGCTAAGACTTTGCCTGGCCCTAGCTCTACGAAGTGCGTAGCCCCATCGGCAACCATCGCCTCGACACTCTTCGTCCAGCGTACGGGAGCCGTGAGCTGAGCGATCAGATTGGCCTTGATCTCCTCCACATCGGTATGAGGACGAGCATCTACATTCTGATAGATCGGGCAGATCGGTGTGGCAAAGGTCGTTGCCTCGATAGCACGCTGCAGACGCTCCTTGGCGGGCTGCATGAGCGGTGAGTGGAAGGCACCGCCCACCTTGAGCGGTAGCGCACGCTTAGCACCCGCAGCCTTGAGCTGCTCGCAAGCCTCAGCGATACCCTCCATCGTGCCAGAGATGACTACCTGACCCGAGCAGTTATAGTTCGCAGGGACCACCACCTGACCCGAGATGCCACGGCAGATCTCCTCGATCTTGTCGTCAGGCAGTCCGATGATTGCTGCCATCGTCGAGGGGTGTGCCTCGCAAGCTGCCTGCATAGCGAGTGCACGCTCCGAGACAAGTCGCAGTGCATCGGCAAAAGGCAAGGCGCGACTCGCAACCAGTGCCGAGAACTCGCCCAGCGAGTGACCCGCAACCATGTCTGGAGCAAAGGCATCTCCGAGCGCCACCGTCATAGCCACAGAGTGGAGGAAGACAGCGGGCTGTGTTACCTTCGTCTGCTTGAGGTCTTCTTCAGTACCCTCAAACATGGTCTTGGTTAGGTCAAAGCCTAGCACTTCGTTTGCCTCGGCAAAGAGCTGGCGTACCGCTTCGCTCTTCGTATAGATCTCTTGACCCATACCGACGAACTGTGCGCCCTGACCTGGGAATACAAAAGCTTTTTTCATCTGTTATTATCGATTAGATTAGTTCCAAAGCACGGACGAGCATGCGGTAGCTACGCTCCACGGAGGAGATGCTCACGCGCTCATCGGGTGAGTGTGGGTGCTGGATCTCAGGTCCGAAGGAGATCATGTCCATATCGGGCATGACACCCTGTATGATACCGCACTCGAGACCGGCGTGCATCACCTTGACAGCGGGATCCTTGCCGTAGATCTCCTTGGCGGCCTGACACATTACTTGCATAATGTGAGACTCAGCATTGGGCTGCCAACCTGTATAGGAAGCGTCAAACTCTACGCGAGCATCCATCAGTAGGAAGCAGCTCTCGATGCTAGAGGCGACCCACATCTTGCGCGAGTCACTAGAGGAGCGGACGAGGAAGCGGACAGAGATATGTCCCTCGCCAGCCTGTACCTGAGCTAGGTTCGACGAAGCCTCTACCGTGTCGGGGAACTCAGAGAGCATAGAGATGACACCATTCTGACAAGCATTCAGCGCATGGATCAGCGCGTCTTGTATCTCGTCGGGGAGAATCGTCTTAGGACGGTCACAACGCTCTAGAGAGACGGTGATGTGGTTCTCTATCCCTGCAAACTCCTTATTAAAGATCTCCTCGTAGTCGGATACCAGCTCCCAGAGCGCCTCAGTGTCGTCCTCCTTGACAGAGAGCAGAGCGACCGCCTCACGAGGTATCGCATTGCGCATGTTACCGCCATCGATCTCAGCGACTAGAGCACCGCACTGCGAGACAGCCTCCTTGAGGAGACGCGCCATGAGCTTGTTGGCATTGGCACGACCGAGGTGTATGTCCACACCGCTGTGTCCGCCCTTGAGTCCCTTGATCGTAAGGCGTACGCCTATCTCGTCCTCATCAGGCTCGTGGTTGTCTTGGTACTCTAGAGAGACGTTGACATCGATACCACCAGCACAACCGACGAAGAGGTCGCCCTCTACCTCGGAGTCTATATTAAGGAGTATGTCACCCTTGCTAAAGCCTGGCTTAAGACCATTGGCACCGTCCATGCCGACCTCCTCATCAATGGTAAAGAGAGCCTCGATGGGACCATGCTTGAGCGTATCATCAGCGAGGACTGCAAGAGAGAAGGCAACGCCCATACCGTTGTCCGCACCAAGCGTCGTGCCATCGGCCGTGATCCAGTCGCCCTCTTGCATCGTTTGGATAGGATCGGTCTCGAAGTTGTGCACCTTGTCCGAGTTCTTCTGAGGTACCATATCTAGGTGCCCCTGTAGGGTAGCTACGGGACGATCCTCTAGTCCTGGTGTGGCTGGCTTACGGATCAACACGTTGCCCACCTCATCTACATGGGTCTCTAGTCCTAGTCGCTTACCCTCGGCAACGACATACTCCCGCACAGCCTGACAGTGGCCGGTGGGGCGGGGTATCTGTGTGAGATCATAGAAATAGCCCCATAGTGTGGAGGGGGCGAGCTTTTGGTAGTCAGCTTTGTTCATCATAGCTTATTCTCTTTATTTTTTGAAGTGTCTTCCAGTGAGGAGGCACGTTTGTAGTGCCTATTGACTATTGGTAAGGCAAATATAGCAATAATCCCCGTAATAATGGTCCAGAGTGTCTGTACAGCATGTACAATCAAAGCAAAGAGTCCTGCCTCGGCCTCGCTCACACCAAAGGCTGTCAGCGATATAATCACTGCGTAGTGCCACGGACCGACACCCGCAGGTGTGGGGATAGCGATCATCAGTGTGGAGAGGACAAAGGATGCAAAAGCAACCCGATGCCCTAGCTCAGCCGTGAAGGTAAAGGCTCCAAATGTGAGATAGAAGAAGTAGTAGTAAAAGAGCCACAAGAGGATCGTGAGTACGATAAACTGAGTCCAGGCGCGCCAGCCTCTCAGTGTCGAAGCGGCTTGCAGTACGGAGCGGAGCTTCTCTCGTACACGCTGCATGAATCTACTCTTTCTGAAGCGATAGAGGACCAGCACGATGACGAGGAGTGAGACGCCCGCCATCAGCCACGCTGTAGTGTAGTCTGACGAGAAGAGGTCGCCTAAGTTATCGCCGAGCGATAAGCCCTGAGCAGCTAAGATCTGCGATATAGTCCCTGGCTGAAACAGCATCATAGCCACGAAGAGAGCTAGCACAACGATCATGTCTGAGAGACGATCTACTAGGAGCGTGCCGACCGTTGCCGAGAGCGTATAGTCCTCTCGCTGCTTCATCTCGGTACAGCGCCACACCTCGCCGGCACGAGGTATGACAAAGTTGACCGCATAGCTCCCGATGGTGATCAAGATCGGATTGATGGGTCGTGCAGAGGGCGTGTATAGCGGTCGCATCTGGAGGTGCCAGCGATAGCCTCGCGTGGCGTTGCCCAGGAGTCCCATAGGTAGAGACAAGAGAAGATACTCGTAGCGCACGCCATGCTGCAATAAGCGTAGCGTGTCTGCGAGCTCTAGATGGCGATAGAGGTACAACAGTATCGCTAGCCCTATGAGGAGTGGCAAGAAGTTCTTTAGCCACCATTGCCAGGAGTGTCTTGTCTTCACGCTCCAAAAGTACGAAAAAGAAGTTAGAGGCTAGAGCCTAGTTTTCTAGTGTCCCTAGTAGCTCTAGCCAACAGCCAACAGCTAACAGCTAACAGCTAGTATCCAACAGCAAAGGTCACCTAACCCTCATAGAGAGGACTAGGTGACCTTCGTTAAGTTTGGTTGCTTAGGTTATCTCAGATTGAGATGATCTAGAGAAGTTGGTGTTTACTTCTTGATCTCCTCCTTAGCCTGAGCAGCTGCCTGCTGAGCCTGGTCAGTAGCATTCTCTACGGCTGCTTTTGCAGCCTCAGCTGCCTGCTGAGTCTCATCTACAGCGACCTGAGCTGCATCCTGAGTTGCGTTCTGTAGATCCTGAGCAGCTGCGTCAAGATTCTCCTGAGCGTTCTCAACATTCTGCTCAGCTTGCTGAGCATCCTGACTTTTGTTCTCCTTGTTGCAAGAAACAAGGCTTAGAGCTGCAACAGCAGCTACGAGTACAAATACTTTCTTCATATTAGCTTTAGTATAAGTGATTAGTAACTGATGCAAAGGTACGCATTATTTTTGAATTTGCAAGGGGGGGGGAGTTTCGTACATTCCTCAATTCGTAAAAGTCACAAGTCAGGTAGCCTCGAGGCCACCTGACTTGCGTAATATAGTTCTCCGACCTTAGTCAGAGTGTTGCTGTCGAGATCCTTAGCTTGATAAGAAAAATCATTCTCAGCATCCTCCATGAGTTTCTGAGACTCTTCTAGAGCTTTCTGATACTCCTTTAGAGCGTCGTCTAGAGACTCGTCAGTCATACCTTTAGCCGCATTCATAGAGTTCTTATAGATCTTTATAGCTGCATCTTTCTGCTGCTTCAGCTCCTTCTTGAGCTTCTTGTACTCGCTAGACTCTATCTCATCCTCTTTGTAGAGATCTTCTAGCTCCTTAAGTGCTTGAGAGTACTCCTTCTCAATCTCCTTGAGGCCTTCAGACTCATCAGAGCTATTATCATAGCTTTCGCTCTCATCATTGTCTTCGTCATCTAGTAGATTTCGAAGAGACTCGATGTCGTCTCTTGTAGAGTCGTAGTCGCGGTTCTTCTTCTGCTTGTTGCAAGAGACAAGGCCTAATGCTAGCATAGCGACAACAATTGCAAATAGTTTTTTCATAGTATCTCTTTAGTGTAAGTGATTATTAACTGATGCAAATATACGCATTATTTTTGAATGTGCAAGGCGTTGACAGTTTTGATCAAATCATCAAGAGTATAATAGGTGTAGGGTATTGCGACGTTGTGCCCTGTCGGCTGCACTTGATAGGCGGGAATTTTGGTGGCGCAGTAAGCGAGTGCGACAAACTCGGTGCAGTAGAGCGTGGTCGTATCTCTTAGGTCAAAGCGCGAGTCAAACCTCTTGGGGTACTGCCCCCCAGGGCGATGTAGTGCTATGTAGGCTCTCATCTTCTGCAAGCCTAAGCTGTCTAGTGCGAGAGCTGGATAGATAGCCACCGCTTCCGACTCCATCACGAAGCTGTCTAGCGACTGACGGAAGATACCGTCAGCACCGAGCGAACTATCCTGATAGGCGTGCCATACGACCCAGCGTTGACCCGTGGAGTCGTAGTCGATGATCCCGCAGTGACTGTAGAGCTGCCCCTCGGAGGCTATCTTGCTAAAGAAGGTCGAGAGCATCCCCTCGCCACGACGCAGTATGAGACTACCAGGCCGCAGAGATGTTGTATCGATAGCGATGGTCTCTCGCTCGTGGTGTGCGGAGCAAGCGACAGCTCCACATAATATAAGCCCCAAGAGCAGTAAAAGGAGAGACCTCGCTAGCTCTTGGGGCTTGTGATAGATAGACTTCATCTAGAGATTAAGTCTAGAGTGCGCGTGCCTGAGTGGCTACCGTCCAGGTTAGTCCATGATAAAGTTAACAATCCTCCAGTTGTTATCCACTTGCTTGAGTACAACTTTCTGTAGAGACATTTCGGAGCTTTTGTTTGTGTATGGTTCCGAGATTTCCACATAACAGATAATCGCATTGTCCATCTCTTTGGCCTGAGTGATGTTGTATACTACTTTGGACAAGTCAAACCCTTTGCTGATCTCTTCTTCATTCTGAGAGGCTTGAGCTATAGCGTCTACATAAGCTTCTACTCTACTATCTCCTGCGTACTTTTTTGCATCGTCAAAGCGTTGGTCAAGTATAGCATCAAAGAACTTTCGAGTTACTTGCTCTGCTTGTTGAGTAGGAGTGCTACAAGAGATAAATGCCCATAGACTAGCGAATGCTAGGCTTAAAAAGATGGCTCTTTTCATACGCTGATTAAGATTGGAGGACTGTATAGTCTTTACTTGGTCTAAACCTCGGTTACTTCATAGGTACTTCGACGACCTTCCACTCGTTGTCCACCTTGGTGAGGAGCACCTTCTGATTGATAGTGTCTGGATTGTCTGAAGGCTCGATGGTCTCTACATAGCAGATGACCGTGTCCTGTTGCTGCTCCGTGCGGGTGATACGGCTCGTGATCTTAGCTCTCGCTGCCTTTGCCTCTTCAGAGTCGTCAGACTTTTCGGAGTCAAAGTACTCAACAAGCCCCACATAAGCCTCAGCCTGCTCCGATGCCGTGTAGCTACGAGCCTTGTCGTAGTCGCTAGCGTTGAGAGCATTGACAAAGTCCATGGTGACTCGCTCTGCCTTTTTCGTAGGACTAGAGCAAGCAGCAAACGCCAGCATGCTGACGAGCGCAAAGCTGATTAAAGCTAATCTCTTCATAATAAATTGGTCTAAAAGGTTTGTAGTTTCTATTTCCTTTATAGTATAAGAAGCTTACAGTTGCTTCTTAGGCTTGATGTGATCTAGCTTCGAGGGCTGGGTCATGTGCTTGGGATCCATCACCTCATCGAGATCCTTCTTGTCTAGGATGTCATGCTCTAGGACTAGCTCGTAGATACCCTTGCCCGTCTCAAGTGCCTCCTTGGCAATCTTGGTTGAATTCTTGTAACCAATGATCGGGTTGAGTGCCGTGACGATCGTGATCGATGCCTCGATCTGCTGGCGGCAGCGCTCCTCGTTGGGTGTGATGCCAGTGATACAACGCTCGATGAGGGTCGTGATACCACGCATCATCAGGTCTGAGCTCTCGAAGCAGCACTGAGCCATGACGGGCTCCATAGCGTTGAGCTCCATCTGAGCAGCATCGCCAGCCATCAGGACAGTCGTATCGTTGCCCATCACCTTGTAGCATACCTGGCTCATCACCTCGGGGATAACGGGGTTCACCTTACCGGGCATTATTGAGGAGCCTGGCTGCATAGCTGGTACGTTGAACTCGCCGATACCAGCTCTAGGACCAGAGGAGAGGAGACGGATGTCGTTGCAGATCTTATTGATCTTGACAGCGATGCGGCGTAGTGCGGATGAGTAGCCGATCATTACAGAGGTATCGCTCGTAGCACCGACGAGGTCAGCGCTCAGCTTGACTGGCCAGCCCGTGATCTGTGCCAAAGCCTTAACACAAGCCTCTGCATAGCCAGGCTCTGAGGCGATACCAGTACCGATGGCGGTAGCACCCATATTGACCGTCAGGAACTCCTCGCTGGCACTCTTGAGTCTTGGTAGCTCATCCTCTAGGATAGAGGCAAAGCCGTGGAAAGTCTGCCCCAGCGTCATAGGCACAGCGTCTTGTAGCTGCGTACGACCGATCTTGAGGACATGCTTCATCTCCTCAGCCTTGGCACGAAGTGCTGCTGCGAGCTGCTCGACATGCTTGTACACCTCCAGCCCCTTGGGGTATAGTCCTAGGTGGATAGCTGTGGGGTAAGCATCGTTGGTAGACTGCGAAGCGTTGACTCCATCATTGGGAGCGAGGTACTTGTACTCGCCAGGCTTGTGTCCCATCTTCTTCAGGGCAATGTTGCAGATCACCTCGTTGGCTGCCATATTGGTTGTCGTGCCGGCACCACCCTGGATCATATCCACTGCAAAAGCATCGTGATGCTTGCCTGCGATCAGCTCCTTGCAGGCGAAGACGATAGCCTCGTACTGCTCATCGGTGAGGATGCCCTCGCTGTGGTTTGCGATAGCTGCGCCCCACTTGGTGTAGGCAAGTCCCTTGATGAAGTAAGGGTACTGGCTCAGCTTGAAGTTGCTTATCTGAAAGTTTTCCATACCGCGTAGCGTCTGCACCCCATAGAGTGCGTCTGCGGGTAGTTGGCGATCGCCTAGCAGGTCGCCCTCGGTTCTCATTTGCTTATTAGCCGTCATATCTATATAGTTGTATTATCTGTATTTCGCTGTGAAGGTCGGTCACCGAAGCGTGACTGTACAATCCGTTTGGCAAAGATACCTCTTTATTTTCTTATTGCGACTATTGAATCTAAGAATCCAGGCTGACGTATTATATACAATGAGCTCATCTACCTCTCGACTTCTCGTTTGTCGCTGATGTGTAGCTCCTGACAGAGCGATTATGATGCGTTATCTCAGGCTGGGGAAATTCAACCTCGGCGTGTTACAATAATTTAGATTCGACTACATATCGATACGGATCTGTGTCGGGGAAAAGTGATTTCCACGTGGATATTTTGAAATATCCAGGTGGAGAATTTTTATTTTCCACGTGGGGAATAAAAAATTCCTCGGAGGAATCAAATGAAACTTCGGAGGAAATGAATGACGCCCACGTGGAAAATAAAAAATATCCACGTGGAGATTTGAGATTTTCCACGTGGATATTCGAGAAAGGAGGGAATCGGACGAATTTTCCCGTAAAGATATGTAAAGCGGCTTGCTAGAGCGTCAGGTCAGAACTTTGGCTTGACGCGTCACTTGATACGGCGGCAGAAGTCTGGATCCTGATCCTTCAGATCTTTGTCTCCGTAGCACCAGAGAAGGTTGTGCTCCCAGTCCACTTTAGCCCAGCAAGTGTCTATAATCATGCCGGCATCGGGAGGAAGGTTGGAATAGATCTGGTAGCAATCTTGTGCTGCTAGATACTTATATAGGAGCGGGTAGGTGATGCTTTCGGGATCATCTGCCATCTTCAGGAGATAGTGTCCTGCGGTGGCACTCTCGAAGTGGAGTGACGTAGACAATACGACTAACGTATCGTTCGAATTATAGAGCGTGTCTAGCATTTCCCAGGCTGTCCCAATAAGAGCCACGCTTGGGTCTTTGCGCACTTCCTGTCTGCAGGAGACGCTTGCGAGTACTGCGCCGATGGCTAGTAGGGTCATGCACAGTATCTGTCTGAGATTAGTGATTTTGTTGTGCATAGTGTGTTAGTTAAGTGAACAACCTCTACAGCAAATGTAGTGTTATTCATGCAAATAGGCAATAGGGGGGCGTAGCTAGACGCGTATGGGGCGGGGACGGGCTAGGAGGTACTGCACCCAGGCGTAGAGGAGGAGGTAGTAAGCGATGCAGAGCCAGAGCGGCATGGTGATGGTGAGCTGAGCGGTGAAGTGCTGCTCGAGGAGTGTCATCGCACCGCTGGTGAGATCGCTCACACCGATGAGAAGCAGCGGTAGGAGCGTCGTGGGGAGCCCGAGGGCGAGCAGTCCCATGGTGACTAGCCCCGTGATGATGAGCAGCGTGGCTAGAGGCGACAGGAGGAGGTTGGCGAGGAGTAGCCAGATGGCTGTGGTGCCGAAGCTGCGTGCGAGGATAGGCCAGACGAAGAGTTGTACGGCGAGGGTCGTGACGATGAGGTAGTAAAGGTAGCTGACGATACGGGAGCTACTCGGCGTGATGCGTTGGTTGAGTGCGCCCCAAGTGACAAAGATGGCTAGCACCGCTCCGAAGCTGAGCTGCATGCCTACGTCAAAGAGTGCGTAGGGTGAGATAATAAGCAGGAGGGCAGCCGCCTGCGCCCAGACGTTCAGCCGATCGGTGGAGCGCCCTAGGAGACGTGCTACAGCAAAGATGGAGAACATAAGCGAGGCGCGGAGTGTCGGGATGGAGAGTCCGCAGATAAAAGCGTAGATCCATACCGTTATGAGAGTGAGGCTCCAGCGCAGAAGGTAAGCGGTGTGGACGTTGCGTATGAGCCGTAGCGGATAGCGTATCAGCCAGTAGATGAGTAGTAAGACGACCCCAACGTGAAAGCCACTGACCGACAGCAGATGTGCGACGCCTACGGAGCGAAACTGTCCCTCTGCGATGGTACCTTCGGAGCGATCGCCTAGGCAGATAGCACGGAGCGTCTCTCGCTGTAGCGGGGTAAGCCGGTCGATCTCGTCTAGCGTGCCTCCGATGCGCTGCTGGAGGGTATAGGCGAGGTAGCGTAGTTGATCCCATCGTGACCAGTAGGTGGTCGTTGGCTCATTGCAAGGCTCAGCTGTGGAGGTGGATAGCACGCCCGAGACCTTTCGTGAGAGGAGGTAGTGCTGATAGCTTGACGAGGAGACTTGCTCTAGTGGTGTGAGCCGTCCACGGACGAGGTAACTGGTGCGAGGCGTGAGCTGCAGCGAGTCATTATATAGGTACAGCATGATGCGCTGGCCAGTCCAGTGAGCTAGGAGAGCTCCACTTGGGTCTGTCGCCTGCTCGATGATAGCCTCGGCACGGCAGCCCTGCTCACGCGCAGTGGGCGGACGGGAGATGGTGACGAGGTAAGTCGCTTCTTTGCAGGGCTGTGGAAGCTGCGCTACCCGCTCTCGTGGTATGGTGGCTAGACAAGCTCCTGAGCAGAGAAGGAGTAGGTACCAAGCGGAGCCAGCGAGGAGTGCTTTGCGCCAAAGTCTAGAGAGGACGAGGAGGAGTGTCGCCACGGCGATGCCGAGGAAGTACCACTGCGCTGCCAGTAGCCCGAGACTACCTAGATGAATGCCCAGCACTAGCGACAGAAGTGTCACCAATGCTGGGCGCATGATTGTGGCGTGTAGCCCTCGGACGAGGTAGTGCAAGGTGGCTTACAAGGCGTGTAGCTGTGCGATCATATCCTTGGGGCTGGGTGCCTTAAAGACGGCACTGCCAGCTACGAGCGAGTCGGCACCCGCCTCGACGAGCTGGCGACCCGTCTCGAGGTTGACCCCGCCATCGACCTGTATGAGGGTGGAGAGACCCTGCTCTTGGATCATTTTGCGCAGACGCTCGACCTTGCGGATAGAGTGCTCGATAAACTTTTGCCCGCCGTAGCCGGGGTTGACACTCATGAGGAGCACCATGTCGGCTTCGCAGAGGATGTCGGTGAGAAGCTCCACGGGGGTGTGCGGATTGAGTGTGACGGCTGGACGCATACCCGCCTCACGGATAGCCCGTAGCGTGCGGTGCAGGTGAGGGCACACCTCGTAATGTACGTTCATAATATGGATGCCGAGCTTGGCAAACTGGTCGATGAACTTCCACGGCTCGACGATCATCAGATGCACGTCGAGAGGCTTCTGACAGATGGGGCGTATCGCCTCAATGATGGGAAAGCCAAAGGAGAGATTCGGGACAAATACACCATCCATCACGTCAATGTGGAGCCAGTCGCACTGACTCTCGTTGATCATCGTGATCTCGTCGGCGAGATGCAGGAAGTCAGCACTGAGGAGGGAGGGAGATACAATAGCCATAGTGAAGGGGTTTTAAGACGATTCGATATTGATGCTTTATTTGATGCGTAGTAGGGTAGTGGAGCGAAGCTTTTCGCCTGCTTGTAGCGTGAGGGAGAGCTGTTGCTCGGGAGCAATGGCGGGAGCCGCTGTTATGGGGATAGCGTTGAGTAGGAGTACGTCGCCCGTGTGAATGGTGAGGCACTCGGAGAGGAGCGAAAGTGCTTGGCGGACCACCTCTCGGGCGAGCGTCCAGCTCTGCTCGGAGAGGGTTAGCGTGAAGTGCTCTGCGAGCGTTGTGTCAAGGGGTTGCCAGTCGAGGGCTACGGCACTGCCGTCGTACACCTTAGCACGCTCCCATGGCGCGCTCGCCTCGCGTAGCTCAGCAAGTAGCGAGCGGCTGGTGATGTCCCAGCCAGCAGCGCACGACTCGATATATCGCTCGGCAAAGGGAGATGCCACGCACTTGCCCGTCCGCCCTATCTTGATGGCGAGCGAAGGGATAGCGCACCACTCTGCTTCGAGGTGTGGAACGAAGAAGGGGTAGCCCGGGCGAAGGAGTGCTTCGCCTTTGTAAAAGAGCCGCGACTCGTCGTCTATGCCGTAGACCTTCATCGTCCGCTGTACATCTGCTGGTAGTAGTGCTGGTAGTCCTCATCGGTGATACCCTTGACCCAGTCGAAGTGGTCGAGGTACCAGTCGATCGTGTAGCCGATGCCCTCGGCAAAGGGGATCGAGGGTAGCCACCCTAGCTCCTTATGAATGAAGGTAGGGTCGATGCCGTAGCGAGCGTCGTGACCGAGACGATCGCGAACGAAGGTGATCAGCTGCTCGTTGATTAGCTCGGGCTGAACCTGAGTGCCTAAGATCTCAGAGATGCGCTCGGCACGCGCTGGCTCTTTGCTCAGACGATCGTGTAGCTGGTTGATGATGATGCGGACTATCTCTAGATTGGTATGCTCATTGTGGCCACCGATATTGTACGCTGTACCAGCTTTCCCCTGGGTCACCACGAGGTGGAGTGCACGACAATGGTCGGTGACGTAGAGCCAGTCACGCACATTCTCGCCCGTGCCGTAGATCGGTATCTCCTTGCCAAGGAGACATTGGCGGATGACGAGCGGGATGAGCTTCTCGGGAAACTGGTAGGGACCATAGTTGTTCGAGCATCTAGTCCAAACGACTGGGGCATGGTGCGTGTGAACGGCCGCTTGGCAGAGGAGATCTGCCGAAGCTTTCGCAGCACTGTAAGGGCTGCGCGGGTCGAGCGGTGTGCTCTCTACGAAAAAGCCTTCCTTGCCAAGCGAACCGTACACCTCATCCGTGGAGACCTGGAGCATCATACGCCCTTCCTGCCATACGGGATAAGAGCCTCGTCCACTGGTGGTAGACCAATGGTTGCGAATAGTATCTAGCAAGGTCTGCACGCCGAGGATATTGGTGCGTACGAAGATGGCGGGGTCCTCGATGCTTCGATCGACGTGGCTCTCGGCAGCAAGGTTGATCAGGAAGTGCGGCGCATAGCGGGTGAAGAGGTCATCCATCGCTTCGGCATCGCAGATGTCTGCCTGCACGAAGATGACCCGTTCGTTGTTGATGAGCGGTTCGATGGAGCGGTAGTTGCCAGCGTAGGTTAGTTTGTCGATCAGTACGATTCGCTCGTCAGGGGCGAGGGCTTCGCTCAGGTAGTAAGCGAGGTTAGTGCCGATGAAGCCAGCAGCTCCAGTCACAGCGTAGGTATGTCGGTATGAAGTCATAGCGTAAGGTGTCAAAAGCGTGATGCGGTGTAGTCGGCTAGGGAGATGCCCCGTAGGTCTTTGTTCGAAAGGATCAGCTCTTCGGGTGCGATGCCCCACGACTCCCAGGGGATCGCCAGCTGCGGGTCGTCATAGCGTATGCAGAGCTCGCTCTCGGGGGCGTAGCCGTTGTCCACCTTATAGAGAAACTTCGCTTGCTCCGAGAGTACGAGGAAGCCGTGCGCAAACTCTCTCGGGATGTAGAGCTGCCGATGGTTTGTCTCCGAGAGATGATAGCTGCGCCACTGCCCGTAAGTGGCACTATCTCGTCGTAGGTCAACGATCAGATCCATGATCTCGCCCACTACGCAGCGCACCAGCTTCGCTTGGCTAGCTTCGCCCCGCTGAAGGTGCAGACCCCGCAAGACGCCACGGACGGAGGAGGATTCGTTTTCCTGCACCCATGGTCTAGGCGAGACGGTCGCTGCAAAATCTGCCGTGCGGTAAGTCTCGGCAAAGTAGCCCCGCGCATCGCCGTAGCAGTCTGGCTCGATGAGATAGACGCCCGCTAGGTCTGGATCTGCTTGGTAATGTATCATTGCTTAGGTCACTCTATATATTATTGTATGACGGTAAACTCAGTGCGACGGTTGAGCTGGTCGCAGACGACTTGCTGCTCTTCAGTCAGCGCGCCGACCCATTCGGCCGTTAGCTCCTGCCCCTCGGGCAGCCAATCGAAGCGCGCCGCCATCCCTTTGGTCACTACGTAAGGGCGCTCCTTGCCGTAGCCACGAGCCTCTAGGCGGTCAGCCGCAATGCCCTTGGCGATAAGATAGTCGACGACACTCTGCGCACGACGCTGCGAGAGCTTCTGATTGTATGCCTGCGAACCCTTGCGATCGGTGTTACTGCTCAGCTCTAGGCGCACGTCGGGGTTTTGCTCTAGGAGCGTGACTAGGTAGTCGAGGCTCTTCTTTCCCTCGGGGCGTAGCGAAGCTCGGTCAAAGTCGTAGTAGATGTCGTGGATCTGCTCCGAGTGCAGGCGCGAAGCTAGGTAAAAGTCAACCAAGTAGTCGGTGCTCTCGGTGGCACTGTCGGTCACGAGCGGCATGTATTGGTTGAGGTAGTCCGGGTGCGAGGCGTGTAGCACGTAGCGGTTGGACCCCGCGATCTCAAGGACGAAAGAGCCGTCGTCACGTGTCGAGACAATGGGCGTGGCGAGCAAACCTTGCTCATCGGCAATGCGTACCGTCGCCTGCGGGATGCCGTACCCCTCACGGTCCATCACGAAGCCGTCGATGCGGATGATGGTGGCGGGCAATGAGAAACGGTAGAGATGTGGTCGTCCACGCTGGTCGCCACGAGTCGAGGAGAGGTAACCCTCCTCTGCCAAGCCCGACTGCGGCTTCGGAGCGAAGGTGAGAGCGTAGTCATCGGCGGTGGAGTTCATCGGAGCGCCCAGATGCGTCACCTGCCACCCGCCGAGCGAGTCCATCTGCGCTTTGTATAGGTCTAGTCCGCCCAGCCCCACACGTCCATTGGAGGAGAAGTACAGGGTACTGTCGCCCACCATCGTGGGAAAGAGTTCGTCGCCAGGCGTATTGATCTCGTTGCCGAGGTTCTCTGGCTTACCCCAGCCATGCTCGCTGAGGGATATGCGGTAAAGGTCTTTGCCACCCAGGCCAGCTCCCTCGCTCACGAAGTAAAGGTATCGTCCCGAAGCGTCAATGGCGGGGTGCGCCGCCATACGTAGCGAGTCCTCCCAGATGGGTACGCGCTCGCCTTTGCCCCAGCCCCCTTGGCTAGACTTAGACGCTTTGTAGATCTGCACGGTGCGGTCGTAGGTGGAGCTTTGCTCAGCATAGGAGTAGTAGAGCGTGTTGCCGTCTGCCGTGATGGAGGGGGTACCTTCATCTTCGGGCGTATTGACACTGCCCGGCACGCTGTCGGGGCGAGACCACTTGCCCGAGGCGTCTTGCTTGATCATATAGAGATTGTTCGTCCCCAGCCCCGTCACCTCGCTCTCCTGCAGCATATCACGGAGAGGCACACGGCTACTGGTGAAGTAGAGTATCGTGCCATCTGGTGCATAGCAAGGGGCAAACTCGGCATAGGGAGAAATCAAGAGTCGATCCGTCTCAACCGTGTGTCCCGTGGGGTGGGCGAGGAGCGAATCGGCTTGACGCACGCTCTCCAGGCCTATGCGTCCGAAGTAATCGTGTGGGTAGTACTCTAGAAACTGTTCGTAAGCTTTGCCCGCCTCCCGCCAGCGCGCTAGCTGTTGTAGTTCCTGAGCAATGCGTAGGTGAAGGATCGAGTCGGGGTAGTCGCCCGAGAGCGCTAGGTTGTAGCAGTTGAGCGCGCGGGGTGTGTTGCCCAGTCGTCGGTAATTTTCCGCAGCTTTGAAAGCTAGGTAAGCCCGTCGCTCCGGCTTCTTGCGAGAGGTCTTGCGGTAGAGCGTGTAGTAGCTATCGGCTGCGAGGGCATAGCGTCCCGTATGGTCGTACAGCTCCGCCTTGCTCAGCGTCACACTCTTGCAGCTCATCAAGCTACAGAGCGCCATAGCGCACGGGAGTAGCACGAGCAACCAGCGAATATGTGACGACGAGACTTTCATGGTTAAACCGTTTACTTAGCGAAACCCTAGCAACTTGTGTAGCTGTACGTTGAGCCGCCACTCGGGGTGGGCTAAGACAAAGTCCATACAGCGCGCCACAACGGCCGACATCTCTACGCCCGTCTCCTCTACGGGGCTGACATAGTAACGACGTGCCTCGGCCAGCTGCTCAATGGGTGGCGGTAGGGGAGCACTTAGTTGTAGGGGCCAGCGCACCTCATCGATGCCGTCAGGGTAGTTATCTACAAAACGCTCCTGCAGGCCACTTATTGCTTCTGGCTTGGGCGAACAGGTGACGTAGTCCAGTCCCCGAGGCACGGGGCGTGTGCCATTTGTCTCGATAGACTGACGATAGCCATGCTCGTGAAAGAAAGCTATATGCTCCTCCCGCAGTGCTAAGGTCGGTTCGCCACCAGTCCAGAGGATGTCACGGCAGGGGTAGCTCTCCAGCTGCGCTAAGATCTCCTGAGGGGTCATGAGCTGATGCCCCGCAAAGTCTGTATCGCAGTAGTCGCAGGAGAGATTGCACCCCGAGAGTCGCACGAAGAGCATCGCGCGTCCCATCTGTCCTCCCTCGCCCTGGAGGCTGTAGAAGATCTCGTTGACCGGTAGCGGCTGCATACTATATAGGTAGTGAGTAGGTAGCGCTGCATCGTGCCGTCTCCTCGACACGGCAACTGACGAGCGTCACGCCCGTGCTGGCCAATTGTGCGGGAGCAACCGTCTCGACGAGGTATTGCGCCATGGCTTCGGCCGTCGGATTAAAGGGCACCACGACCAGATCCTCTGGCACCAGCTCCCGTAGTGAGGGAAGTAGCGGGTCCTCATCGTAGATCATCATCTTGTGATCCCAATGCTCCTCCAGCCACATGCAGAGTAGCTCCTTGATTACGCCAAAGTCTATCACCCGCCCCAGCTCATCGAGCTGTGCTGCGGAGCAAGTGAAGTGTATTCGGTAGTTGTGTCCGTGTAGGTGGCGACACTTCGACTCGTGTCCCACGACACGGTGTCCCATACTTATATCGTGATATCTCTCTACTGTCGTCATAGTTAAGTGTCACAAAGGTAAGGAAAAAGAAGACTGTCGCAAAGATTCATCACGCTACGAAGCCCCTGCATCCGTTGTGTCAAAGCGAGACGTTCGTCCCAATAGGAGTCGTCTTGCTCAGCGTCCATACAGCGGGTTGCACGAGTCGATTGGGATACGTGCATAATATGATAAATAGTCCGGAAGGCCCGTCCCATACTGATGGGACGAAAATCTCCCACCCGCGTTGGGACGAAAAAATCCCAAGGGAGGGACGAAAAGATCCCCACGGAGGGACGAAAAGATCCCAAGGGAGGGACGAAATGATCCCCACGTGGGGGTGAAATAAAACTTCGGAAGAATGAAATGAAACTTCGGAGGAATGAAATGATAAGTCCGAAGAATTGTTTCTCGTCCACGTGGAGAATGAAAAATAGCCACGTAGGAATTGAGTTCCCTACGTGGCTATCATCTATAAGTGCTACTTAATGGTGCAGCCTTTGCGACTCGAGGCTCGCTATGCGGGTTAGAGCTTGACGCTCACGCGCTGCCCTTCAGGCGACTGGATCGTGAGGAGGTAGGGCGTAGCAGACTGCTCGGCTACCAGAAGGATCGTAACTGTGCTGGTGGACGTAGAGAACTCTTGTAGCGTGCGTCCCTCCATATCGTAGAGTGTGATGGTGCTGTGAGGCTCTAGCGAGTCTAGTCTGATCGCTCCAGGCATACGGCTGCAGGTCGGCATGTGCGACGAGATAGGCGTGATGCCCACGGGCGAACCATCGTAAGGCTTTCCGATCCAATTTTGTGTGTCTCCTGCTAGATCGTAGACAGCCCAGCCGAGTTCTCTGGCATGAGCTACGGCGTCGACGTTGCATACGTTGCCCTCATGGTCGCTATGCGTGTCGATCACCTGAATGGTCGGCTCGGGGATGTCTAGCTCGGGATCAGCAACGGGTGCTGCGTGGTGCAAGGTGTTAAAGGCCTTGGTCATAGCCTGCTCTGAGATCTGATTGTTGTAGAGCTCGATGAACCACAACTTGCTACAATTGGAGAAGTCTATCTCCTGCAGATTGTTATCAGCCAGCCAGAGATCTTCTAGTGGTAGACCTGCCGGTATCATGATCGAGGATATCTCATTGCGGTACGCCTCTAGAGTCTTGAGTGCTGTGGCGTGTGTTAGGTCTACGTTGGTTATTTTGCGGTCTTGGATGATGAGTTGGTCTATCTTGCCATAGATTGTGATCTGAGGTGATGTGACCTGAAAGGATACTAGGAATTGTCCTGGCTCATCAAGGTCATCTTCAGGATTGCTGGCCATCTCTTCTCTTTGGAACTGACCATCGCCATTCTGATCGACCCAGACACCATGCTCTATAGGACGTATGACGAATGAGATGTCGTCAGCACGCTCTATGGCGGTGGTTAGGACGATGCGGTCGCCATCGGTAGCAACTGGCTTGAAAGGATTCTGCCCGAGAGCGGGTAGTGCCAGTAGCGAGAGGAGGCTGATGAGATATGTGATGTGATGTCGAGACATAGTTGGTGTATTACTGTGTGTTAGTGTATGGTGGAGCGTGTCTCCTCTAGGTGACACGCCCCACGTAGATTACACTCTGACCTAGATGTGGTAGATCTTAAAGCTCTCGCCTCCGAGACTGAGTATATAAGCCCCATCGGGATAGGTACTCATCGCTATCTGGTACTGACCGCTAGCGTCTAGTACCCCTGAGGTCAGCAGCAAGCCGGTCTCTGAGTATAGAGCGTAAGGCGCACCAGCGTTGCCGGCCAAGACTAGCGCATGAGTAGCCCCGTCGTAGTAGACGATGGGGGTGTCTGGGAGCAACTCTTGGATTGCTGAGGGAGAGCCTTTGTAAGGCACTCCTGTCCAGGTCTGCCTGTCCCCGTGGAAGTCGTTGACCTCCCAGTTTTTATCTAGAGCGACCTTGACGGCATCTACAGAGCAGACGTTTTTATCCTCCGGATTGGTCGTGTCGAGTGCTATGATGAGTCCTTTCTTCTTTTCAGTACGATCGGGGAGGCTCTTCATCAGCGCATTCATCTGTTCCTCTCCGATTTGATTGTAGAAGCAACGTATGTCGTTTATCTCCTTACATGCAGAGAGATCTAGCGAGGAGATCTGATTTTGAAAGCAGAAGAGCGTTTGTAGTCCTGTGCTACCAGAGAGGTCTAGATGGTCTATCTGATTGTCGAAGCACTGGATCTCTTTTAGCTTAGGCATCTTGGTGACTTCGACCTCTATGAGGGCTAGGCTTCCAAAGCGGATCGCATCTACGGGCCCATAGATAGTGATGCTCGGCTTGACAAGCGTGACAATCATGACGTTTGTCTTACCAACGTTGCCTTTGGCTCTGCCCTCGCCTCTGTCGCAGATGCCGTTGCCATTGACATCTACCCAGACGGTCTCATCGTGAGGCACAAAGGCTATACCTATCTGGGAGCCAGCGGGGTATTTGGTCGTCATGGTAAGACGAGGTCCGTCGGTAGGAGCTGGCGTCACTTGAGCACGCAGATGGGTGCTGAGTGGTAGTAGCAAGAGCAGGATGAGGGGGATGAATCGTGTAGCTAGTTTGTTCATAGCTTAGTATATGCTTGATTGTTGTTAGAGATAAACTTATAGTACTTGCAGTGTGGCTGTCGCTCCGCAGTGGGTGATGATGTAGCTGCCTGTAGGTAGTGCAATGGGGTATGTGGTGGTCTCCTGACTCCCTGCGAAGGAGGCTAGGAGGGCTCCCGAAAAGTCGTAGATCTGTATAGGCTGATCGAGGGTAGTACCTACGAGGACGAGAGCCGAGCCAGAGTAGAGAGCTCTAAGCTCCGTCTGAGCGGTAGCTACCTCTGTGATTGCTGTGGGCTCGCCTAGGTACTTGACCCAGTCACCACGAGACTTGTCCCAAGCCTGCACGTTCCAATACTTACCGTCAGCTATGGCAGCCTGTCGGTCGGTCATATAGTTCTTTTCGGTAGGCTCGTTGAGCGTGTAGACATATAGCTCGCCTTCGTTGAACTCGCCCTCGCTGCGCATAGGCAGCGCATTGACAAGGAGGTCCATCGCCTCGTCTCGTATTGCATTGTGTGCGACACCGACGAAGTAGAGACGCGGCTTCTTGGTGATGTCTAGACGAGTCAGATCGTTGGAGATGACCTCTATCAGCTCTAGATCGGGCTGATGCGATAGGTCTAACTCAGTAAACCGGTTATTGCGCCCCTCGAAGCTCTTGAGCTTGGTCAGTGCCGACAGATCGATCTCCTCCAGCTTACTATAGGGTACGCCTAGGTAGGTGAGCTGTGTCATACGACTAACGTCGATCTTGGAGAGTTTCCACTTACGTAGTATGATCTCGTTAAAGTTGCCATAGATCCTAAAGGTCTGTGCCGATAGGGTTACGGTAAACTTCTGTATGCCTTGATCAGGCTGACCGTCTACGGACTTTAATCTGACCACTTCGCCTTCGTCTTGCTGACCATTGGCGTTGAGATCGATCCAAGCATCTTTACTGATTGCGATCTCTACCTTCTCCCCTGCGTTGAGCGTCGTGGTGAGCTCTAGGTAGCGGTTGGGGTCAAACTCCTCTTGCCCATAGCTGGTTGTGGCTATGAGGGGTAGGATCAGGCATAGGAGTAGTGCCTTGTATGTAATTGTCTTCATTGTTGATATACTTACTGGGTGATTAGGGTATGATGACGAGACGAGTCATCTCGCCGACTCTAAGCAGATAACGCCCAGAGGGTAGTGTGAGGTGTGTGGGACGTGACTCCTGAGCTGCGAAGCGATAGAGTGTCTCGCCCTCCATGGTGTACAGAGCTACGTCAGCCTGTGTGCTCTCAGAGAGCAGGGTGATGCCTGTCTCGTCAACAAGGCAGAGGCTCTCGGTGCTACCTACAGGCTCTACGCCGACATTGATGCTACATCCAGTGCCATCGCCGAGGATGTCTATCGTCCAGCCCTTGTCAGCAGCGAAGTAAGTCTTACTCGTCTCAGCACCTGGATTGGCTGCAATGCGGAGCTGTCCGCCCTGCTCCTTCTCGGGGAGAGCTACGCAGATGCTGTCGATAGCGCAGGCCGATAGCTTGTTCTTGACAGCCGAGATCAGCTCTAGCATGGGCATAGAGGAGGCTAGCTGTAGAGACTGAAGCTGATTGTTGTCGCACTGTAGCTCACGGAGGTTGGGAGCTCCAGAGAAGTCGAGCGCGACGAGCTTATTGTCAAAGCCGTAGAACTCCTCGAGGCTAGGCAGGTCACCGATCTTGATCTCTTTTAGTCCGCAGTCAGAGCAGAGTAGCGTGACGAGACTTGAGAGTGTGCTGATGTCTAGGAGACCCAGGTTAGGGTTGTGCTGTAGCGTCAGCTTGTCCAGACGCTCGCATCCCTTGAGATCTATGTTGTAGAGATCGTTTTGATAGCAGCTGAGCGTCTGGAGGTTCTTACAACCACGCGCCTTAAGTCTCTGGACGGGAGAGAAGGCGGTATCTATGAAGGTGAGATTCTCACATCCAGAGACGTCAATATCTGTGATCCCTGTGCTAGCGCAGGTTAGCCCCATCAGTGCTTTGCAAGAGGAGAGGTCGAGTGTGGTGAGCTTCTTATTCATCTGTACGTTTATCTCGTTGAGCTTAGTGCATCCAGAGATATTGACCTTGGTGAGATCATTCTTGCTACAGATGAGCTTGAGCAGGTTGGGGCAATGCGAGCAGTCTAGCTCACGGAGTACGTTGTACCCGACGTTGAGCTCTTGGAGCGCTGGCGTCTCGGCCAGAGAGAGCTCGGAGAGATTGTTTTGCATCAGGTAGAGAGCCCTGAGGCGGTCGCACCCCTTGAGAGATAGGTCGTTAAGTCCACATGAAAAAGCCGATAGCTCCTCTAGAGACTTCATGCCGTCGACTGCTATCTGGAAAATCTTTTGGTCCATTATCTTGGCCGAGACGAGCTCGCCATAGATCGTCGCCTCATTAGTCCCAGAGGAGATGATGAGCGTATAGTCCTCGCCAGCGGGCACCTTGTGCGGGACGAGAGATCCTTGATGCTCGTCGACATATATAGTTGCCTCCTTGTCGCCTACGGTGATGATCATCGATAGAGCGTTCTGAGGTATGACCTGTAGCTCCATCTTAGGGAGTCCCTGCACGTCTTGCGAGAAGGCTCTCTGTGGCAGGAGAGCCACAGAGAGTAGTAGGGCTAATGCCCAGAAGTTGCGTACTATATTCATTGTATTAGTCGTAGGCAGCGTTGTGTTATTCCTTGACAAGCGTCATAGCGGTGCTTGCGCTCGTGCTGTCGGCAGCAACGCCCGTCACGACATATAGTCCAGCAGGTAGCTCAGAGAGGTCTACGCGGCTAGCACCCTCTAGAGAGCGGATGAGTGTACCCGTGGCATCATATATAGCTACGCTTGTGTAGCATGTCGGGATCAGTAGCTCCTGAGAGTTGCTGAGGTAAATGATCTGCTCAGCGTGAGCTACTGGCGAGTCAATAGCTACATCGTCAGAGCCTATGTACTCGTTCTTACCACCATTGGCACCATTCTGGAAGTCGTAGCAGATCCAGCCCTTCTCGGCAAGCGTTGCTACAGCCTTCTTGGTGACTACGTTGCCGTCCTTAGGCTCTAGGGTCGTGTCGATACCATAAAACGCCTTCTTCTCAGCCTGCTCATTCTGCGGCAGTGAGCTGACGGTCTGTAGCATCTCCTTGCTCTGGATCTGATTACCAAAGAGGCTTACCTCTCTAATGACTTTGCAGTTGGTGAAGTCGATAGCAGAGGCGATCTTGTTGTTGTAGCAGGTGAGCTCCTCAAGGTCGGCGCATGCCTTTAGGTCTAGAGATGTGAGCTGGTTGTCTGCGCAAAGGAGGTTCGTCAAGTCCTCTGAGTGCGTTAGGTCGAGCGTTGTGAGCTTATTGCCCGTGCAGTCGAAGTATTTGAGCTGCGTAAGCATCGAGACGTCTAGCTGGGTCAGCTCGTTTCTACCGCATCTGAGCTGTACCAGATCAGGAGTCTTGGAGAGGTCTAGCTGGGTGAGCTTGTTCTTGTTGCAGTAGAATCGGAAGAGGTGTGGCGTGTGCGACAGATCCACCTCCGTAAGCATGTTACCATGTAGTGTGAGTGCTCTGAGCTGACCGTTTTTGCTTAGGTCTATCGTTGTGAGCTTATTGTCAGAGGCGTCTAGTATCTCTAGGTCTGGGCACTGGGATATGTCGAGAGCTGTGAGGCTGTTGACATAGCAGAAGAAGTTCTGTACATTACCATATACCGTGATGACCTTAGCCTCGTGCGGGAAGTGTAGGCTCTTGTTGAAGTCTGTAACCTCCTCGCCCTCGTCGTACTCCCCATTCTCATTTCGATCGATCCAGACGGACTTCTTGTCTTCGTCGTTTCTCATCTCGATCTGCAGATCCCACTGGCCTGAGGTGGCGTCACTCGTTAGGACGATCTTGGGCTGGTCTGTGACGTATGGAGAGAGCGGCATGTCAGATGGTCTGAGAGGATTGAGACCACCCTTCTCACCAGCTTTGTAGTCGTAGGGAGCCCAGTTCTTGTCCATGATAGCGTGTAGCGTCTCGTCGTCGTAGGGGTTGAGCTCGCTCTTTTCGTAGCTATCGATTAGTATGAGGGTACCCTCAGAGAGGCCCGTGCGATCATTGAGCTCCTGGGCAAACTTCTTGATGCCTTCGAGGAGCAAGTGGTTATTGTATATGTCGATGTACTCCAGCTGCGGAGCTTTAGGCATTTTTAGCGTCTTAAGCTGAGTCTTGTTGCAGACGAGCTTCTTGAGGTTGTTATTTTCAGATATGTCTAGCGTCAGGATCAGAGAGCCACTAGCGTAGAGCTCCTCAAGATTGGGGCAGCCAGCCACATTGAAGATGTCTAGCTTGGTATTGCTACAGTTGAAGATCTTCAAGTTCTCAGACAATGGTGGAAGCTCTACATAGGTAAACGTAGATCCCGAGAAGTCAAGCTCTACCAGGTTAGTCAGGTTAGATATCTGTAGCCCACCAGCGAATTGAGGTATCTGGTCGAGGCCTCGTAGGTAGAGGTACTGAAGAGCTGTGTTTTGAGACAGGTCTATAGACTGAAACGGGTTTGCCGAGCAGTCTAGGAGTGTGAGCTGAGAGAGAGAGGAGAGAGATAGGGAGGTGAGGGCTCCGTTGTTGCATCTGAGCTCCTTGAGTCCATCCGGTAGATCTAGCCCACTCATGCCCTCATTGTAGCTACAGTCTAGCTTTGTGAGTGCTTCATTGTATGAGAAGTCGGGCGACTCGCACTTATTGTAGCTCATGTTGACCACGGAGAGGCTCTCACACTCAGACGCATCAATCTCCTCGAGGTTGTTGTGCGACAAGTCAATTTCGGTGAGCGAAGTGGCCTGTGCGAGGTCTATCCTCTGAATGTTGTTGTTCGGAGCAGTGAGCTTCTTGACCGCCCCATAAATAGTGAGCGTGGCCGTAGCGGTCGTCTGCTCAGCTAGCTGTCCGGAGGTGAGGAGTTCGTTGTCGTCCTTCTGTCCGTTGCCATTCCAGTCGGCCCACACTTCGGTGTCGGCCTCTACCGTGATCTTCCACTGGTTTTGCTCAGCGGCTGCGACGAGCATGATCTGCTCCTGAGCCTTGAGAGCCCCCATAGATGGGATGAGCGCAAGTGCTGTCAGTAAGCTCCCGATGAGCATTCGTCGAGCCTTGATTAATGATTGCCAAGTAGTAGTTTTCAAACCCATAGCGTTATTATTGTTTAGTGTTCATAGATTCATCTTTATCGTTCTTTTTCAAGGCTATAAAGCTCTGTCTAAGGGCACTACTTTATAGGTGTAGAACAACAACGCAAATATAGACAATAATTTCCTCTAATGCAATAGCTTCAGAAGACTGCACATCGCAAATCTCACAAACTTGTGAAGTCCTTCGAAGCAAAAACGCCCTGTCTACAAAAAGCCACGTGGGAAAATCGCCCCCTCTTAAAGTCCAATAAAGTTTCCTCCGTATGAAACTCTAGTTTCTCACCCATGAAACTCTAGTGCCACAGGTATGAAACTCCAGTTTCCCACCTATGAAACTTTAGTTTCTCACCTATGAAACTCTAGTTTCACCCAAGTGGCACTGATAGTTAGCTCATTTCTATAGGGCGATCTACTCGTCTCCCCTCAAAAAGCTTTTACCAGATAGCAATAGTTCGTTGTAGTGCTCGGTTGCATTCAAGAGATCCGTAGGGGAGGGTAAAAGAGAAGGAGCGCGACCGTATCAATCGCTATGGTCGCGCTCCTTCGGGCTCTCTATGGTGTATGTGGCTCGTCTAGGTCAGTCTCTCAGTATGCGCACTATGGCAAACTTGAAGGTATCCTTCTTGCGCTCATAAGAGAGTACGCTGAGGGCGTCATAAGTCTGACCATCTACCAGCTGCTCCTGACGGACTAGGGCTGGGGAGACGAAGTCATTGTTGATAAAGCCAAAGCCCTTGGGATGTAAGTGGAGTGTCCCTGAGATGCGCCGCACGAGCTGGGGATACGCTGTGCCCTCTAGGGCTTCCAGGGCCTCCATACGGACGAATCCTCCTGGCTTCTTAGGGGACTCATAGAAGCCCTGGTACACACCTCCGACCTTGAGCTGCTGCGAGGAGATAAAGTGCCCGCGCTCTCGATCGGTAGCGGTGAAGACGCAGATCTTCTTAGTGGGATTGTAGTCGGTGATGACGAAGACCTTTTTGGGGCCTCTGAACTGCTCATCTAGGTAGTCTGCATACTGCTTGTAGAGTGCACGATTGCCCTGGGAGCCTTGTGGCTCTTGGTACCATGGTTGTTGCGACATCTGTACGATCTCGCGGGGAGGCTTATTCCAGCCATTCGCACGATAGACGGATAAGATGAGATGGACCTCTTGGCTAGCCTCTCGGTATCGCTTGTATCGGTCGTGTGCAAAGATGCTTGCCATCTTGGTGTGGATGGAGACTTTGAACTTTTCGTCTCCTCGCTGCAAGGCTCCTTTGCAGAGACTCGCAAGCGTCAGGGGCACATCGTTTGCAGAGGCATAAATGTCGGCTAGTAGCTCCCAGACCCACGCATTGCTCCCCTTTGCCTTGATAAAGGGGGTGTAGAAGTGGATCATCTGGTCGACGCTATAACCGCCTACGCCTAGCATCATCTGTACGACGTAGTAGCGGATGAACTGAAAGTCCCGCCCTCGCTCCTCGGCCAGTGTCTCGAGCAGTGGTAGGTACTCAGGTAGATGGCTGTGGGCGGGCGACTCTTTGTTCAGTAGCTGTAGGCAGATGGCATTCGTCAGGCTCTCGGCTGCTGAGGGGATGAGATACCCATTGTACCTTGTGGACTGGTACTCTGTGTCATCAAGGTTGTCCCAGCCGATCCATGTGGCAAAGTCAAGTATAGAGGACCAACGCTTGTCTGCAAAGCTCTTGATGAAGAAGCTCCGGTACTCATTGAAGTGCCTCATGGGCATAAGACTGAAGACCTGGAAGAGACTGTCTAGCTCGTGGCTTAAGATGGCTGGCGACTTCTCCTTGTCCCTGCAAAGTTCGGTGGCGAGCTTAGCGATGTTCGTACGCAGGGTGTCGAAGAGCGTGAAGTTGAACTCCGTATTCTCTAGATTGAGCATGGCGAGCTCTGTGAGGTAGCCTATGAAGTCGGGGAGAGCCGAGCTATCCTGTGAGAGCTGCTTCATCTTTTGCCACAAAACCCACGAGAAGGCGGAGATGACAGCCGAGTCGGTAGTTCCCGCCGAAAGCATTTCCTTGCTTAGCTGATACGCCTCGTCAACTTTACCCTCTTTGCGTAGGGCGGTGATTGTTTGAGCATTCATAAGGTTTCCTTTATCTCGCTAAGAAATAGATCAAATCGGCCAGAGCCATCGGACTCATATAGATAAGGTATGATCTTCGTGAGATAGCCCTTAGCATTGCAAAAGCAATCCAAATAGGCGTCTGGCGACTCTGCCGTGGCTAGGTAGTACCGGACGTAGTACTGTGCTGGGTACTCCTGGATAGCTCTGATAGAGACGCCACTCCGCTCCGATGCCCGCGAGACGACACCATAAGCTAACTCGTAAGCAGTGCTGGAGGGGGTGTAGACTACTTGCTCTTGCTGCGGGGTAGGTGCAGCAGAGTACTCTGGAGAGGCTAGTAGTGGGTCGAGGATCGCACGCTGCTCGGGTGATACTACACCAGCTGTGATCTTAAAGCCTTGCCTGAAGGCGCCATGCTTGTTGTAAAAGCCCGATATCTCAACGGGACCGCCTCCCTCCTTCGAGCGAATCGTGTATCGCTCTTGGTATTGCATGGCTTTTGTCGAGATGATCTCATAACCTATGTGAGCTAGGGCACGTGAGAGGGTAGCAAACATCCGCTGAACTTCTGGCATTGGTGCAGTCGTGCGTCCCTGCAGCAGGATGTCGAGATCTACATCGTCATCACCTCCGCTCTTCTGGCTGGTGGAGACGAGGGGCAATGTAGGTGGCTTGGAGAGGGCATTGGTTGCCTGCACACCTTTGTAGCATGCCGATTCACTAATCTGGGGCGGATTGGTCACAATGCAATGCTGACTTGCTCTAGTGGTGGCTGTATAGGCCCAGCGCATGGCATCGACAGAGATTTGGTTGCGACCCTCGTAGTCGACCAAGACGGTGTCCCACTCTCCACCCTGAGACTTGTGGCAGGTCACGGCGTATCCATACTTGCAGTGCAGCGCGTTGAAGTACTTGTCTGTACGCATGAATCGCTGATACTCTTCTTCGAAAATAGGAGCTTTAGGCTCTTTAGAATCTTTAGCCTCTTTAGCCTTTCTCAGGTGAAAGTAAGCATCTCGTCGAGCTTTTTCAAAGAGAGCTTTGCCCTCTGATGAGGTGATACTTGCTTGGGGCGAGGAGAGCAGGTCGTCGAGGATCTTGACCTGATAGACCCCTTCATCGGTCTTAATCTGTAAATCTCTAAAGGTTAGGGTGACATTCCCTTCTTTAAGGGAAATGGTATAGGACTCTGTCGTAGGAGAGGCACAAACGACCTTGACAAAGTCTCCGTTGACTAGATTGTGGAGCTGGTTGTTCTTTACGACGAGTAGCTTATCGCCCGCTGTGACGTTAGGGTGGTTGGGGAAGTACCTCTTTCGGATGGCTTGATTGAGCTCGAGACAGCTTCGATTGCTGTAGACGATGATCGGACCATTGTTCAGATTGTTCTTAGGAAAGAGCCGAAAGTAGCATGACAACAGGTCTAAAGCCTCTACGCGCTGGAATGAGTGGTCATCATACTCGGGCATGACTACTCCATGCCCCTCCTCGATGAAGCGTCGCATCTGAGTAGCGTTTGCTAAGATGAGAGAGCCACTGGCTTGCCGCACCACCCCACGGAGCCACGACTCCTTGACGCGTAGCCCTCTACTCCCGAAGGTCTCTCGCTGCAGTGCTATCGGCTCGTTTTCGCCTACTGGGGGCAACTGTGCTGGATCACCGACAAAGATAATCTTAGCCCGATGACTTCGTACACCCGCATAGGTCAATATGTCCTCTAGTAGGGAGCCACTCCCCATGACGTAGATCTCATCCAGCTGCTTCTTTATGGGGACCATCGATCCCTCGTCGACAATGATGACACTGCCATACCTAGCCTCACCGACAGCGTAGTAGAGCCGTCGAGATGTATCCTTTTCTTTATCCTTGACCTCTACTGCCTCAAAGTCATAGATCCGAGAGTGAATGGTGGATGCACCCCGCTTGAGCTTATCTCGCATCACCTTGGCAGCTCTTCCTGTAGGAGCCATCAAGTCGTATGAGATACGCTGACTATCTAAGTAGTCTAGCAAGACGCTCAGTAGGGTGGTCTTACCAGTACCTGCATAGCCCTTTAAGATGAAGATGTTTTCTTGAGGAGTGGCGACAAAGCTCTTCATCTCTTCCAATGCTCGCGCTTGCTCTGTCGTCAATATCATAGGACTCTGCGGTTGCTCGGTTACTATGTGGAGGGCTAAAGGTCGAGGGACTGTCCGGTGGCGACATTGACAGCGACCTGCGCTAGGCGCACGGCGACGAAAGTCTCGATGTACTGCATCTCCGACTCGAGCCAGTTGCGCTGTGCTAGCGAGAGCGTCTCGAGTGTGACGACGCCCTCCTTGTGTCCCTCGGTCGAGAGGTCGAGGTTGAGCTGTGCGTCGGTGCGGATCTGCTCCGTCTCGGCGTAGCGTGCGAGTGCCTCGGTGAGCTGCCGTGAGGCTTGCTCGTTTTGCATCTGGATGGCACGCTCAGCGTCTTGTAGCTCTAGCTGACGTACCTGCTGGCTAGCAAGTGCTGCCGAGCGACTCTGCCAACCTTGGTAGATGCCGGTGATGGGGATCTGAACGGCTACGCCAACCATCCAAGTGGAGCCAAACTGCTTCTTAAAGCCATCCATAGGATTGGGCGACATGGTGAGTAGCTGTGCCGTGAAGCCTACCTCGGGGAGCATCTCGCCGAGAGCCATCTTAGCGCGTCGCTGCTCCGCCTCGACAGCGAGGTTGGCTGCTTTGAGCTCGACACGCTCCATCGGATTGACCGTGCTATATAGCTTGGGTTGGCATGGATCGATCGGTTGCTGGCTGGTGAGCGTGAAGTCGGGAGTAAGCTCTATGGCTTGCTCCGCTGGAATACGGCACTGATGCTTGAGTAGGATGAGCAGTGCCTGCAAGCCTTCTCGTAGCTTGCCCTCCTGGAGCTTGGCGTTGTTGCGGTTGACTCGTACGGAGACCACCTCACGATCAGCTACGACTCCTTGCTCCTTCATGGCTGAGACGTCCGCGAGCGTTTTGTCTAGCATGTCGTTGAACTGCGTAATCGCCTTGAGCTGCTCCTGTAGCTGTACTGCCTGCCAATAGGTTTTGGCGATCTGCTCCTCCTCGCCACGCTGCTGGATAGTCCACTGGTACTCGGCTGCTTGCTCGCCGATTTGGGCTAGGCGTACCCCGTTGTAGATGCGTCCACCGGCGAAGATGGGCTGACGTAGCGAGAGAGAGCCGTAGAAGATGTGTCCTAGCTCGAGGCTCATCTTGTCATCGAGCCAAGACTGAGCTTCGCTTAGAGAAGGCACTCCTGGTAGGTTGGGCATCTGCATGGGTGGAAGCCAGGAGGAGAGGTCGACGGAGAAGGGCTTAAGCTTGGCTGGTGTGTAGAGCCATCCGCCTGAGAGAGAGACTTGCGGGAAGAAGTTGCTCTGAGCTTTGAGCCGTGTGGCGTGGGCTGCTTGTCGCTGTGCTTCTAGCTGTGCCGATGGTACGGGGCTCTCTCGGTGGTAGCGGAAGCAGTCGTGTAGTGACAGCGTGAGTGGCTCCGTCTGAGCAAGAAGCGAGCCAGTGAGTATGCAACTGAGGACGAGTGCGAGTAATCCTCGTAGGGGTGTCGATAGAGCTTTCATCATAGGGTAAAGGTAGTGTGTCCGATGCGATGTCCATCGGCAAAAACGTCTGCACGGTAGCTCCCTGAGAGGAGTGCCTGCGTAATCTGATAGTAGATGGTGACGGGGGTATCCTCGCCTGTGTACTCGATGCTCTTGGAGGCTGTCGCCTGGAGGGTCTGCCCCTCGAAGCTAAAGGCTTCGCCAGAGCCGCTCATCGGCATATCGTTGGGGTTGAGGATGCGTACGTAGATCGCTTTGTTGCCGACGGGAGCGGTGACATTCTTTTTGATCGTAAAAGATACCGCCAGCGTCTCCACTTTGTCAATGCGTGAGGTGCGTTTGCCTCGGCTGTTGAGCGGAGAGACTGTGAGCCCAGAAATGTCTAGGCGGGCTGCTATGGCGACTTGGTCGGATAGTGCGGCCTTCTCTTGCGAGAGTCGTGAGGCTTCGCTGCTGATGCGTGAGTAGTCTTCCTTGACTTGTTGATTCTCGGCTACGAGTCGCTCATTGGTCGCATTGAGTGAGTCGATCTGTACGATGTAGCTGCGAAGTAAGGCACGGAGCGTATTGATCTCGCCCGTTAGCTCACTGATGCGCTTGGCGTTGGATGCCTTGACGGTGGCTAGCTCTTGGCTTAGCTGCTTGACACGCTCCTGCTCGCTCTCCAGCTGAGCGAGTAGCTCGTCATTGTCAAAGGAGAGACTTGTCTCGCCCGACGCTGAGGCGAGCTTCTCGTACTGAAGCTGATACTGCGCTGCTAGCTCATCCAGCTCTTGCTGCATGCGCTGCTTCTCCATGTCGACCAGCTCGCTCTGCTCGCTCTGCATCTGCTGTCGCTCACTCCTTATATATATCCATGCACCAACGATGACGAGGAGCACCACGAGGGCAGCTCCAGCGATGATATACTTGATATGCTTATTATCTAGTTTAGCCATGGGGTGGTCTTACTTGATTCTTTTCAAGATGCCCCGTCGTGTCAATTGATAGGATTGGGGCGATGTGCTGATAAGTTGCTCGATGCGCTTGGTCTCCTCCTTTGTGGTCCAGCCCTCTAGAGAGGGAGTGGCACTGATCCGGACCTTTCGTCTGCCTTGTTCCGTGGTAAAGGTTAGCACGACGGGCATCTCGGTTAGTGATGACGAAAGAGCTTTAGAGGGCACGGGTTCTTTTTCCTCGGAATGTATGAGCCAGTCTGTGTATGGGATGGTAGCGTCTAGCTCCCACTGCTTCTCTTGCTTGGGCAGAAAGGCCGTGAGCTGACTCACACGATAAGGCTGCTCGAGGGTCGTGATCTGTAGTATGGGTCGCTCGCCCTGCGTGCGCCAGGGAGCGCGTAGTAGCTCGTAGGTGAGTAGACCCGCTACAGAGATCGTGCAACGGAGATGTGCCTTGTCGATCCGCATCTCCAGAGACTCCTGTGCTTTGGTTTGTAGGGTGACGGTGGTCTCGGGGGCGTCTAGTGCTTTCTGTATGAGTTGCTCCCATGCGCTGTCGCTGATGGCGGGAGCTACGCCTAGCGGGCGCTCGAGGATAGGCTGGTAAAGCTGCTCTAGCTCGGCTCGCTCCTGCGCTACGAGCGGACGACAAGCGAGTGCCAGCAATAGAATAAGAAGATATCTACTTTTGAGGTGCATAAAGCTTCAGAAATAGTGCCACGCGAAGAAAAACTTAACCTACGGCGGGACGGCAACACACACCCATTGGGATGTCGCGCCTCTCGCTACGCCCCGCAAAGATAATGAAATAAGCGATCGAGACCTCTTGTGGCACTAGCGTCTCTAAGAAAGAAACGTCTAAGGCTGACAGGAGCGAAGCTGGAAGTCAGATGAAGGGGATAACGATGTTTAGAGAGCTTCTTAGCGGAGGATGAAGCGAAGAGGCTTAAACTTCCTGCGGAGAAATCCCTTGGCCATGCCAAGCCCTACGGTCCATAGGATGGGCTTGGCTAGAGACATCGCGGTGCCGAAGATGCGCCGTGTCACTCCGTGAGTCGCTGCTCCTTCTTGATCGCTCTGTGTCAGAGAGCTGTAGGTCGATTGCTTAGAGCCTCCCGTCAGCTTAGAGAGTAGGGAGTTTCCCTTGCGCCGCTGCTTACGTGTGGATGGTGTGAGCAGGCGACCGAGTAGAGAGCCTGGAGGCGCGATCTGCTCTTTTACCTCATTGATAAGTGTTTTTTTGATACCCAGCCCTTTGATATACCCCAGCTCTCTCTGCCAGGTGCGCTCAGCGATCACTAGATCGGCCTCGGCAAGTTTCTGACGTCTCTGGAAGTCTTTATAGGATACTCTTTTCTTCATATTAGATGGTCAGGTTAGCGGGTTCTTGTGTTGGGTGCTTCATCGATAGGGGTGATCGTTTCTTCGGCCTCCTTAGTGGTGTAGCTAGCGTCTTCTCCATCGGATGTCATCGGCTGTGGGCGTAGCTTATCATCGAGCTTATTCAGCGAGTCGTGTACCTTGCGATAGATGCTGATACTGATGGCACGCACGATGACTTTGCGCAGTAACAGCGTGATGACTACTAGCAGTAGTAAGACTCCAGCACCTATGAGGAAGCTCCACCCCCAGCCCAGCTCTAGCCATGTGTTGATGCCCGCTACTCCTGCGAAGAGTAGGAGGATCATCAAGAAAGGCATTAGCAATAATACTAGAAGTATCGTGAGGAGATTACCGGCGAGCTTCATACCCGCATCGGTACTCGAGTAGACTGCTCGGCGAGCATACGCCTTGAGGTACTCCTTGGTGTGATAGATAAAACGAGATATCTTGAAGTCTTCCATAGGGGGATAGAAGTTAGATGTTAGAGGTCAGAGGATAGAAAACAAAAGGGTAGCGTACTCATCTGTCGTAAGTGACCAGAGCGGTCTCTTTGTGCAGATGAGCGTGCTACCCTTTTAGTTATATTGAGTCTGTATTACTCAATGGAGATTGTCTCAGCTTGAGAGCTTACTTGACAGCCTTCTTAGCCTCCTCGACAGTCTCTTTAGCTTTGCTGGCTGTCTCCTTAGCCTTGTCTACAGTCTCGTCGAACTGCTCCTCGACCTCCTCGGCAAACTTTGCGCCACGCTTTTGTAGCTTATCGCGATAGGTCTCGAACTTGTCCTTTGCCTCATAGTACCCCTCTACGAGCGAGTCGCGTGTGCGATCGGCCGTCGTGCTGAGGTCGTCATAGAGACGATCACGCTTGTCGCGATCTGAGAGGTAAGTGATGGCTGCACCGATAGCAGCACCGAGAGCAATGCCTAATGCTATACGTCCTGTGTTGTTCATATCTGTTCTGTTATTTATTTTGTGAATATAATTTGTTCTTGCTTATGCAGTTTCTAAATCGCATTGACGATCTAGAGCGTGTCTCGATGTATTCCCTTACTCCTACGACTATTAAGGGCAAAAGCAGGAGAAATAACCTTGACACTCTAAAGGTACGAAAAAATAGTCATACGACAAGCGAATGGGCAGATTAACCTTCAGTTAAACGCTACTTCTACTTGTTGTTAGATACGCTCTAAGACTAGCTCGATGAGTCCGTCGATGCCTTGCTTGTAGTTGGTGTTCATATTCAGGTTCTGACGCCCTGCGATGATGTAGCAGACGGTCAGCGTGTCGTGCCCGAGGAGGCTACCGATACCGCTGAGAGCTGCCGACTCCATCTCAAAGTTGGTGATGCGCTGCCCCTCATACTCAAAGGCCTCGATCTTCTGATTTAGCGTTGGGTCAGCAAGTGGCAGACGTAGCTGTCGTCCCTGAGGCGCGTAAAATCCGTTGGCAGCGATCGTACAGCCAGGCACGATGTCCCCATAGTTGCCGACGATCTGCTGGTAGAGCGACTCGCTACAGTTGACCACGTAGGGGTCGAGCCCCTTGATAGGCCACTGCAGCTGCTCCTTGAGTGCAGCCTCAAAGGGTAGGTCACGTATCGACTCCGTATTAGCGTAGAAAAAGAGCGACCCCTCGAAGCCGATCGCCTTGTGTGCTGCGACATAAGTGCCTATTGGCGTCTCGGGTTGTAGACCGCCACTGGTTCCCACACGTACCATCGTCAGCTTGCGGTGGTTAGGACGTACTTGACGAGTCGCTAAGTCGATATTGGCGAGTGCGTCTAGCTCGTTGATGACGATCTCAATGTTGTCACAGCCGATGCCGTGGCTCTGCACGGTGATCCGCTTGCCACGATAGGTACCCGTGATGGAGTGAAACTCACGATTGCTCACCGAGCACTCCTGCGAGTCAAAGTGCGAGGCGATCATATCCACACGCGCTGGATCGCCACAGAGGACTATCTTGTCAGCCAGTTGCTCAGGCTTCAGATGAAGGTGAAAAATCGAGCCATCGTCATTGACGATCAGTTCGCTGGGAGGTATGATGCGGTTCTGTGTACTCATAGCTGTATTTCGTTTGTAGTAAATGATGACTCTCCAAAAATACAAAAACTCCAGCACATCTCCTCCTCTTCTCGAAAATCTCTACATCCCGCAAATCTTACGTGTAGCCCTGGGTAGGGAGCTACTAATTACTATTTGGAGACTGTTGCAAAGTCAACAGTCTCACAATCTTGCTCGCAAGATTGTCCTGACTTTGCAGAAAGGATGAAGCGCAAGGCGCTGAGGGTGAGGTCTGAAGGGAGCATACATCCGTATGTGACCGAAGCTGAATTCCGAAAGCAACACAGCGATTCGCCTTTATGCAACAGGCTCATTTGAGCATTGTCACACGTCGGTGCTTGTCTTACGACCTCTTGTTCTGACAGTGAGGGCAGATGCCCTTGATGACGAAGGAGATGGCATGGGCACTGTACCCCTTGGGCAGGCGCAGTGGAGGCACCTCTAGCGTCTCCATGCAGTAGGAGTGCTGGCACCGCTCGCAGTAGAAGTGTATGTGCTCATCCTCGCCGAGGCAGACGCCGTCGCTGGCGCAGAGCTCATAGTTGCACACCCCTCGCCCGTCCTCAAAGGCGTGGACGATGTCATGAGCCAGAAAGAGCGTCAGCACCCGTGATATGCTCGACTTATCCATCGGGTAGAGCGTCGTCTCCAGTTCGTTGAGACTCATCGGCTGCGTCGCTGCCATCAAGGCGCGCAGCACCAAGATGCGGTTTGCCGTGGTCCGTACTCCCTTTTGCTTGAAGTACTCTGCTAAGTCATCATGTCTTGTCATCGCTTAGAAGCTCTTTTGCTGTGAAGATCTGTCGCCCCAAAGGTACGAAATTAGAGATTAGAAATTAGGGATTAGAAGTTAGAGATTAGAGATCCGATCACTCTGATAGCTCCGATGGTTCCGATAGCTAACAGCCAATAGCTAACAGCCAACAGCCAATCCATGGTTGACGCATTATATAGAATGAGCGCACGGACCTTTTGTCGCTAATGAGTAGCTCCTGACAGAGCGATTATGATGCGTCAGCCCTGTATGGGCAAATTAGACGCTGGCTTGTTACAATAATTTAGAGCCGACTACATATCGACACGGTGCTGTGCCAGGGAAAACTGATTTCCACGTGGATATTTCGAAATCTCCACGTGGGAAAGAAAAAATTCTTCGGAGGAATGAAATGAAACTTCGGAGGAATGAAATGAAACTTCGGAGGAAATGAATCACGCCCACGTGGAAAAAGAAAAATATCCACGTGGAGATTTGAGTATTTCCACGTGGATATTCGAGAAAGGAGGGAATCGGACGAATTTCCCTGTAAAGATATGTAATTAGAGATTAGACTCTAGGAGTACTAGGCCTACTAGAAGCACTAGTGCCACTAGCTACCCACCTCTAACTTCTAATCTCTAACAAAACAAGCGGGTGAGCCAACCATCGTTGACCCACCCGCTTGTTTAGTAAGGGATCGGAGATTACTTGATCTCCTCAAAGTCTGCGTCAGCTACATCGCCAGAGTCGTTGCCCTTTGCAGAGGAGTTGTCATTAGGCTGTGCGTTAGCACCTGGCTGAGGACCAGCCTGCTGCTGAGCGTTAGCCTGATTGTACATCTGCTCGGTAGCTGCGTGGAAGGCCGTGTTCAGCTCCTCCATAGCCTTGTCGATAGCGGGGATATCCTCCGCCTTGTGCGCCTTGCGCAGATCTTCCAGAGCTGCCTCGATCGGAGCCTTCTTGTCAGCAGGGATCTTGTCGCCCAGTTCCTTGAGCTGCTTCTCCGTAGAGAAGATCATGCTGTCTGCCTGGTTGAGCTTGTCGATACGAGCCTTAGCCTCCTCGTCAGCCTTAGCATTTGCCTCAGCCTCCTGCTTCATACGCTTGATCTCGTCATCGCTCAGACCGCTCGAAGCCTCGATGCGGATGTTCTGCTGCTTGCCCGTAGCCTTGTCGACCGCCGTGACGTTGAGGATACCATTCGCATCAATGTCAAAGGTGACCTCAATCTGCGGTGTCTGGCGAGGTGCCGGTGCGATACCATCTAGGTTAAAGCGACCGATACTCTTATTATCCTTAGCAAGCGAACGCTCACCTTGTAGGACGTGGATCTCTACTGAAGGTTGGTTGTCCACAGC
Source organism: uncultured Porphyromonas sp. (assembly GCF_902489635.1). GTDB lineage: Bacteria > Bacteroidota > Bacteroidia > Bacteroidales > Porphyromonadaceae > Porphyromonas. The sequence continues at coordinate 4,297 of NZ_CABUAN010000014.1, read as the reverse complement.
TGTGGTAAAGATCTGACTCTTCTTCGTTGGGATCGTCGTATTCGCGTCGATCAGACGAGTCATTACACCGCCCATCGTCTCCAGACCGAGTGACAGAGGAGTCACATCGAGGAGTAGGACATCCTTTACCTCGCCCGTTAGGACAGCACCCTGGATAGCTGCACCGCAAGCGACGACCTCGTCGGGGTTCACACCCTTAGAGGGTTCCTGGTTAAAGGTCTTCTTGACGATCTCCTGGATAGCGGGGATACGTGTCGAGCCACCTACGAGGATCACCTCATTGATGTCGCTCGCCGTGAGACCTGCATCCTTGAGTGCCTGCTCACAAGGAGCTACACAAGCGTGGATCAGCTTGTCTGCTAGCTGCTCAAACTTAGCACGTGTCAGCGTACGAACGAGGTGCTTAGCGATACCATCTACAGGGATCAGGTAAGGTAGGTTGATCTCCGTCGAGGTCGAGCTTGAGAGCTCTATCTTAGCACGCTCAGCAGCATCCTTGAGACGCTGGAGTGCCATATTGTCCTTGCGGGGATCGATACCCTCGTCCTTCATAAACTCCTCAGCGAGCCAGTCGATGATCACATGGTCAAAGTCATCACCACCTAGGTGCGTATCACCATTTGTGGACTTCACCTCAAAGACCCCATCACCTAGCTCTAGGATAGAGATATCAAACGTACCACCACCGAGGTCGAAGACTGCGATCTTCATATCGGAGCCCTTCTTGTCAAGGCCGTAAGCTAGCGAAGCAGCCGTAGGCTCGTTGACGATACGACGCACCTTGAGTCCAGCGATCTCGCCAGCCTCCTTAGTAGCCTGACGCTGTGAGTCGTTGAAGTATGCGGGCACCGTGATCACCGCATCGGTGACCTCTGTGCCGAGGTAGTCCTCAGCCGTCTTCTTCATCTTCTGAAGGATCATCGCCGAGATCTCCTGTGGCGTGTAGAGACGTCCGTCGATGTCTACACGTGGGGTGTCGTTATCACCCTTGACCACCTTAAAGGGGACGCGCTCAGCCTCCTTCTCTATCTGCTCATAGGTCTCACCCATGAAGCGCTTGATCGAGTAGATCGTATTCGTCGGGTTCGTGATAGCCTGACGCTTAGCGGGGTCACCCACCTTGCGCTCACCGCCCTCTACGAATGCTACTACTGAGGGAGTTGTCATACGTCCCTCGCTGTTGGGGATGACCTTACTCTCGCCACCCTCCATGACTGCTACACATGAATTTGTAGTTCCTAAGTCTATACCAATTATCTTACCCATAGTATTGTGTTGTTTGTTGATTTCTTATTTGTTAATGTCTCTAGTCGGCTGACCCGGTTCGTCCGTAGGTCAGACGCTTACATCACATAGGTATCAAACACTGTGCCACAAAACTATTCCTTGCGACATTATGTCAAAGTGCCACCAAGTCCAAGCGGGAAATATACGAGACGAGTAACCCGTTGTAGGGACGCACGGTCGTGCGTCCGTCCTCGTTAAAGGTTACGGTGTCAATACTTGTTTTGCTTTGATACAACGGACGCACGACCGTGCGTCCCTACAACGGGCTACTCGTTACGTTATTCCTCAGCGAATCAGAAGCGGACGATGAGCGAGGCGTCGTACTGGCGTCCCGTCAGGTAGTTGGGCACGGCGTACTGGTTGCGGTAAGCGTCCGAGAGCCAGTAGTAAGAGCCGATGTTGGTCATGTCAAAGAGGTTGAAGACATTCACCCCGATCGAGACCTTGCTAAGTGCTTGTAGCCAGCGCCACGCACCAGGCTTTGCCTCAGCACGATCCCACAGCGTGTACTGCATACCGATGTCGACTCGCTTGTAAGCCGTGCCACGGAAAAGGGGGCGTCCAAAGCCTTCGGCAGCATTGAGCTGTGGAAGTCCTCCCGTTAGCACGCCGCGCAAGCTGAGCGTGATTCGCTTGTAGCCGGGGAAGTAGTCCTGGAAGAAGAGTGACAAGTTGTAGTCTGGCACGTGTGGTAGTGGCATCTCACCATACCCCTCGATGGTCTGCCGGCCACGCATCAGCGAGGCGGTAAGCCACGAGTCGACGTCGGGAACAAACTCTCCAAAGAGCTTGACATCTAGCCCCACGATGTAGCCGGTGCCCAGGTTCTGACCTAGGTAACGCTGCTTGACATTGTCCACATAGTAGGGATTGATGCGAAAGAGATGCTTGTAGTAGCCCTCGGCGGTGAGGCGAAACTTGCGTCCCCCCACGAGGAAGTTGTAGTCCACACCGACCAAGGCTTGTGCGGATCCTTGCGAACGCACCTGATCATTGAGCAGTACCGACTGATTGCCCATAGCGTCAGCCTCGATGATACGTATCTCCTTGTAAAAGGGGCTCTGGTAGTAAAGTCCTCCAGCTGCTCTCACCAAGAGGTCGGACAGCTCCTTCGGTCGCCACGAAGCAACTAGACGAGGCGAGAAGTCCGCCTTCTTATTGAACGACCAGAAGCTTCCCCGCACGCCAGCCGTCAGGTGATAGCTTCCCGAGGGCGTTTGCCACTGCATCTCATCTTGCAGGTAGAGCGAGGCACGTGCCGAGCGTAGCGAGACGTTGGAGTAGAGATTGCTCTGCATCTTGATCAGATCGGGGTCGCGCGGCAGGTTATAGCCAGCCGAGTCGAGCTTGACCCACTCAGAGATGTAGTCCGCTATCTGCTCGCCTCGTAGCTCCGCACCCCACATAAGGCGATGCGTATCGTTCAGACGCTGATTGCCACTATAAGCGAGTGCCGCGACCGAGTAGCGGAGTAGGTTGCGGGCATGCTCATGGTTGACACCCGTGGCGAGGAGTTCCTGCTCCTCGCCTCCAGTCGTCGGGTCAGCCTCCTTCTGCAGATAGTAAGCGCCCGTAATGTCGTAGCTCTCCCGCTCGTGGCTGTTGTAGAGGCTCAGATCTAGCCTGTGCGCGCCTCGACTGCTGGGACGCCAGTGTAGCGTCAAGGCTCCAAAGAGGGTGGAGAAGCGATCCCGCTCCTGTCCGTCGAAGTAGACGGTAAAGTGCTTCGCATTTTGCAGGGAGCCAACAGTCGTCTCACGCTGCTGCGGACGAAAGCGGTACTGTGTCCAGGAGTAGTAGCCGATGCCCTCGATGCGCCAGCGATCATTAAAGGTGTAGGTCAGATAGGTCTGCGCATCCGCATAGAAAGGGTTGTACTCCCCGCGGGTCTCCATCTTAGAGAGCAGCTGCTGCGTGGTACGCGTGCGGATGCCTGTGACATGGGTAAAACGCCCATGCTTGCCCCCCACGTAGAGACTATTATTCATCAAGCCAAGGGTGACAGCTCCCTCCAGCTTCGTGGGACGTTTATATTGTATGTCTAGGACCGAAGAAAGCCGGTCGCCATAGTGCGCATCGAAGGCTCCCGCCGAAAAATAAACCCGCTCCACCAGATCGGTATTGACAAAGCTCAAGCCCTCTTGTTCGGCTGAGCGCACCAATAGCGGACGGTACACCTCGATACCGTTGACGTAGACGAGGTTCTCATCGAAGCTACCCCCACGTACATTGTACTGCGTGCTCAGCTCGTTGTGCTGCGTGACCCCCGCATAGGTCGCCACCATCGACTCGATGCTACGTGTCGGCGAAGCCTCCATGGCGAGCGTCTGTGTCGTGATCCGCTCCATACTGGGCGGACGCGCCTCGCCCCGCACTGTCACGGTAGCCAAAGCGGTAGCACTCTCACCCAGCATCGGGTTAAAGTGCATGTCTCGTGAGATACCCTGCGGGTACACTTGGCGCACCGTCTGATAACCGATAGAACTGTAGGTGACCACCACGCTGTCGGTCGTCGGGGTCAGTTCCAAGCGGTAAGCACCCGTCAAGTCACTCCAGGTGCCGATAGCCGTCCCCTCGACACGTACCGAGGCAAACTCGATCGGCTCACGGTCACGATCTAAGACGTAACCTGTGAGCGCCACGCGGCGGGGCGTCGCGACAGCCGTCGTGTCGGTCGTCTGACTGTGTAGAGCCAGCACGCTACCCTGTAGTAGGAGGCAGAGCAGTAAGACGATGTGGTAAAGTGATCTCATCGCTTACAAAGGTAGACAAAAGTCGCAAGCTATGCGCCATGAATAGGGTGTGCAAACTGTCGGGACGAACAAATCCCAAGGGAGGGACGAAAATCTCCCAAGCGGGGTGGAACGAAAACTTCCCATCAGTTTGGAACAGCACTTTTGGGGGAAATGCGGCTCCTAGGGAGGGCATCTCCTGACATGAGACTGTTGCAAAAGTCAACAGTCTCACAATCTTGCCTGCAAGATTGTCCAGACTTTGCAGAAAGGATGAA
>NZ_CABUAN010000013.1 GCF_902489635.1 uncultured Porphyromonas sp. | reverse complement strand
TCAGGCTCTCGCCCATTGACCAATATTCCTCACTGCTGCCTCCCGTAGGAGTTTGACCCGTATCTCAGTGTCAATGTGGGGGGTCAACCTCTCAGTCCCCCTATCCATCGTTGCCTTGGTAAGCCGTTACCTTACCAACTAGCTAATGGAACGCAGGCCTATCTCTTAGCGATTAATCTTTCCTCCTCTTCTCATGTGATCTAAGGAGAGTATGGTGTATTAGTCCGACTTTCATCGGGTTATTCACCACTAAGAGGTAAGTTGCATACGTGTTACTCACCCATTCGCCGGTCGCCGACGACGTATTGCTACATCTCGCTGCCCCTCGACTTGCATGTGTTAAGCCTATCGCTAGCGTTCATCCTGAGCCAGAGTCAAACTCTCCATTGTTAGTATTTTGTTTGTTTGTTCTCTGTATATAACACAAGACCCAGTAGCTATTGCTACACTCAAGCCTTGTCTCTAAGATGATTATTGTGCTATTATGCTTATTGTCCTCGCAGTGTAGACCTAGATTTTGATTGTCTTAGGTATTGCTTGATCTAGAACTTGCTCTAGATCACTACACTTTGATTGTTTAGTTATGAAATATATCAAAGATCGCTTCTATAATTCCCGTAAGCCTAGCCCTCGTTAGGAGCTCCAGCTCAAGACCCCTTCAACCTGTGAAGAGCGAACTGCTTTTTCTTTCGGGTTGTGAGTGCAAAGGTACGACAAGTTTTTGAAACCACCAAATATTTGGAGAAGTTTTTTTCGCCGATCGATTTCTATCTGCCGGAAGCTCGTATTAAGCAAGCTTCTAACCGGCTTCACAAGCGAGCTTCTAAGCTAGCTCTGCTAGCGTCTCGATCAGCCGTCGTCGTCACCAATCTCCAATCATGTATCGGACACTTCCGACCACCCTTTCTTTGGAGTTGCGAATGCAAAGGTACGACAACTTTTTGAATCCACCAAATTTTCGGAGAAGTTTTTTTTTTCGAGAGCCTCATCCCTGTGTCTGGCACCTATTATATATAGGAGTACCTAAATCGAATTCTTAGAGACATCTTATATATAGGGGTACCTAGATCGCATTTGCGAGGGTTCCTATTATATATAGTGTCCGTTAGGACCTAAGACCTCGACAAAGAAGCTGACAAGCAACTCTCTAGTCGTCAAAACTTGCTCACCACTCAAGGCTCTCCAGACACCTCCGAAGACCCGTTCTTTTGAGTTGCGAGTGCAAAGGTAATACAACTTCCCGAAACCACCAAACTTTCGACCAACTTTTTTCGGCGGATGCATTATAATCGCTCTTTTAGGAGCTACATATTAGCGACAAGCGAGGAATAGTTGAGGGCATTATATATAGAGACTGTTGCCTTTGCAACAGTCTCATATAATGTGTCAGCCCTCTAATCTCTAATAACATATCTTTACAGGGAAATTCGTCCGATTTCCTCCTTTCTCGAATATCCACGTGGAAAATCTCAAATCCCCACGTGGATATTTTTTATTTTCCACGTGGGCGTCATTCATTTCCTCCGAAGTTTCATTTGATTCCTCCGAGGAATTTTTTATTTCCTACCTGGGAAATAAAAATTCTCCACGTGGAGATTTTGAAATATCCACGTGGAAATCACTTTTTCCCGACATAGCACAGTTTCGATATGTAGTCAAATATGAATTATTGTAGTAAGCTGGCGTTAGGTTTCCCCAGTCAGGGCTGACGCATCATAATCGCTCTGTCAGGAGCTACACGTAACGACAAATGAAGAATAGATTGGACTGGGACTGTAACTATAAGCTACGTCTAGTCCGACCCACAAGGGGTCGACAAACTGCTATTGTCTTGCCCCCATGGGTCGTTCGGGGCTGTAGCCCCTCCGACCGACGGCTACCATGCGTCGGACCTCTTGCGAGGTCCTATCCATCGGAGAGTCATTAGAGGTTAGAGGTTAGAGATCGGAGGTCGGAGTGATCGGAGGTATCGAAGTGATACTGCACCGTGTAGGGACGCAGTAACAGACGCAGTGGAACTTGCCAAGAGCTAACAGCTAACAGCCAAAAGGCACGCGCTTTTCCATCGAAAAGTGCGTGCCTTTTGTAGAATTGACAGATCCCCTACAAAGAGCGACCTGCGTTTAGTTATTGTTTGCTCCTTACCGCTTGATGGTTAGTTGACGTGTCGTCAGTACACCAGCTCTGTCAAGGAAAGAAACTAAGTATGTGCCTTCGGGAAGTCCTTCAAGGAGCAGTACGGCATGCCCGTCTTGATCGGCTGTAATCGTTTGGAGTCGTCTACCATCCGTTCCGTAGATTATCACGTCAGTTTGGGGTGCTACGCCGAGCAAGTTTGCCTCGGATTTAGCAGGGTTCGGGTATAGCGAGATGCTCTCACGTGTGACAGCATCAACACCAGTCTTGAATGTGGCGGTCACCTTAACATCGCTCTTCACAACGAATCGCTTACTGGCGGTGATGTCCTCATCGTTTGCCATGAGCTTGTCCAGCTCATAGCCAGCTTCGGGAGCTACCTCTACGGTGAGCTCTGTACCATAAGGTACAGCTTCAAGAGTTTCCGTTCCCTTGATGACTATTCTTCCGTTTGCATTCTCCGAAACCGTTACTACATAGGAGAGTACGTTATCGACACAGTTTCCGTCTCGTCCGTCATATGGAGTCACTTCATCATCTCCGGCGTTGACAGTAGAATAGACTTCCCAATTCTTCGACTTTGCCATGCTGACCGCATATTTTGTTATCACATTTCCTACATTAGGATTCTGGTCTTCCGCCACTGTAACGGCAATGAATGTTGCATCGTCATCAGGATGTCTTTGTGGGAGCGAGGCTATGATAGCTTCCATTTGGCTGCAGGCTATCTGGTTGTCTTCACAATAAATGTAGCAGATCTGGGGACACTTAGAGAAGTCCAGTGTCCTAATTTGATTCTTATAGCATTCAAGCGACATAAGATCTGGGCATTTAGATAGATCTATAGTACTCAGTTTGTTGTCATAGCAGTACAACTGTTTTAGACTTGGGCATTGAGAAATATCTAATGTGGTCAACTGATTATTGCTACACCACAGATGAGTCAACTTAGGACACTGTGATGCTTTTATGGAGACTAATTTATTTGTATAGCAATACACCTGGGTCAAGCTTTCACAACCTGAAATGTCCAGGTCAGTCAAAAGGTTTGAACTACACCACAGATGAACTAATTTGGTAGAATTAGAAACATCCAACTTGGTTAGTTGATTACCTTCACAAAACAAATCGGTAAGTGCTTCGCATGGTTTGGTGTCTAAGGTAGACAGTTTATTGTCCCCGCACTTAAGCTTCTGAAGATTCTTACAGTTAGAAAGATCTAAGGACGCGATTTGATTCCTTTGACACCAAACAAATTGTAAGCTAGGACATGCTGATAGGTTAAGCTCTGTCAGCTGATTAGCGTGACATAAGAGCTTGGTAAGTTTCTTACAAGCAGAAAGATCAAGAGCGGCAATCTGGTTACTTGCGCAGATCAAGTTTTCTAAGTTCGGACAGCCCTTGACATCCAGTGCTGTTAATTCGTTGCTAGAGCAGCTTAGCTCTTTAAGCTTCTCCGCTTCAAACAGCTCGATGGAGGTCAACGAGTTATTGTTGCACTGAAATACCTCTACATCCCCCTGCAACGTAACCGTCTGTGCGGTCAGTGTGTAAGTTTGGTTATTACCATCGGCAACAATCTTTTCTTTTATACCGGTAGCAATGACTTTTCCCTCAGACTTTACAGCCAAGCTGATCGTTTCGCCGACTGCTTTGGCGGTTGTAAGTGCGATAGAGCTTGAGACAGGGACAGCGGCAGGTACATAATTCACATATTGCTCCTTAGAGGGATCCCAAGCTTTTATGCTCCACCCCTTTAGTTTTGCCTCATCCACATGCTCTTTTGTACAGACATTCTTTTCCAAAGTCTCGTCAAGGTGCATCGCATAAATAACACCGTCATTCGAAGCACTCCTATCTGGCAACGATTGGATTAGCTTTGTCATTGATAGAGCCGAAAGGTTGTTTTGAAGGCAGTAAAGCTCTTTTAACTGAGGAGCTTGTGTTAGATCCAATGACGTAAGGCCACCACCTTGTACTTGCAAAGAGCTTAAGTCGCTACAGTTATATAGTTCAAGCTCCGACAGGTTTGCTTTGGAAAAATCAAGCTTAGTAGCCTTGCTCTCCAAGCAGTACGATTGTTGATCCTGGAGAGTGACCTCTTTTAGTACAGTAGTAGCACTCTCTGCCTTAATTGTTTTTTGTTCATTTCCCCAGAATTGGATGTCACTACCCATAGGGGCTGTAACAGCGATCTCGATATCTGCGTCTTTTGACTTTTGAGTAGCAAACGACAGATAAGGATAGCTATCATTGGGCTTCACGTCCAGTGTCCATCCCTTGTCCTGTGCAGGCTTTAAGTTTGCTTTATCGGTGGAGGGATTGTAGCGGATAGAGAGATGCTTAAGATAGTCTGCCTGATAGGAGGGGACTGTCACATCCGATATATTTGGGAGCGTCTCTATGATGCTCTCTATTTTTTCGGGAGTAAGTTTATTCCCTGCTAATTGAAGGCAGAGGAGGCTCTCATTGTTAGGCGCAAGCTTCACATCTGCCAGAGAGTTTTGTGAGAGCCATACCTCTATCAATTCCAAGCATGGAGAGAGATCTATCGAGGTGAGCTTGCCATTCATCGCCTCGATGTTTTTCAATTTAATGGTATGCGAAAGGTCGAGCTCCGTAAGAGAGGTGTGGTGGATAGATATAGCCGTAAGCTCTTTACAGGGAGATAGATCGACCTTTTTCATCGGGTTGTACGAGAGAGTTAACCCGCGAAGCTCTGTACATTGTGTCAGATCGATATCGGTGATTTGATTTTTCCCCAAATTGAGGGCGACCAACTCTTGCAGCTTGCCCTGTAGGCTAACAGCCGTAAGCTGATTCTTGAAAAGATCAAGCATACGCAGATGAGGTGCCTCAGATACGGAAAAGCTACTCAGCTGGTTGTTGCGAATAGAGAGATCCATCATCTGACTCCCAGGGGCAAGCACTACTTCCGTTAGTTTGTTGTCCGACAAGTCTGCATTAGCAATACTTGCACTTAGTGTGACAGTACCCGCTAATTGATTTTGAGAGATGTCGATGTTTTGAAGACTACTACATCCACTTAGATCTATGGATGATAGTTGATTTCCCTGAGCCCACAAGTAGGTAAGCTTACTCTTCTTGCCTAGAGGCAGCTCTTGTAGCTTACAATAGGAGACGTTCAGCGAATTAAGTAGTGCTGCCTCTGAGAGATCGATCTTGGCAAGAGGGCTATTGCTCAAGTCGATATTTAGCAGCTTTAGCGATAGCCCGACCGTGGCTTGCGTCCATCCACCCGAAGGTGCCAGGATGTGCGAAATGGACTCTCCATAAATCTTGATGCTGCTACCCGACACTTTATCATAGATCGGGTTCTCTTCACCATAGCTCCCCTTGGTATAGCGCTTGGGGACACCGCTTCCCCAGTCTATCCAGAAGTAGTCTGTTGATGAGATTTGAATTGCCAAGTACTCGCCATTCTGCTTCTCGGTAGTGGCATCCAAAAGTGGCGTCGTCGGACGTACTTGTGCCTTCGTATCCAGCGAAAGAAGGAGTAAAAGCAACGATGCTAGTAACAATGCTCTTTTCATAGTAAGCCTGTTTTATAGATTAGACAACTGTTCGCTTTGCTGCAGGCACTATTGAGCCTGCACTATACGTACAGGTCAAAGGTAGCATTATTTCTCAAATAAAGAACTCTTTGTACGATGGCACAATTCTAATTCCGCTCGTCATGTAGGAATGAGTTCGGGCTCTAGCTTTGCAGTACTTCATACTGGCTATGCTAGATGAAGGCGTTCGCTCGATAGTCATTGTTGTAGATAGGAGCTTTTAAGCCAATCCACAAAACTCTCGACATCATCCTCCAAAGACCGATAGCCTCCCAACCAGTGCATATAACGATTCAAGAGCAGTTGCTGAAAAGATACGGGGACAGAAGAGAACTCTCCCCTATTAGCCATCGCGACAGGGGGGAAGGCAAGGTAACTAGACTGAGTCATTTGCTCGTCAATATAGTCTCCCTTAAAATTATTCACCCAGATATATTCATAGGACCAAAAGGCAGTCTTGTCTTGGTCTATACCGTCAAAGGGGCACTCTTCCTCGCCCTTGTAGTATCGGCATTGCTTGATCAGCTCGTCTCGTGTCATAGTTCATCGTGTTTTGCACTCCAAAGGTACGAACTAGCTATAGACTCCACAAATATCATCACAAACCTGCTCAACGAGCAGCAGAATTATCAGCTGTACTGGAGCTCTCCTCTCTACAAGTAAGGGACGCTTATGAGCTAACTAGGCAATGTCTGTCGTCAAGGAAGTAGTGAGAGCCACTCAAAACTGAGCGACAAAAGAACAGCCCCTACCGAGAGAGTAGAGGCTGTGTGCTTTTGAGACTTCGGACTGAAACCGCTATCGTCTCGGGTGAAGAAGACCGCCCATAGCGATGAACTCCACCGCAAAGATACAAACTAGTGAGCGACAGTCAAAACCTCTTATTGAAGTATAAGCGACTGAACGCCTTCTGTCGAGATGAGCAAGTATGCCCCCCGCGGAAGGTCAGAAACATTTAAGCGGTTCTCATCTGCTACAATGCGAGAAGTACGTAAAGCTTTCCCCGATAGATCACACAGGGTCACCTCTGTTCCATAAGCGAATCCGGACAATATAACGTAGTCGCTAGCTGGATTAGGATACACCTTGCAGTCTTGAGGTGCAGGGCTGTAAACTCCCACTTCACTACCTCCATAGTCAACATAGGAGTCATTGTCTAGATCATAATCCCCGACAGTCCAATGCTTGGACTTAGCAATGGCAACATCACTCGTGAGACAGATGTTTTTCTCATTTGGATCTTTCGTGCAGATGACAAACAGCTTAGCGTTAAAGAACTCTGGAGCATCAGATAGACTCTTTACGAGTTCAGTCATCTTCTTTCCTTTGATTTGATTGCTAAAGCAGGAGAGCGTAACCAGCATCTTGTTGTCTTGTAGGATTATCTCTTCGATATTGTTGCTAAAGCAAGACAGCTCCTGCAGGTTTGGACAGAAAGAGAGATTTAGAGAGGTCAGTTTATTGGCAAAACAAGATAACTTAGAGAGATTAGGATGCTGCGTCGCATCTAGCTCTGTCAGCTTATTACCATAGCACCACAATTGTGTTAGTTGAGAGTCAGGGCCAAAGTTTAGTTGTGTCAGCTCGTTCTCATAGCACATCAACTCCAATAGCTTCGAGCAGTCGCTTAGATCTAGACTAGAGAGCTTATTGAGTCCGCAGTTTAAGAAGAGCAGTTCTTTGTGATCTACGAGGTCTAGCTCTGTTAGTTGATTGCCTGCACAGTAAAGAGCAGAGAGGTTTTTATTTTTTGTCACGTCAAGCTTCTTAATGCCATTAGCTTGACAGCGTAGTGAGCGTAGCTCTAAGCAGCGCGTCACGTCTAGCTCCTTTATCTTGTTGCTATCACAGTCGATGAGTTCGAGGGATGTGTTGAGGGATAAATCTATGGAGGCAAGTTGATTGCTGACACAGGATAGCTCCTTGAGGGCTACATTGTGGCGGAGATCTATCTGCTCTATCTTATTGTGTCCGAAGATGAGGCTCTCCAATGCTACACATTCCTGTGGATGCAAAGTCGATAGCTTATTATTGGCGCAAGAGAGACTTCTTAGTCCCTTGACATCTGTTAGGTCAATGTCGGATAGCTCATTATTAGCACACCCTAGCACCTTCAGTTTATCGCCTTTAGGAAGGATGAGTGACTGCACCTTATTGCTATTGCAGACTAAGCTCATTAGTGAAGGGGCAGCAGAGGCATCTAGAGCTGTCACTTGATTGTTAGAGCAGTCTAGCATAGAGATGTTTTTACCCTTGATCTTTAGAGGCTCCCCCTCACGCTCGATCTCATACTCAGAGATGCCCATACTAGTGAACTCTCCCTTAGCACCTTCGATATTGAGCTCATCAGCTCTAATGATTAGATAGAGCGTCTCTCCCTTCTTGAGGTTAGTACTCAATAGGAGACTATCTGTATACTCCGACTGTGCAAAGAGACCACAGCTCGTAGCAAGGAGGAGTAAGATGGAGAGTAGATAAGTAGTCGTTTTATTCATAAGTATTGTATGTTTAGTAAGTTAGTCTACTTTGTTGTACGGGACTCTCCAATTGGGCTTGATTATACGACAAATCTAGGCCTATAGGAAGAGGAGCATTTGGGCTGATGCTTGCTACATCAGCCCACAAGCTACACCTCAGTTTCTGTTTGCAAAGATATCTGTTTATCTTTTCTTTTGCAATAGCTTTCGCAACTGGATGCGGCGGATATCACGAGAGGCTCGCCGTGGGAGCGTACAGCGGGGATGTCTGACAGGTGGGGGTACGACCACGCAGGGAGGAAATCGGGAATTTCTCGGTGGAGATTGTTCATTCTCCACGGAGGAACTGGAAAATTCTTCGGACTTATGATTTCATTCTTCCGAAGTTTCATTTCATTCCTCCGAAGTTTTATTTCGCCCCTCGGTGAAGAATTTTCATTTCCTAGTGAGCTATCGGAGATTTCCTCCGTGGGAGTCGGAACCCGCGCTCAAGAGTTCGTTTTTTGCTCGGTCAGGGACGTATATATAATAGTAGTCTGAGGAGGCTTTCGTCACTTGATAGCTCCAGGCACTCGTGTCATCGGATTGTCTGGCGGAAGGTGTCGACGACCTGGCGCATATCCTCGGGTAGATAAGCGAGGGCGCGCTGCTCTATCTCGGCGGGTATCCCGAAGTGCGCCTCGGCGAGGCTCCCGGCGATAGCTCCTATGGTGTCGCTGTCGCCACCGATGGAGATGGCGAGGCGAATAACCTCCTCGAAGGTGCGCCCCGCTAAGAAACAGACTATCGCTTGTGGCACGGTCACCTGGCAAGTCTCGTCAAAGCTGTTGTGCTCCCGGATGTCGTCGACCCGCTGTGTGAGGTCATAGTGATAGGTTTCCTCGAGATGCTTCTTGAGGTCGGCTTTGCTCGCCCCACCTCTGAGCTGGTAGATGGCGTCTGCGATAGAGACCGCCCCTTTTATCCCCTCGGGGTGGTTGTGGGTGCACTCGGCGCTGGCCTTAGCTTGCGAGAGGACGGCGTCGCGAGTGGGGAGCCAGCCACAGGGTGAGACGCGCATAGCACTGCCATTGCCAAAGCTGCGATACGGCACTGGTGGGGTCGTGTAGATCCACTGATGAAAGCGTCCGCCGTAGGCTCCTTTAGGATGGGGGTAGCGCCTGCACCAGGTCTGCAAGGTATCGGCAAAGTCCGCCCCTCTCAGTAGAGCATCGGCAACGGCTACGGTGCAGATTGTGTCGTCCGTATAGTTGCATCCATCGGCAAAGAGCTCGAAGTCTGTGCGGTGGGTATTTGCGAACTCAAATCGTGATCCGACGATGTCTCCTACTATTGCTCCTAACATAACTTGCTTGTTGTTTGGCACAAAGATAATGTTTCCCTGCGAGTCGGGATGCAGACCATCGGGACGCAAGCCGTCGGGAGGTCGGTTGTATCAACAGCATCGTGGTTTTAACGGGGACGGACGCACGAGCCGTGCGTCCCTACACATCATTACTCGTGATATTTGCGGAGTTGAGATTGCGGGCGGTGTGTGCGGCGGTACGTTTTTATTGCGTACCTTTGCGGTGGCGACTGTACGAGGCTGTTTGCACAGAGCTGTGGCGCACGCCAGCGTGCAGGTATGCAAAGGCCCCTGTAGTTCAACGGATAGAATAGAAGTTTCCTAAACTTTAGATCTGAGTTCGATTCTCAGCGGGGGTACGCTTGCGGGGTGTCAAGTTTTTTGTACCTTTGCAGTCGATTTACTTCCTAAGTAAGGTTTGTCAAGCGCTCGTCGATAGTATGCAGCCACCTTACGGGACTATATAATAATAGTAACAGACGAACGTAATGTACGCAATTGTTGAAATCCAAGGTCAGCAGTTTAAGGTAGAGGAGGGTCGCAAGCTCTTCGTGCATCATATCCGCGAGGCGGAGCAGGGTGCAGAGGTTACCTTTGACCGGGTTATGCTCCTAGACAAGGACGGAGCAGTCGCAGTAGGTGCCCCGACGATCGAGGGCGCACAGGTAGTATGTGAGGTGGTATCTCCACTCGTCAAGGGTGAGAAGGTGCTGATCTTTCATAAGAAGCGGAGAAAGGGCTATCGCAAGCTCAGAGGGCATCGCCAGCAATTCTCCGAGATACTAGTAAAGCAAATCGTAGGATAATTAAAGACTCTAAGGAATCATGGCACATAAGAAAGGTGTAGGAAGCTCCAAGAACGGACGCGAATCCGAAAGCAAACGCCTAGGCGTTAAGATCTTTGGAGGCGAAGCCTGTAAGGCTGGTAACATCATCGTACGTCAGAGAGGTACGCAGCACCACCCAGGTGAGAACGTGGGCATGGGCAAGGATCATACCCTCTATGCACTGACAGACGGTACGGTCGTCTTCACTCAGACGAGAGGAGATCGTAGCTTCGTCTCTGTAGCGGCACACGAGTAGTCATCACTTAGTGACACATCGCTAAGCTCTACGCTACACAATACAACAGCCCCTCCGCCTCCTATCCCTTCGTTTAGTAAGGGTTATGAGGTAGAGGGGCTTGACATTTTTCATTCTTCCAACATTAAGACTGTTGACTTTTGCAACAGTCTCATTATTACCTAGGCAGCTCCTCTGGATTATTTACCTTGCATCGGGTAGACAGTGTGCTATCTGAAGAAATATTACTATCTTTGCATCGTAATGAACCGGTTGAGGTCGTACGGCTCACGAGCAGTTGACTCAGCTTAGGTATGGAGGAGGAAGCCATGCGACAGCGGTTCCCTCCTTTTTGTATATAAACCATCGAGTATCATGATAGATCTAGCAGTACTCCGCACAGAAATAGAGCAGATGCTTCACGAGGACGAGTTCATCGTGGAGATAACTAGTAGCCCAGGGGATCAGATCCGCGTAGTGATCGATGCCATGGGAGGCTTGCCCATCTCTCGCTGTGTCGAGATCTCTAGAGCCATCACGCAGCTACACGATCGTGACGAGGAGGAGGACTATGCCCTCGAGGTGTCGTCACCCAGTCTCTCCGATCCGTGGCAGGTCTACGAGCAGTACACACGTCATCTGGAGGCACCCGTGCAGGCGGTCGATGCGTCAGGCATGAAGTGGCACGGCAAGCTCCTAGAGGTCGGTGCGCGGGGTGCTGATCAGCTCCCCGAGTACGTCGTCCTAGAGATCGAGCGCACAGAGACCATACAGGATGGCAAGAAGAAGAAAAAGCAGCAGATCATCGAGCCACACCGCATCGAGCATGATCAGCTCAAGCGCATCTCGTACGACCTAGACAAGGCACTCTGATAGCGATCCCCCTCCCCCACCATTACTTAGATATACTAGTCCCACAGACAGAGACCCAACATACATATATGGCTAGAAAGAAAGAAGCAACGAGCTTAAAGGTTCTACTCACTGAGTTCAAAGAGCTAAAGAACATAGACGAGGAGACGATGCTCCACGTATTAGAAGACTCCTTCCGGAGCATCCTCGCTAAGATGTTTGGTTCAGACGACAACTTTGACGTGATCATCAATGCGGATAGCGGAGACTTTGAGATCTGGCGTACCCGCGAGGTGGTTGCTGACGACGCTGTCGAGCGGGAGAACGAGCAGGTAGCCTACACGGAGGCTCGTGAGATAGATCCCGAGGCAGAGATCGGAGATGATGTGACCGACTCGGTAGACTTCCTCTCCTTCGGTCGGCGTGCCATCGTCAATCTACGCCAGACCCTCTCGAGCAAGATCTTGGATCTGCAGAAGGAGCACTTCTACCAAACCTTCATAGAGCGTGTAGGAGAGCTGATCACGGCCGAAGTTTATCAGGTGTGGAAGCGTGAGACTCTCCTCGTCGACGAGGATGGCAACGAGCTCATCATGCCCAAGAGTGAGCAGATCCCTGACGAGTACTTCCGCAAGGGCGATAGCGTCCATGCCGTCATAGCTCGTGTAGATAATGAGAACAATAACCCTCGTGTCACGCTCTCACGCACTAGCCCTGAGTTCCTCAAGCGTCTTTTCGAGATCAACGTCCCCGAGATCGCTGACGGACTGATCACCATCAAGCGTGTAGCACGCATCCCAGGCGTTCGCGCCAAGATTGCTGTCGAGTCGTACGATGATCGCATCGATCCCGTCGGCTCTTGTGTCGGTATGAATGGTAGCCGCATACGTGGCATCGTCCGGGAGCTACATGGGGAGAACATTGACGTCCTCACCTACACGGCAAACGATAGTCTCTTCATACAGCGTGCGCTGAGTCCGGCTAAGATCTCTTCGATCGAGCTCTATCCAGAGACCGCCAAGGCAGAGGTTTACCTACGTCCAGAGGATGTGCCTCTAGCTATTGGTAAGAACGCCAGCAACATCAAGCTAGCGTCCGTCCTGACAGGCTTTGAGATTGAGGTATTCCGTGATGCAGCTGATACGACCGAGGAGGATATCTACCTCTCCGAGTTTAGCGATGAGATCGAGGACTGGGTCATCAAGATGCTTCTAGACATAGGTCTCAACACGGCTCGTGCCGTCCTGACCACATCTCGCTCAGAGCTACTTAAGAAGACCGATCTGGAGATAGAGACCATCGACCGTGTCCTCCGCATCCTCTCGTCCGAGTTTGACCTTGAGGAGCTAGAGGAGATGGGGCTACCACAGGAAAACATTGACCTGCTCAAGAGCCCCGTGCCTACGCAAAGTGAGATCGCAGAGGCGATCATCGAAGACCTCAAGGAAGACGAAGCCACCGAGGAGTAAGCAGAGCACACCACCAGCCACTGTATAGGGGTGACCGTGACTGGACCCATTCATTAAGGATAAGAAATACCGAACCCCACCCGTAGACGAGCAATCAAGAGAAATATATGTCCATAAAACTGTTTAGCCTAGCCAAAGAACTCAACATCGGAGTCAACACGCTTGTCTCCTTCCTTAACGACAAGGGTAAGGAGGTAGACAACAACCCCAACACACGCATCACGGAGGATGAATTTAATCTCGTCTTGCGCGACTTCACGCCGACCTTTGATGAGGAGACTGTGGAAAGAACCAAGAAGAAGTTTCTCCGCAGCAAGAGTGCGCCTAAGGCTAAAGCAGAGGAGCCTGCCAAGACAGCAAAGACCGAAGCGAATAGCCCCGAGGAGCAGCCCACCAAGGCTAAAGCTTCAGCAGCTAAGAAGGGCAAGGCAGAGCCAGACATCCCCACCACGGCAAGCACCTCACAGGTCAACGTCGTGGGACGTATAGAACTCGACAAGCACAACAACCCCATCTCGGCCTCTACAGACAAAGC
Organism: uncultured Porphyromonas sp.; assembly: GCF_902489635.1. Taxonomy (GTDB): domain Bacteria; phylum Bacteroidota; class Bacteroidia; order Bacteroidales; family Porphyromonadaceae; genus Porphyromonas. Next base: position 33,589 of record NZ_CABUAN010000013.1, on the reverse strand, counting down.
CTCCACGGCTACTCAAGAGGAGCCTGCCAAGCCTAAGGCAACAGCTAAGACGAGCAAGACCAAGAGTACGACTAAGAGTACGACCAAAAGCACGCCCAAAAGCGCGAGCACGGCTAAGCAGAAGGAGACTACGCCGGAGGAGCCTGCCAAGCCGAAGGCAAGCACGACAACCGAGCAGCCGAAGGCCACTACGCCAACCAAGGAGACTAAGGAGGCTCCCGAGACAAAAGAGACAAAAGAAACAAAGAGCGAGGCTAAGCCCGCAGAAAGCACCAAGCCCTCTGAGAAGGCTTCGTCTAAGGAGCAGGAGAGCGACGCCTCTAAGGAGTCCACACCCGCTGCTTCTAAGGAACCTGCACAGAGCGAGGCTAAGCCCGAGCCTGCCCAGGAAGAGCCAAAGCAGAAGGCTGCCGAGCAACCAGTCGCTGCCGCATCAGAGCCAGCTGCCCAGGAGACACCCGCACCAGCTCCCAAAGCAGGTGCACCCACCGAGACTCCTACCGAGCCCAAGGGTGAGGATGCGACCGAGATCTTCCGCATTGCTAAGAAAGAGGACGAGCCACAGCTCAAGGTGGTCGGCAAGATCGACCTCAGTAGCTTTAGCAGCTCTCGCTCTCGCAAGTCTAACAAGGACAAAGAGAGCAGTCGTCGCAAGCGCAAGCGCATCTCCTCAGGAGCTGTCGATGTCAAGAGCGAAGGTGCCAAGATACAGGACGACCGCTCAGGCAAGAAGGGCGGTCACACAGCAGCTCCACAGCGAGGTGAGCGCGGAGGACGCAACGAGCGTCGCACTGGACGTAAGAGCAGACGTCAGGAGCCTGTCTTGACTCCCGAGGAGCAGGACGAGCTAAGAGCTAAGCAGGTCAAGGAGACCCTAGCACGGCTCAACAACAAGCAGACCGTCTTCGGGCGTGCTGCTAAGTCTAGACGTGAGAAGCGCGAGGCACGTCGTGCCGAGTTTGAGCGTGAGCAGGAGCTCTCCACACAGGACGAGAAGGTACTCAAGCTGACTGAGTTCGTCACCGTCAGCGACCTAGCCAACATGATGAACGTACCCGTCACCGACGTCATCTCCACCTGTATGAGTATCGACATGATGGTGTCGATCAATCAGCGTCTTGATGCCGAGACGATCAATATCGTTGCCGAGGAGTTTGGCTACGAGACCGAGTTCGTATCGGCCAACGTCGTCGAGGCGATCACCGCCGACGAGGAGCCAGACAAACCTGAGGATCTAGAGCCTCGTCCACCTGTCATCACCATCATGGGTCACGTAGACCACGGTAAGACATCACTACTCGACTGCATCCGTCGTTCGGACGTTATCGCAGGCGAGGCGGGCGGTATCACGCAGCACATCGGTGCGTACAATGTGACCCTCTCCGATGGTCGTCGCCTCACCGTCCTAGACACACCTGGTCACGAGGCCTTTACCGCTATGCGTGCTCGTGGTGCGCAGATTACAGATATTGTGGTCATCGTCATTGCGGCAAACGATGCCGTGATGCCTCAGACCATCGAGGCACTCAACCATGCGAGTGCCGCTGGCGTGCCGATCATCTTTGCGATCAATAAGATCGATGTCAGCGGTGCCAACCCCGATAAGATCCGCGAGCAGCTCGCTGGTATGAACTACCTCGTCGAGGATTGGGGTGGTAAGTACCAGGTACAGGAGATCTCTGCGAAGAAGAACATCGGCATCCCTGATCTACTAGACAAAATCTTCCTCGAGGCTGAGCTCCTCGAGCTTAAGTCCAATCCTCATCGTCGTGCCTCCGGCTCCGTCATCGAGTCTTCACTAGACAAAGGCAAGGGTTACCTCGCCTCCGTCTTGATCCAGCGAGGCACCCTCCACATCGGAGACTTCATCCTAGCTGGCAGCTACTACGGACGTGTCAGGGCTATGTACAACGAGTACAACAAGCGTGTCGACACCGCTGGGCTATCCACGGCCGTCTCCATCCTCGGCTTCAATGGGGCGCCGACGGCAGGCGATGACTTCAACGTCATGGAGAGCGAGCAGGAGGCTCGTGAGCTAGCGGTCAAGCGTGAGCAGCTACAGCGTGAGCAAGGCTTGCGTACGCAGAAGATGCTCACCCTCGACGACATCGGTCGTCGCATCGCTGTGGGCAACTTCCAGCAGTTTAACCTCATCATCAAGGGTGATGTGGACGGCTCCGTACAGGCACTGGCCAACTCCCTCATCGAGCTCTCAACGAAGGAGATCCAGGTGAGCGTCATCCATCAGGGTGTCGGTCAGATCACCGAGTCAGACATCCAGCTGGCTACGGCATCCGACGCTGTGATCATCGGCTTCCAAGTTCGTCCTAGTGCTCAGGCCCGCAAACTCGCCGAGCAGGAGGGCGTCGAGATCCGCACCTACTCCATCATCTACGATGCTATCGAAGATGTGCGCGATGCGCTCGAGGGCATGCTCTCGCCAGACATTCGCGAGCAGGTCACAGCCAATCTGGAGGTGCTGCAGACCTTCAAGGTCAGCAAGATCGGCACCATCGCCGGCTGTATGGTCACCGATGGCAAGATCAAGCGTACCGACAAGGTGCGCGTCATCCGCGATGGTGTGGTCATCCATACGGGTCAGTTGGAGTCACTCAAGCGCTTCAAGGACGAGGCCAAGGAAGTGGTCTCAGGTCTCGAGTGCGGTATCAATATCAAGAACTACAACAACCTGGAGGTGGGCGACATCATCGAGTCCTTTGAGGAGATCGAAGTTCGGCGCAAGCTCTAGTCCCCTACCCCAACACATTTGTCTAAGTGGCGACTGCTTCTCACAGAGGAGCGGCCGCCACTTTTCTTTTGTCTCATCCCCAGCCTCTGTTAGTTTCATATCATTGCTGTCCGATAAAAGTCAGAAAGGGCATACCGAGGGGACTCAATCGCTGAATTGAAGCGGTTGAGCTTTCTGATTTTGCTTTCCAAGTCTCCCTTTTGGGCAAAACGTCTTCTTGACCTTCAAATATCACTGGTTTTTCAACAGTGTCGCCACCTAAGCAAATGTTTTTCAGTGAGTAAATCGGCTGTCTGATGAAATAAGAAACTCTTCTTCCGTTGAAAAACATTTATCGGACAGCAATGCTTCTATATAAGGCTAGTGACACAAAAGCTTGAAGATGTGCATGACGCCTTGCATATCAACGACCTTAGCTATATATAGTCCGACCTCCCACGAGGGGAGGTCGTTATGCGGGGTGTACCCATCGGCTCCCCCAGTCGTTCGGGCTATGCCCTCCGACTGGGGGCTAGGATCCGTCCGACCGCGCTGCGGTCGTTCCTCTCTAAGCCTGAGAGCGAAATGTCATTGTCATCTGTTGTGACCTCCGCAGGAGGTGATACGAAGGATCCATATTACAGATACACGTCGTTTGTGACCTCCGCAGGAGGGGATCCATATTACAGATACACGTCGTTTGTGACCTCCGCAGGAGGGGATACGAATACACGTCGTTTGTGACCTCCGCAGGAGGTGATACGAATACACGTCGTTTGTGACCTCCGCAGGAGGGGATACGAATACACGTCGTTTGTGACCTCCACAGGAGGGGATACGAATACACGTCGTTTGTGACCTCCGCAGGAGGTCAGACGAATCATAGCCCCCAGTCGGAGGGCGTAGCCCGAACGACTGGGGGGGACAAGACGTTGCCCATTGATCGACCCCTTGTGGGTCGGACTAGGAGCAGCAAACACATTTGACTTGATCGAGGGGGCGATAAACTGGCGACCTATCGGGGCACACGGCTAGTTCTAGTCAGAGGGCCTCATTACAGCGGAATACTCACAAGATATGCGGGATTGCGGGATCTAGGGTAATTGATGTGGTCAGCCTTCTTTTTTACTACCTTTGATGAGCAATCGAGTCTAGAGCGATATATGTTTTACGAGTTAATCAAAGAGGCAGGCGATGCCTGGTGAGTACAGCCCGACTGCCCCTATCAGCCATTTCTACAGTACATCTTGGAGCGGGGCAAGCTACGTGATGCGCAGATAGAGGCTATACGCCACTACCTTTACCTCAAGGTGGCACACGACAGTAAGCCTCTATATCAGATATTTACCGAGCACACCTTTGGCACCATCACCGATGACGATATCAGCCAAAGTGGTTGCTACTTTGCGACACAACAGACTCCTACGAAATGGACTTCCTATACCTTGAGGAGCAGAAGATACGAGAATTCTTACGATCGTAGACGTTATGAGTACAGATAATTATATCTCGCTTTATTATCACCTCGTCTTCTCAACGAAGGAGCGGAAGCCGTCTATCCTTCCTGACATACAGGAGCGCCTATATGCCTACATACAGGCTTGTACCAAAGCGGGATCCTACTCTGTTATAAATGTAAATGGTATGACGAATCATATCCACATCTTACTGGTTGCTTATTCAGGAGAGTTTGTTGTCTCACACTTTGTCCGAGAGATCAAGAAGTCGACCAACAAGTTCCTAAACACAGAGGTAAGTACACGTGGATCTTTTGCTTGGCAAGAGGGGTACTTTGCGAGTACTGTGAGCCGTCGGGATGTCGTAGCTGTTAGCTCCTATATTGATAGGCAAAAAGAGCATCACGGCAAGCTTGGCTTTGAGAAAGAATTAACAATGATATTTGGATTAGGTGCAGCTCAAGATGAGTCACACTCGTAACCCAAGTTTCACGGGAGAGGACGTGTAGCGGCTGCTGGTAGCAGGCGATAGCGTTTGTGGTATGGACTTTGTGTCCTACAGATTTTCATTGCTGTCCTTTCTGCCTTTTATTGGATAGCAATAGTTTCACACGGGTGAAACTGGAGTGCGAGCGGGAGGAAAGAGAAAGGAGAGGGGATTTATTGTTACCTTTGTGGTAGGAGACTGTTGCCATAGCCTCCGCTGAGGGTTGCTCTGCTGGCTCCGTGGTGGAGATGACAGGCTTCTCTCTCCGCATTTACCGCTTCACCGTATGTCTCACACGACTTCCCCATTATCGTTTGTACCCTCCCCGCAGCCCGAGGGTTATCGCTACTATAATATACAGAGCGACACCGACCGCCAGCTCTTGGCCAGTCAGTGCAAGGAGCGATTGCAGGCCCTGCACCGCATACCCGTCGAGGAGCGGGCGCAGTATCATCGTGAGCTAGAGAAGCTACTCGGAGAGCTCGGCGAGGGGAGTTGGCTGGTGACCCCATTCTTCTGCGACTACGGGAGCGAGATTGAGGTGGGGAGTCATACCTTCATCAATAGTGGTTGCACCATGCTCGATGGCGGGCATGTGACCATTGGCGACCATGTACTCATCGGTCCCTCCGTGTCGCTCTACAGTGTGGGGCATCCGCTCGACCTCGAGGAGCGCGCTGCCGGCTGGGAGTTTGGCATCCCGATCATCATCGAGGACCATGTCTGGATCGGTGGTGGCTGCACGATCCTCCCCGGTGTAACCATTGGCCGTGGCTCCGTGATCGGTGCGGGGAGTGTCGTCACCAAGAGCATCCCCCCGATGAGCCTGGCCGTGGGCAATCCCTGCCGTGTCATTCGTTCGCTCAGCGATTCTGCCGCCCCTCAAGATTAACCCGTTACTTTTACCCTATCTGAACTATGCCTACGCTCTATCTGCTTGACGCTTATGCACTGATTTACCGAGCTTACTACGCCTTCATCAATCGTCCCCTCGTGGATGCGCAGGGGCGCGACACGAGTGCGCTCTACGGCTTCGCCTCCACGCTACAAGACATCATTGACAAGGAGCGACCCGACTACATCGCCGTGGCGATGGATATGCCGGGAGGAACCTTTCGCCACAAGGAGTACCCAGAGTACAAGGCCAATCGCCCCGAGACCCCCGAGACGATACGCTTCTCGATGCCTTATATCAAAGAGTTGGTGCAGGCTTACCAGATACCTCTGCTGGGGGTCGAAGGGTACGAAGCGGACGACCTGATCGGCACCCTGAGCCGCCAAGCTGTCGAGGCGGGCTACAATGTGCGCATGGTCACACCAGACAAGGATTACGGGCAACTCGTCGGACCGCATGCGCAGATGTTTGCGCCACAGCGCACGGGGTCAGGCTTCGAGCTACTAGGTGCCGAGGAGATCACCGCTAAGTACGGCATCCGCTATCCGCTACAGATGATCGACTACTTGGGGCTGGTGGGAGATAGTTCGGACAATGTGCCCGGCTGTCCAGGCATTGGCAAAGTCGCAGCGCAACGACTCCTCGAGGAGTTTGACTCGATCGAAGATATCTACGCACGCATTGACCAGGTGAAGCCGACCTATGCGAAAAAGCTCCTCGCAGCCAAGGAGCAGACGATGCTCTCGCGGCATCTCGTCACCATCGTGACCGACGTGCCGGGAGTCACCTTTGACCCAGATCAGATGAAGTGGCGAGGCCCCGACCACGCCGCTGTGGAGCGCATCTTCAAGGAGTTTGCCTTCACCTCGCTACTGAAGCGCATCGGCAAGCCCGCAGAGAGCACTCCTCAGGTGGGTCTCTTTGACCTTGGCGGTAGCGCGACGCCAGCTAGTTCGCCAGCCACGATTGAGGTGTCGGGTCCCGTGAGTGCCGCAGCTCCTCTAGAAAACTATAAGACGGTTGGCGTGACCTTTACCGAAGTCAAAGGTTACGAAGCAGTGAACCAGCTCGCTAAGCAGTTGGCGGGCAGCTCCGTGGTCGCCTTTGACACTGAGACCGATAGCCTCGATGCGCTCTGTGCGGGCATCGTCGGCATGTCGCTCTGTGCCGATGAGCAGCAGGCTTACTTTATCCCGCTACCCGAGTCGGCCGAGGAGGCTACGCATATACTTTCTCCGCTAAAGGAACTAATGCAGGACGAGCGTGTGCTCAAGGTGGCGCACAATGCGAAGTTTGACCTAGAGGTGCTGACACGCTACGGACTCCCCGAGGCGCGCCCGCTCTACGACACCATGCTGGCGCACTACCTGATCGATGCCGACCAGGGGCATAGTCTCGACGAACTGGCCGGCGGCTTGCTCCGCTACGACACGATACGCTACAAAGATCTCTCGTCTCAGGAGAGCTTTGCGCTACGCACCGACGTAGACCCCAAGCTCCTCTGCGACTACGCCAGCGAAGATGCCTACGTGACGCTACGCCTGTACCACGCCCTGCACAAGCAGCTCTCCCCTACCGAGCAGCGTCTCCTCACCGAGGTGGAGATACCGCTCCTCTACGTGCTGATGCACATGGAGCAGCGTGGCATCGTCCTCGACATTGAGGCACTGCAGCGCTCCCGTCAGGAGCTACTCGAGAGCGTCCTCCGCCTAGAGAAGGAGATACAGAGCTACTCCTCACGAGGGCTTAACCTGAAGGTCAATAGTCCGAAGCAGATCGGCGAACTGCTCTTCGATGAGCTTAAGATTGTGGAGAAGCCACGCAAAACTAAGACTGGTAGCTATGTGACCAACGAGGAGACGCTCCTCCCGCTGCGCTCGCTCCACCCTGTCGTCGCACTCATCCTAGACTACCGTGAGGCGCGCAAGTTGCTCAACACCTACATAGATCCGCTGCCCAAGATGTGCTACCCCGATGGCAAGCTCCACACTTCGTACAATCAGGCGGTCACCGCCACGGGCAGGCTCTCCTCGAGCAATCCGAATCTGCAAAACATCCCCATCCGTAGCGACCTTGGGCGTCCCCTGCGTCGTGCCTTTGTCGCTGATCCGTACTACACCCCGCGCCTTTCGGCTTGCGTTCCTGTGGATCACACCCATGAGGAGCCAATCGGCGCTGTCCTGCTCAGTGCGGACTACTCGCAGGTGGAGTTGCGCGTCATAGCGCATCTGAGCCAAGACCCAGCGATGATACACTCCTTCCTCTCGGGCGACGATATTCACACGGCGACAGCTGCTAAAGTCTTTAAGGTGGCTCCCGAGGAGGTGACCCCGCTAATGCGCAGCAAGGCGAAGACGGCTAACTTTGGCATCAACTACGGCATCACGCCCTACGGTCTGAGCCAGCGTCTCAACATCCCCGTTGGCGAGGCTGCCGAGCTGATTAAGGAGTACTTCGCCACTTTCACCCATATACAAGCCTTTATGAATGAGGCGATAGCGCTGGCCACCGAGCGAGGCTATACGGAGACCGCCTTCGGTCGTCGCCGGCAGCTACGCAACCTCCGCACGGCGCGTGGAGCCCAGCGTGGCAATGCCGAGCGCAACGCGATCAACGCACCGATCCAAGGCACCGCCGCAGACATCATCAAGATCGCTATGATACGTGTCGAGGAGGAGCTGACGAAGCAACAGCTACGCAGCTACCTCGTCCTGCAGGTGCACGACGAACTGGTCCTCAACGTCTATCTCGACGAACTGGATCGTGTCACAGCCCTCGTTCGTGAAGCGATGGAGGGTGCCTGGCCCGAGTGTTCTGTACCGCTTGTCGTGGAGATCGGCACCGGCAAAGATTGGCTCGCAGCGCACTAATCCACCTGAGACAGAGAGGATGATGAGCCAGCTCACCCACGCCACACAGCGACTAGCGCGCACCTTGAGCCGTAAGGGAGGAGATCGCCTTAAGCTCCTCTCCGTCCTCGGTATGCACCTCTTGAGGAGACGCTACATAGGCGTTTTCATTGACCCTATCTTAGCCTGCAACCTCCGCTGTCAGATGTGCTACTTTAGCGATCCTGAGTATAGAGCTACGCTGCGTGGCAAGCTGACCACGGACGACTGCGAGGCGATAGCGGCTCATCTCTTTCCCCAGGCACTCAGGCTACAGATCGGTTGCGGTGCCGAGCCGACGCTCACCCCAGAGACGATGCTTCGCCTCGTACAGCTGGGCCAGGAGTACCACGTTCCTTGGATCTCTGTCATAACGAATGGCAATGCCCTGACCGAGGAGACCCTGCAGGCACTCGTGACGGCGGGACTGAGCGAACTGACACTCTCGCTGCATGGCACCACGCAAGCGACTTATGAGCGGCTGATGGTAGGTGCCGAGTGGCAACGATTTGTCACGCTACTAGAGTGGTTGAAGGCGCTAGACAACCCACCCGCCGTACGGCTCAACTACACGGTCAATCGCGACAATGTGGAGGAGCTAAGCCGTCTACCCGACTTAATCCGTGACTATCCCGTCCGAACGGTGCAGATACGCCCCGTGCAGAAGATCGGCGAGAGTGCCTACAAGGAGTTCGACATGGCTCCCCTCGTAGCGGCCTACGACCGGGTCATAGCGACTACGGTAGAGCGGCTCTGTGCTGAGGGGATAGAGGTCATTTGCCCCAGCAGTAAGAAGATGAGCCAGACAGCCAAGCCGCCTCGACGCTTGGCAAAGCTCTTTGAGGAGGCGACCTATTACTACATCTCCCCGCAAAGCTTCGGGCCTCAGGATGTGGACTTTCGCTCGGTCTCGCTCAGGAACTATGCTCGCCAGTCGCACCTCGTCGGGCGGCTGTTCCGTGCCATCTTCACCCAGCGCAATACCTACGCAGAGCGCGACACCCACACAACCAAAAAGCTAAACTACTAGTTCCCCGCTCCGCTCCTCCCTCCGAAAGCATACGAACTGCGCGCGGCGATATACGACCCCAAAACGAGACTGTTGCAAAAGTCAACAGTCTTCATCAGGGCAAACTCACTGCCGACCTGTCACAATAATTTAGACCCAACGACATATCGAAACGGCACCATGTCGGGGAAAAGTGATTTCCACGTGGATATTTCGAAATATCCAGGTGGATATTTTTTATTTCCCAGGTAGGAAATAAAAAATTCCTCGGAGGAATCAAATGAAACTTCGGAGGAATTTTTTGACGCCCACGTGGAAAATAAAAATTCTCCACGTGGGGATTTGAGATTTTCCACGTGGATATTCGAGAAAGGATAGAATCGGACGAATTTCCCCGTAAAGATATGTAAACAGGAACTAGAGGTTAGAGGTTAGAAATTAGAGGGGAGAAGTTAGAGGGCATGGCTGACACATTATATATAGTGACCTCATCTATGCCTCGCTTGTCGCTCATGTGTAGCTTCTAAAAGAGCGATTATAATGCGTCAGCCCTGAGCCCTGATCGTTCTCCCCTCTCCGAACGGATGAAAATGCCTATCTTTGCATAGCTAGGTACATAAAGAGTCTGAGAGCTGTGTGAATCGATGCGTTTGAGCATGTTGTGTCTAGAGATCCTACAAAAAGACGACTAACGCTCTATCGCCACCCAATATAATATCGCTGAACTCTTAGATGTAACACTAGGCGACCTAATTCAATCATGTAGATCCTAAGAACTTATGCGTCCATTGCAAAAAGGAGACATTTCAGAAGATGGAAGTGTTCGTATTGTTGATGTAGATCGGCTTTGCTATCTAGTCGAGTCCAATAGTAGAGGAGCAAGAGGGCTCCGTACAATCTCTAAAGAGTTGCTCAAAGAGTACATCGACTACTGGAGTAACCACCCAAACTCAACGTCAAACGAAGCTAGAGCAGCTTTGAGTGGGCAGAGTGATATTGACAAGTTTGAATATGGATACACTGCAACTTTGTCTGTAATGGCGGGTATGTACCTTAAGGGAAGCTTAAGGAATCAGCCTCACTCATCTCAACCCCTTCAAGTAATTTACTACGGAGCTCCAGGGACTGGCAAGTCATACCAGATCAAGAGTCTGCAAGCTACTGGAAAGAAATTAATTCGCACTACATTTCACCCTGACAGCGACTATTCAACATTTGTAGGGGCTTACAAGCCCACAATGGAGATTGTGCCACGAAATGAGAGTAGCGGTACTCAAGTGGAAGAAAAGCGAATCGTGTACAACTTCGTGCCTCAAGCCTTCCTCAAGGCATACACTCAGGCGTGGGAGCATTATCCAGAGCCTCAGTATCTAGTTATTGAGGAGATCAACCGAGGCAATTGTGCACAGATCTTTGGCGATCTCTTTCAGTTGCTAGACCGTAATAGTGAGGGCTTCTCAGAGTACCCTATTGTAGCGGATAGTGACATCTGCAAGTACCTTGAGGAGCACTTCCAGCAGGATGGTAGCTTTGCTCCTGACGAGCGCATTGAGGAGGAGATTAACGCACTCTACTCAGAGGAGTATGAGGATGTCATGAGCAAGGTGAAGTCTGGAGAGCTACTCCTACTCCCGAAGAATCTTCATATCCTCGCCACGATGAATACGAGTGACCAAAGTCTATTCCCCATTGATAGTGCTTTTAAGCGGCGCTGGGAGTGGGAGTATGTCCCCATCCGTAATGCACAGAGGGGGTGGGTCATCGAGGCTGCTAGCAAAACATGGGACTGGTGGACCTTCCTAGAGCAGATCAATAGCAAGATAGGCAGTGTTACCGATAGTGAGGATAAGAAGCTCGGGTACTTCTTTGTCAAGCCCCAGGACAACCAGACAATCTCTGCAGACACCTTCGTGAGTAAGGTGATCTTCTACTTATGGAACGACGTCTTTAAGGATTACGGGTTTAGTGACAAGGAGTTTCAGACGGCAACGGGTGGTCAGATGACCTTCCCGATGTTTTACGAGACCGAGGTTCAGGGACAGCGTGTGAATGAAGAACTCGTCGCTCAGTTTCTAGACAATCTGATCAAGGGAGACGATATAGTAGAAGCGACTGACAGTCAGGCGTAGATAAAGTAGCCGTGAGGGTAATCATCGAGGGCTTTAACTATCGGTCTGAGAGCGTGCGGGAGATTCTGCACGAGCTGAGTCCTCTAGAGAATGTAGAGGGGGCCGTAAGTGTGAGCTATGTAGGCTATTACTACAACGCTCGCCTCCGTGACTGTGTCTTTATCCTACCTAAGGTGCTACTAGATGAGCAGGATAGAGTCTTCTCACGACTGGATCCACACGACATCATCAACCTAGACGACTCAGATCTGCTCACCGCAGAGGAGCGTAGCTTTATCTACGACTTTGCGGTGTGGATCTATCGAGCGATCGTTGTCTACAATAACAGCAACCCCAAGAATGATATCGTCTATCGTCGTAAGATAGCAGAGATGGGCAAGGGCAGGCGTATGCTGAGCAATACCTTCTTAGACATCTTACTGACACTCCTCCGCTTCAACAAGGAGCAGCAGCACTTCTTTACCTCTACGCTACGCAACATACACTCTGGGCATAACAAGATCAACTGGACACGCACCATCGCCCACTCTACGGCCTGGATACAAAAGGGGAGTCCTATCTACCTAGACCCTATTAATAAGAAGCGACAGGTCGATACCGATGAGGAGCTGATCATTATCTATCTCTCTATCCTTCACTACATCAGTGATACTTACGGATTTCCCGTAGAGATCGCCTTCGGCTATGAGCTGATCAAAGGGCGCAAGTTCGACCACTACCTATCTGGCTATGGCGTTCGCCGACTGAAGCAAATAAAGTATCGCTACTTCTCTGACATACAGCTGCGCCTGTGGGAGATGTGCTATGCCTTCTTTGACAGAGCGCATCGTATCAATATCGTAGCAGAGCAACGTGAGTACCTGCTGGTCAAGAGCTTTAACATTGTATTTGAGGCTATCATAGACGAGCTCATTGGAGACAAAGAACCTCCACGAGGACTAAAAGACCAAGGCGATGGTAAGCGAGTAGATCACATCTATAGCTATCAGAGCCTAACGAACAATGAGGACGACAAGCCAATCTACTACATCGGAGACAGTAAGTACTATAAGATAGGCAATCAGATCTCGTCGGAGTCTGTCTACAAGCAGTTTACCTATGCGCGTAACGTGATCCAATGGAATATCAACCTCTTCCTAGATGACTCGGCAGACCACACTGCTCTGCGCGCACACAGCCCCAAGTACCGTGATGATCAAACCGAAGGGTACAATATCGTGCCTAACTTCTTCATCAGTGCTAAGATGGACGAGCATCTCTCCTATGCCGACAATATCTCTACGACAGATCGTGAAAACAACACCTTTATCTCTCGACACTTCAACAATCGCCTCTTCGATCGTGATACGCTCCTAGTCTATCATTACGATGTAAACTTCCTCTACGTGGTGTCGCTCTATGCTCGAGAGAATAACTACCAGAAGAGTGTGTGGAAGAAAAAAGTGCGTAACCTGTTTCGTGAAAAGATACAGTCAGCACTGCAGGAGCAGTATGACTTTTACGCTATGAGAGCTAAGCTGGGGGTCGATAATGAGGAGTACCTGCGAGTACACTTTCAGGAGCTACTAGGGAAGGTGTATCGGCCTTTTTCAGATCCTCGGTATCTGTCTCTAGCCCTCGACCATAAAGATACGGAGGCTAATGAGCTACTCTTGGCTAGGCTGCGACAAGACTACTATGTAGAGCCATGTGCCCTCGGAACCAATCCACAGCAAGCTCTAAGCGTATCGATAGATAGTAAAACAGCCCCCGGCTTGAGTGCACGCCAGGGTGTGCTAGCGGTGATGATGTATCAAGATAGGCTGCATAAGTTCCTAAACTCAGGAGAGATAGCTATCGGCATCAAGACAACGAAGGCGGGGATGGAGATCATCCGTCATCTAGATGAGATCCGCTATCTCCTTTTTCACACAAGACGAGACGAGGGGCAGCATCTATTTGAGATCAGTGCTACACCTCAACTACTCAACAACTCAGACATCGAGGAGCACCCAGGACTCTATCTCAACATGAGGCACTGCCCGCTCTACCTTTTGGTTCAGTTTGACTTAGATAAAAGAGTGCCCACCACCCACATCCACTCAGGCTACTTGGAGTTTGCTGACAATACGGAGCGTTATGATCCATCTTATTGTCAGATAGCCGACTTGATAAACACAGATGAGATCTGAGTGAGGGGTGTAGCGTATGTTCAGAAATAACGTTATCTTTGTTTCTGAATTAAGCTAGGGCGGGGTGACTCGACTGGCTCTAACCTTTAGCAAGTGAAGCGTGGCTTCGCTCCTTTAACCTATAAATAGTAACTCACTTAACTCTGCTTCATCACTATGACAGACCATAATAAGGACTTCGTCCACTATGCACACGCTCATCTTCGGATGAATACCAATGCTCTCAACGACTACATAACCGCCTCTACTGGCTACATCAATCCGACCATCATCGAGGAGCGTCAGCTCAACGTGGCGCAGATGGATGTCTTCAGCCGCCTGATGATGGATCGTATCATCTTCCTCGGCACGGAGGTCAACGACTACACGGCCAATGTGATCCAGGCGCAGCTTCTGTACCTAGACAATGCAGATCCTGGCAAGGATATTTCGATCTATATCAATAGCCCTGGTGGGTCGGTCTATGCGGGCTTTGGCATCTACGATACGATGCAGTACGTGGGGTGCGATGTCTCGACGATGTGTACCGGTATGGCCGCCTCGATGGCCGCTGTCCTCCTCGTAGCGGGTGCCGAGGGTAAGCGCTATGCACTACCCCACTCGCGGGTGATGATACACCAGCCGATGGGCGGTATGCAAGGCCAGGCGAGCGACATAGAGATCGCTGCTAAGGAGATCCTCAAGGTGAAGGCTGAGCTCTACAAGATCATAGCCGATCACTCGGGTCGCTCTGTCGAGGAGATCGAGCGAGACAGCGATCGTGACAAGTGGATGACCGCCTCGGAGGCGCTGGAGTATGGCATGATCGATAAGGTACTCGTATCTTCTAAGCAAGTAGCTAAGGACAAGAAGGCAGATGGCAAAGAAAAGTAACTCGATAGAGCGTCGATGCTCTTTCTGCAATCGTCCTGAGAGCGAGGTGCCTATACTAATAGGTGCCGAGGGCTCTGCGCAGATCTGTAGTGACTGCGCGGAGCAGATCTACGCTTTGCTCTATCAGAACGGGCTGGTCTCTGGCCCCACGCTTGACCCTACTGAACAGAAAAAGCAGGGAGGCAAGGGCTCTGCCTTTGCGCCACTCACCTACGAGTCGCTGCCTAAGCCGCAGGAGATAGCTGCTTACCTGGATCGCTACGTGATCGGGCAGACCGATGCTAAGAAGTATCTCTCGGTGGCTGTCTACAACCACTATAAGCGTATCTTGGCTAGCCAAGAGAAGGACGAAAAGAGCGACGATAGCTCCAAGCTAGACGATGTAGAGATCGCCAAGAGCAATATCATCATGGTGGGACCGACGGGATGCGGTAAAACGCTCCTAGCCCAGTCGATAGCTCGTATGCTACAGGTGCCCTTTGCGATGGTCGATGCGACGGTCCTGACGCAAGCCGGCTATGTGGGAGAGGATATAGAGAGTATCATCTCTCGCCTACTGCAAAACTGCGACTACGACGTAGCTGCCGCAGAGCGTGGCATCGTCTTCATCGATGAGATTGACAAGATAGCGCGCAAGGGCGACAACCCCTCCATCACCCGTGATGTGAGTGGCGAAGGGGTGCAGCAGGGCCTTCTCAAGCTGCTCGAGGGGAGTGTCATCAACGTCCCCCCTTATGGTGGTCGCAAGCATCCCGAGCAGAAGTTTATCCAGGTCAATACGCAGCAGATCCTCTTCATCTGTGCTGGTGCCTTTGACGGCATAGAGCGGATCATCGGTTCTCGCCTCAACACCCGCGTGGTGGGTTATAAGGAGCAGCAGATGGACTACCAGACGATCCAAAACAATCTGCTGGCACACATTACCCATCAAGACCTCCGACGCTACGGGCTGATCCCCGAGATCATCGGACGTCTGCCTATCCTGACCTATCTAGACGCCCTAGATAGTGAGTCACTCCTGCGCATCCTCGTAGAGCCTAAGAATGCCATCACGAAGCAGTACCAGAAGCTCTTTGAGATGGATGGCGTACGGCTCACCTTCGACGAGGAGGCACTCAAGTATATCGTCCATGTCGCTGTCGAGACAAAGCTGGGGGCTCGTGGACTGCGCTCGATCGTGGAGAAGATCATGATCGACGCGATGTACGAGATACCCTCTCTGAAGCGTAAGACGCTACGTATCACAGAGCAGTATGCTCGCTCTAAGGTGACGCCGAGCATGACTGCCTCTCTAGCCAACTAAATCTACCTCTGCCACAAACCAGTGCACACCCTATGTAATCGTTAATCCACCAGTGGAGAGCGCATCACAGTGCCTCTCCGGATGACCAATCTCACGAACCATGACACACAATCTGACAGAACTACTGAGTAAGATCTTCGGCTTTGAAGAGTTCAAGGGTAATCAGAAAGAGATCATTAAAAGCCTGCTAGAGGGTCACGACACTTTTGTCTTGATGCCTACAGGTAGCGGTAAGTCTCTATGCTATCAGCTCCCTGCACTCATCATGGAGGGGACGGCTATCATCGTCTCCCCGCTGATTGCTCTGATGAAGAATCAGGTCGATGCCCTGCGCGAGACGACTGGATCTAACGATATAGCGCACGTGCTGAACTCGTCGCTCAATAAAGCACAGCTCGACCAGGTCTACCACGATGTCTCTGCGGGTGACACGAAGCTGCTCTATGTAGCGCCCGAGTCGCTCGGCAAGGCTGAGAACATAGAGTTCTTCCGTCAGGTCAAGATCTCTTTCTTTGCGATCGATGAGGCGCACTGTATCTCCGAGTGGGGGCATGACTTTCGCCCTGAGTATCGCAAGATACGTCCCGTGATCGATGAAATAGGACGCAGACCGATCATCGCACTCACAGCGACGGCTACGCCTAAGGTAGAGCACGACATTCGCAAGAATCTGGGCATCCTCGATGGCCGGATCTTTAAGTCAAGCTTCAACCGTCCTAACCTCTACTACAGCGTCGAGGAGAAGGGCGAAGATGTCAATGCGCGCATCATCCGATTTATCCGCAAGAGACCCAACAAGAGCGGTATCATCTACTGCATGAGCCGTGAGAAGGTGATGAACCTCTCCAAGCTGCTCCAGATGAACGGCATCAAGGCACTCCCCTACCATGCCGGACTAGACGCTAAGGAGCGCTCGGCCAATCAGGATGCTTTCCTGAGCGAGGAGTGCCGTGTGATCGTTGCCACGATAGCCTTTGGCATGGGTATCGACAAGCCCGATGTACGCTACGTCATACACTACGACATGCCTAAGAGCCTCGAGGGCTACTATCAGGAGACAGGACGTGCAGGTCGTGATGGTGGCGAGGGATATTGCTTAGCCTTTTATAATGAGAAGGATATACAGAAGCTGGAGAACTTTATGCAGGGAAAACCTATCGCCGAGCAGGAGATAGGTAGGCAATTACTCGCAAAAACTTCTACCTTTGCACTCACGCCCATGTGTCGACGGGCATATCTGCTCTATTATTTTGGAGAGAGATATGATCAGGAGAACTGTGGAGCGTGCGACAATTGTGCAAAAAACAGGAAAACAATGGAGGCTAAAGAGCTTTTGAAACAACTGCTCCAAACGGTCTTGGAGCTCAAAGAACAATTTAAGAAGGATCACGTCATCGATGTGATCTTAGGTTGCGACACCGCTCCTATTGAAGACTTTCATCACGACAAGCTGAAGTCCTATGGTATAGGCAGCGACTACTCACGAGATGTCTGGGAGCTAGTCGTAGAGCGTGCTCTGGTACTGCAGTACCTGATCGAGAGCACAGAGACCTATGGTATCCTGAGCGTCACACCGAGCGGCAAGAAGTTTATCAAGAAGCCGACCTCGTTCAAGATTGTAACTCCCGATGAGGAGGATCTAGATGACGATGAGGATCTAGACGATGATGAGGAGACGGATAGCTCTGCATCTAGTGGACGTGGACGTACAGCCTCTACCGATCCCGCTCTATACAACATACTCAAGGATATGCGCAAGAAGCTCAGCATCAAGCTCGGGCTGGGGCCCAATGGGGTCTTCCCAGATGCTGCTCTTGAGGAGATGTCTACCTTATACCCGATTACGTTGCCTGAGCTTAAGAACATCTCGGGTGTCAATGTCGAGCAGGCTGATCGATATGGCGAGGATTTCGTCCGTGTCATACGTAACTATGTCGAGGAGTATGAGATCGAGCGACCCGAGGACTACAAGATCCGCACACTGCCTAACAATACCAAGCAGCATATCTCTATCGTACAGCAGCTAGACCGTCAGGTGCTCCTTGAGGATATAGCTATCTCACACTCTATCAGCACCGACGATCTGCTCACCGAGCTGGAGCGTATCGTCAAGTCTGGCACCAAAGTCAAGCTCAACTACCTCATAGCCTCTGAGCTAGGTGAGGATAGCTACGACGAGCTGAAGGAGTATCTAGAGGACCACCCAGGATGCACGCTAGACGACCTCATCAGCGAGTACGAAGACTTCTACAACGAGGCGGAGCTACGACTCGCTATGCTCATCTTCTCCTGCAACCAATAAGACCACATTAGCAATACAACTCTTATGTCTACCTATAGATCATCTACATCACCCGCACGCTGGATGATAGCGTCCATGCTCTTGTCTTTGCTGGCTAGCCTCTCTCTGACGGCTCAGACACCGCAGCAGAAGACCCTCGCAGGATCTGTCGTCGATGAGGTTATATGGACCGTGGGCGATGAGCCTATCCTCAAGTCTGAGATAGAAAACCAAAAGCTCTACATGCGCTCTCAGGGGATGCCTCTCGAGGGAAACCCCGACTGCTACCTTACGGAGCAACTAGCTGTCCAGATGCTCTTCCTGAACCAAGCTAAGATCGATAGTATCTCGGTAGATAATACTAAGGTAGACCGATTTGTAGACAACTTTATGGAGAGCCTCGTGCAGCAGATAGGCTCTCGTGAGCGTCTCGAGGAGTACTTCAACCGTCCCTACTCCAGCATTCGTGAGCAGCAGCGCATCATGGCGGTCAATAATGAGATAGTCCGACAGATGCAGCAGAAGATCATCCAGGGAGTGGCGGTAACACCCACAGAGATCCGCTCATACTACGCTCAGATACCCCAAGACAGCTTGCCATACATACCAGATGTCGTCGAGGTCCAAGCACTTCGTATCACGCCTGACATCGAGCTGGCAGCTATTGATCAGATCAAAGAGCAGCTCAGAGGCTACGCCGACGATATAGTCGCTGGGCGTCGCGACTTCTCAACGATTGCTCGCCTCTACTCACAGGACTCTCGCACATCCCTGCGTGGTGGTGAGTATGGCTTCGTGGCTCGCAGCTCTCTAGAGCCTGAGTTTGCCCAGGTTGTCTTCGCTTTGACCGATACCAAGCAGGTCTCTCCTATCATACGTACCGCCACGGGCTATCACATCGTACAGCTTATCGAGAAGCGTGACAACACGATCAACTTCCGTCACATACTCCTCAAGCCGAGCGTGGCTCCGGACAAACTACAGCAAGCCGTCAACAAAGCGGACTCTGTCGCTGTGCAGGTACGCAATGGCAAGACCTCCTTTGACGATGCCGTCGTCCTATGTAGCAACGTCGATGAGACGAAAAACAACTTTGGTCTCCTCCTCAACGAAGACTACGAGAGCGACCGCTACGGCACGGCACTCTTTACCATGTCCGAGTTGCAGCAAGACTTCGCCTCTTATGTAGACAAGATGCAGGTGGGCGATGTCTCTCCAGCCTTTGTCTCTCAAGACGCAAACGGTAATACGCAGGTCGTACTCCTCAAGCTCAAGCGTCGCGTCGCTGGTCACCGTGCCGACATGGCTACCGACTTTCAGCTCATCAAGCAGCTAGCTCTGCAGGACAAGAAGCAGAAAGAGCTAGACAAGTGGATCGTCCAGCACCAGAAGAGTACTTATATACGCATCAGCCCTGACTATCAGCAGTGCGACTTCCGCTATCCAGGTTGGATCAAGAAGTAGTACCTACGCTTCCTCAGAGGAGGTGATCGCGCACCCACATCTCTACCCATTAGACTATAGAGTCTCATGTCCTTTCAGTCTCACCAAGTGACCGCTACACAGCGACTACTACTCACCCTCAGCGGGTTACTAGCGGTCGCTCTGGTGCTTTTTGTGGGACTACCACTATGGGGCGGTACGGCGATGCTACACCCCGCCACTCATGTTACAGACGCTCCAGCACCACCCCCTGAGATGGTGGGCGGCAAGCGGCTCATCATCCTCGACCATGCCGATGTACTCAGACACGATCAGGAGATACACCCAGACATTGTCATCCTTACGGGCAATGTGCGTCTCAGGCATGGCAGCTGGATCATGACCTGCGACAGTGCCAATCTCAACGAGACGACCAATTCCTTTGACGCCTTCGGTCATGTGCAGATCCTAGAGGGAGACTCGATCTCGATAACCGCTGGAGAGATGCTGTACGACGGTATGACCGCCATGGCAGAGCTCCACGACAATGTGATATTGACGAAGAATGTGACGACACTCTTCACCGAAAGGCTCTTCTACGATCGCAACCAAAAGGTCGGTTACTACGACAACTTCGGCACCCTGGCCGACTCGGTCAATACGCTCACCTCTATCTACGGTGAGTACAACACCAGCTCCGACGAGGCACTCTTTCAGAACGATGTGCACCTAGAGAACGACCGCTTTACCCTCGACACCGACATACTGCACTACAATACGAAGACCTCGATCTGTCGTATTGTCAGCCCCACCCTCATAGAGACCAAAGACTCGGTCACGATCGAGACCGACCGTGGCTTTTACAATACAGACACCGAGCAGAGCATCCTCCTCGATCGCTCGCTCGTCACGCATCCCGATGGCACCATGACGGGCGACTCGATACTCTACGACAAGAAGAGACAGATCTGCCAGGCCTTCTACGATGTGGTGATCGACAACCAAGAGGACAAGGTAACCTACTTCGGTGACTACGGCTATCTCGATGAGGCCAATGGCTATACCTACGCCACAGGACGAGCCTACGTCATGGACTACTCCGAGGAGGACACTCTATATATGTCTGCCCAGATCATGGAGGGCATCAAGCGCAATCTACCTCCGGCCCCAGGCACCACCGACTCGCTAGAGGTCAAGTACACCAAGGGGTACCACGATGTGCGCCTCTACCGCAAGGATATACAGGCCATCGGTGACTCCATACACTACTTCTCCGTCGACTCGCTCATCAAGCTCTTTGGCAGTCCTATCTTGTGGAACGACTCGACACAGCTCAAGGGTGACACCATCTATGCTCACCTTGCCAACGATACGATCGACCACGCCTTCGCTTGGCCCAACGCCTCGACCGTGCGCTGGATTGATTCGGTCAAGCAGGACCGTGTCAAGGCCGATACGATCCAAGCTTACTTTCGCGAAGGCACGCTCGACCATGCCTTCTATCGCTCCAACGTGGAGTCACGCTACTACCTGCAGCAGGAGAAAGCGAAGCATTACTACGCTCTTGCTCAGGTGCGAAACCCGCAAATGGACGTTTACATTGCCGATGACAAGCTCGACCACATCCTCTGGCATGGCAAGGCTGAGGGGACGATCCACCCGATCCAAGACCTCACCGATGAGCTGCGTCAGATGAGCGGTGCCGAGTGGCATGGCGACAAGCGTCCGCTCACGCCCGAAGATGTCATCCCCGACCGCACAGCACAGCTAGAGTCTACCGACTCGCTCGCTACACTGCAAGGTCAAAACAGCAAGATGAGCCAAGGCTTCGACGGACTAGCCGCCTGGCAAGCCTTTTACAAGGAGTACCAGCAAGCCATCGAGAAGCCCAAGCCTGCAGAATCTAAGCCAGCGGCAGCCTCCGACACGACTGCCGTAGCTGAGACGCCACTCTCCATCTACATACGTCGCCCACTAGAGAGCGACAGCAGCTCCGTACAGTCTCCCGCAGACTCGCTCCAGAGCTACATACACCTTTTACCTCTATACTCATGGGACTCATATATAGACCACGACAACCGCGCAGCTTCAACCACAAGCCCATCTATTGGGACCCCAAGAAGGAGCAGCTCCAGCGACGCATCGAGCAGATCAGACGAGAGCTCGAAGCTGCCGAAGGCTCCGACACAGCAGGAAGTAGCGACGACGCCAACAAAGCCCACGACAAGCAAGTAGAGGCTGACTACGGATCTGGCGAAGCGTTTCGTGAGAGTCTCTCGGAGAGTCTCTACGGAGGCACACGTCATCTCAAGAAGCAGCGAGACCGAGGCATAGACAACTACGCCCGCTCGGGCATCATCCTGCGCTGCATCCTGACGCTCATCCTCTTAGGTTTCATCGTCTGGGTACTATACTATAGACAGGGTCCCCTCTTCTCCTTCCTATGAGCGAAATCATCCACCTTCTCCCCGACAGCATTGCCAATCAGATAGCCGCTGGTGAAGTGATCCAGCGACCAGCCTCTATGCTCAAAGAGCTGGTCGAAAACGCCATCGATGCCCATGCCACGCAGATAACCATCGAGCTACAAGATGCGGGCAAAGAGCTCATGCGCGTCATCGACGACGGCGTCGGCATGAGTCCGCTAGATGCTCGTATGGCCTTCGAGCGGCACGCTACCAGCAAGATATCCTCCGTCGACGACCTCTTCACGCTCCGCTCCATGGGCTTTCGTGGCGAGGCGCTTGCCTCCATCGTGGCAGTAGCTCAGATCGAGCTGATCACACGACAGGCCGACAGCGACATAGGTTACAAGCTCCTGATCAACGGCTCCGAGGTCATCAGCTCCTCCCCCACCGTTGCCGAGGTAGGCACCTCTATGACGGTGAAGAATCTCTTTTACAACGTCCCCGCACGTCGACGCTTCCTCAAAGGCTCCGAGACGGAGCTGCGACACATCTACCGCCAGTTCGAGCGCATCGCTCTGGTCTACCCCGAGATCGCCTTCACCCTCTACTCCGAGGGCAAGCTCATACGCAACCTCCCCAAGAGCGATCTGCAGCACCGCATTGTAGACCTCCTAGGCAAGAGCTACTCCAAGCAGCTCATCCCGATCGAGTACCAGGGTCCCCTAGCCAACGTCTCGGGCTTCATCACCCTGCCTCGTGATGCTAAGCGCAGAGGTGCCCAGCAGTTCTTCTTTGTCAATGGACGCTACATGAAGCACCCCTACTTCCACCGTGCGGTCATGAACGTCTTTGAGGATCTCGTCGCGCCAGGTAGCCAGCCCAACTACTTCATCTACTTTCAGTTAGACCCCAGTCGCATCGATGTCAATATACATCCGACCAAGACGGAGATCAAGTTCCTCGACGAGCAGGCTATCTTCAAGCTCCTCATGGTAGTGCTACGCGAGCACCTCAGCACCACCAGTGCTATGCCCGCCATCACCTTTAGCACCGACCAGCTCATCGACATACCGGCCTACGATGCCACACGACAGAGTAGCAGTACGCTCCAGCCACCGCCCGTGCAGATAGACCCTGAGTACAATCCCTTTAAGGCGGTCCCAACGGACGACCAGAATCCCCTCGACCCACTCTCCCCGCTGAGTAGCGGCTCGCCCGCTCATTGGGAAAACTTTATCGACGACTTCCAGCAGCGACGAGGCGAGTCAACGCTTCCCGCAAGCCAACCCACAGGGGCAACCCCCTCGGCGACAGATCCACTCTTTGCGGTCTCCGCCAGCCCCGCTCAGCCAGCTGCCAATAGCACCAACCTGGTTTACACCTTTCAGGAGCGCTACCTCTTCACCACGATGAGCGACCGTCTTGCAGTCATACAGATCGATCGCGCGCTGCTACGCATCTACTACGAGCAGCAGATAGCCACCCTCACGCTCGAACCCGATCAGGCACAGCCGCTACTCTTTGCCGAGGAGCTGTCGCTACCCAGCGATCTCTACCCGATGCATCACGAGTTGGTCGAGAGCCTACGACAGATCGGCTTTGAGATCACCCCGCAAGAAGAAGCCTCCGCAGATACAGACGAAAACGTCTACCTCATAACTTCTGTCCCCAAGCCGCTCCGCCCCATCGGAGTTGCCGATATGATCACCCAGACGCTCGGCGAATACCTCGATCAGCTGGAGCGTGAAGAGAGCGATACAGAGCTCTCTCAGGCGATGCAGCTCGCGCAACTCTTCCTCTCCGGCGAAGCCCTGCGCCAAGCCAGCGAACTGGTGCGCCACACACTCCACGCGCGTGCTGCCCAGCCCAGTCAGATCATCTCCGACCTCTTCCTGACGCCCAATTCGCAGTTCGACCCGCTCGGACGCTCCATCATGGTCTCGCTCACCTCCGAGGAGATCGACAAGTGGTTCTAATCCTCACAAACTCTTACTCTATCTGCCTGACTAGGGGACTCGTCCCCTAGTCTTTTTTTTGAGCCAACTATCAGTAGCACTTGGGTGAAACTCTAGTTTCATACCTAGGAAACTCCAGTTTCTTCGGAGGAAACTCTAGTTTCTTCGGAGGAAACTGTTCGTTTAGCGGGAAATTAACCTCCGTTCAGCGGTTAATTCGTATCTTAGCAACGCAGAGAGGACTATCCTCAAGACCGCTCGTCACCTCGCCACACTACGCTTGTCTCTGGCGCGCATCGAGGAGCGATCGCATCATGACTCCCAAGTAATTTACTATCTATGAGTTATCTCAAGTTTGACCGCACGACACTTTCTAACCTAGACCGCTCGCTACAGCTGGAGCATATACGCTCTAACCGTGGGGGTGCCTTCAACTGTACGACCCTCGTGGGGTGTAACACGCGCAAGTATCACGGTCTCCTCGTGGTGCCGCTGCTTCACCTGAGCCAGCACAACCACATCCTACTCTCGTCGCTAGACGCGACGGTGATACAGCATGGGGCGGAGTTTAACCTTGGGGTGCATCTCTACGGCGATGGCACGGTCTATCCCAATGGGCACAAGTACATACGAGAGTACAACATAGACAAGATGCCCCGCACGATATACCGCGTGGGCGGGGTGGTCCTGCAGCGGGAGTCGATCTTCTGCCACTACAAGAATCAGGTCATTATCAAGTTCACGCTCCTCGACAGCCACAGCGAGACCACGCTGCGGCTGCGCCCGGTGGTCGCCTTTAGAGATGTGATCCTCCTATCGCATGAGAACGAGACCGCCGACACGACCGTCCACCCCGTCGGCACAACGGGTGTGCGCACCTGTCTCTATGAGGGTTATCCGGACCTGTATATGCAGGTGGATGCCCCCTCGCATTGGGTCGATGAGGGCTACTGGATCAAGAACTTGCACTATCCTAAGGAGCAGATACGAGGGTACGAAAGCTGCGAAGACCTTTATTCGCCAGGTTACTTCGAGATGGAGCTACGCAATGGCGAGTCGGTTTACTTCACCGCTCAGCTAGAGGAGGTAGATGTGACCACGTTGCCTGCGCTCTTTGACTCGGAGGTGGCGCACCGCAAGGCACGGGTGGATCTGCGGAGCTGTCTGCGCAATGCTTGTAGCCAGTTTTACTATAAACCAGAATCCAATCGACACTACATCCTAGCGGGCTTCCCATGGTATGGGGTGCGGGCGAGGGATGAAATGGTCGCTTTGCCTGGGTGCTCGATCTACAGTGACCACCCAGAGCGCTTTCACAATGTGATGAGCACCTTCATACGGAGCAGCATCAACTTCATCAAGCAGATCGCTCTCCCGCTAGATATGGAGGGGGTGCGCGACCCCGACGTGGGGCTCTGGGCGATACGGGCTATACAGCTCTTCCTCGCTGAGTATCCAGACGACAGCCACCGCACCTTCTACCTAGACTTCGTGGGGCGCATCATCGAATACTACCTGAGCGACCGCCACCCGATACTGCGCATCGAGCCAAACGGGCTGCTCTATGCCGAGGGCAGTGGCACGCCTCCAGTCACCTGGATGGACTCAACAATAGCGGGTCAAGCGGTCGTGCCACGACGGGGCTATCTGGTGGAGGTCAACGGCTTGTGGTACAATGCGCTCTGCTTCTACCGTGAGGCTCGTGGCGCAGAGAGCTTTCCCGAGGAGCTGGCGAGCGTGATCGAACGCTTGGGACCTGCTTTCGAGCAGACTTTTGTCAATCCCTATGGCTACCTATATGACTACGTGACCAAGGAGGGGTATCGTGAGCGGGCTGTCCGTCCCGATATGCTGATAGCTATCTCGCTACCGTTCTGCTCGCTGAGCCGTGCTAAGCAGCGACAAGTGCTAGGGATTGTAACCTCTGAGCTACTCACGCCAAAGGGTATTCGCTCGCTGAGTCCCCGCAGTGAGGGCTATGTGGAGCAGTGCAGCGGACTTCAGGAGCAGCGGGAGCATGCTTACTATAATGGCTCCGCGTGGCCGTGGCTACTGGGTGCCTACACGGATGCTTATCTGAAGATCAATGGTCGTAGCGGTGTGACCCACCTGGCGCGCCTACTAGGAGATATACAGGATGAGTTACAGCATCACGGTATCTCGACACTGAGCGAGCTGTACGACGGCAACCCGCCCTACGATAGTCACGGAGGTATCTCCTTTGCGATGAGCTGTGCGGAGGTCTTGCGCGCCTTGGTGACCCTGGAGCGATACAATAGTGAGGAGACCCCTCTGGCTAACTACCTATACTATACAACCAGCAACGAAGAGCGTCCTACAAGATGAGAGTATTGATGTACGGGTGGGAGTTTCCCCCACACATTTCGGGAGGGCTAGGCACGGCTAGCTACGGCTTGACCAATGGTATGGCCGAGCAGAGCGATATGGATATAACCTTTGTCGTGCCTAAGCTGTATGGCGATGAGGATACTTCGCACATTACGCTGGTTGGCGCTGACCGCACGCCGATCGTTTACCATGATCATAGTACCGAGTACCTGCGCTCACGGCTACACAATGAGGCGGAGGTGACCTACTACCAAGCTGCGAGAGAGCACATTTACGATGACTTTCGCTATCGCTGCCCCAACGACTTGGGCTGTCTGGAGTTTAGCGGAGCTTACCCGGACAACCTGCTGGAGGAGATCAACAATTACTCGATCGTGGCGGGCGTCATAGCGCGGACGGTGCCGTGCGACATCATTCACTCGCATGACTGGCTCACCTACCCAGCGGGGATTCATACGAAGATGGTGACGGGGCGGCCACTGGTAATCCATGTGCATGCGACCGACTTCGACCGCAGTCGTGGCAATGTCAATCCACAGGTCTATGCGATCGAGCGGCAAGGGATGGACTACGCAGACGCTATCGTCTGTGTGAGCAACCTGACCCGACGAACCGTCATCGACAAGTATGGTCAGAGCCCCGACAAGGTCTTTACCGTCCACAACGCTGTCGAGCCACTTAGTCCTGAGCTATTAGCTTTGCCCAATAAGCAGCATACGGGCGACAAGGTGATTACCTTCCTGGGGCGCATCACCATGCAAAAGGGACCTGAGTACTTCGTCGAGGCGGCCCACAAGGTGCTACAGCATACCGACGGCATCCGCTTTGTGATGGCGGGCAATGGCGATATGATGGACAAGATGATTGACCTCGTGGCTCGCAAGCGTATAGCCGACCGCTTTCACTTTACGGGCTTCCTGCGAGGGCAGCAGGTGTATGAGATGCTGCGCTCGAGCGACGTCTACGTGATGCCCTCGGTGTCGGAGCCTTTTGGCATCTCGCCGCTAGAGGCTATGCAGTGTGGCGTGCCGAGCATTATCTCCAAGCAGAGTGGCTGCGCCGAGATCCTGCGCTACGCGATCAAGACCGACTACTGGGACGTGGACGCTATGGCCGACGCTATGCACGCCCTCGTCTCCTATCCGACCCTCCACGAGCATCTCAAGCAAAAGGGTCTCGAGGAGGTCAACAACATCGTCTGGAGCAAAGCTGGACTGCGCCTCAGAGCTATCTACGACCGACTTGTATAATACTTTGACAAACGACTTCTCCACCTTCCTATGATACAGATTATACTTCACTTCTACCTACACCAACCGTTTAGGCTCAAGAACTACCCATTCTTCAATATCGGTAGCGACCACTACTATTACGACGACTTTGCCAATGAGGAGATACTGCGTCAAGTGGTAGACCGCTCCTATAGACCAGCCCTCGAACTGATCGAGCAATTGATCGAGGCGCATCCCGACTTTAGAGTTGCCCTCACGCTCTCAGGCTCGGTGCTCACACAGATGGAGCTGCACACGCCGGACATGATCCAGCTACTCAAGCGACTGGTTAAGAGCGGGCACATCGAGATACTCGGCGAGCCGATCTCGCACGGGCTCTGCGGGCTGTACGATGAGGAGGAGTATGCGAACCAATTGCGCATGTACCGCACCCGTATCAGTTCGCTCCTTGGGGTCTCTCCCATGACGCTCTCCAATCCTGAGCTGATCTACAGCGACCGCATCGCACAGGTGGCTCATAGCCAAGGGTACAAAGCGATCGTCACCGAGGGCGCCAAGCACCTCCTAGCGTGGAAGAGTCCTAACTACCTGTACAACGCAACGACCGAGGGCATGGCTCTCCTGATGCGTCACGCAGAGCTCTCCGATGCGATCGCCCACGACTTCGCACGGTACGACAGTCCGCTCTACCCCTACACGACGGAGCGCTTCTTTGCGACGCTGGAGGCTGAGCAGGGCGACTATGCTTTGGTCTCTCTGCCTCTAGAGACACTCGGATCGGTCTGGAGCCGTGAGACTGGCATCTTTGAGTTCTTCCGAGCTCTTCCCGAGCAGGGTTCTAAGCGGGGCTTCACCTTTACCACGCCTCAAGAGATTGCCACGCACTGCACCCCGCAAGACACAATACAAGCGACCTATCCGGTGAGCCGTATGGGCGAGGAGCGAGACACTTCGCTATGGACGGGCAATGAGCTACAGCAATGTGTCATACAGAAGCTCGAGGAGTGGGGCGAGCGCATCCGTCTCTCACGAGACCAGCGACTACTGGAGGACTGGATCAACTTGCAGGGCTCCGATCACCTCTTCTATATGACCACTAAGTTGGGCGGTCCAGGCGCATTCTCGCCCTACGAAACGCCTTACGCCGCTTTTACCAACTATATGAACGTCCTGAGCGACTTCCTCCTCCGCGTCTCTGCCGAGTACCCCACCTCTATGGGTAATGAGGAGCTCAGCGCGCTCCTGCAGACCATCGAAAACCAAAACAAAAAGATAGCTCAGCTGGAAGATCAGTTGGCTAAGTAAACCAACCCTACCCAACTCCTTATATATGACCGCAACCACGCCTCAGGCGACAGCACTGCTAAGCGAACTCTTTACCGCTCCCGAAACTCCCTACGGGAGCTTCCCCTTTGATCAGTTCTTCGACCTCTCCTCCGCCACTGCCATAGAGCAGACGATGGAGACCTTCCGCACGGCTATGCAGGAGGCGATCACGCTGCATCGTGCGGAGATCGATGCAATCACGGCACAGCGTGAGCCAGCCACCTTTGACAATACGATTCGTCGCTTCGAGGAGAGTGGCGAGGCTCTGGAGGCGGTCACAGCAGCCTTTTACAATCTGCTCTCCGCCTACTCGTGTCCCGAGATGATGCAGCTCTCGGAGACCTTCTCCGATTGGCTCAGCAAGCTGTCGACGGATACGCTGCTCAACGAGGCGCTCTTCGCCCGCATTCGCTCCGTCTATGACCAGCGCGAGGAGCTGCACCTGGACGAGATTGACCTGCGCCTCCTGACCGAGAGCTACGAGGGCTTTGCGGACAATGGTGCTCTGCTCGTTGGTGCCGAGCGGGAGCGTTTTAGAGAGATCAATGAGCAGCTCAGTCAGTTGACCACACGATTTGCGCAAAACAAACTTTGCGACGAGGAGTCCTGGACGCTCTTTGTGCCTGCTGACGAAAGCGACCGCCTACGTGGCTTGCCTCAGCAGATCCTAGACGATGCTCGAGAGAAAGCACGCACTGCCTCCGAAGCGCATGGCGAGGGCTATCTCTTTGACCTCTCGGCTCCGCATGTGGGTGCCATCATGAAGCACTGTGCCGACAGAGAGCTACGCTACAAGATGTACTTAGGACGGGGCAGCGTGGGCAATCGTGACAACGAGCAAAACAATCGGCAGATCGTTCGTCAGATAGCGACACTCCGTGGCAATCTGGCACGACTACTCGGACATCCCAACTATGCGACCTACCGCCTCAAGCATCGCATGTGCAACAGCCCTGAGCAGGTAGATCAGCTCCTCGACGACCTGACCAAGTATTACCGACAGACCGCGCTTGATGAACTGGACGAGCTGGATCGTGAGGCGGGCTTCGAGCTAGAGTCGTGGGACCTCTCTTATTATATGGAGCGGCACAGCGAGCAGACCTTTGGGGTCAAGGAGGAGGAGCTACGTCCCTACTTCCCGCTCTCGCAGGTTATCTCGGGCGTCTTCGCCATTGCCACACGACTCTACGGCATCACTTTCGCACCCGCTGAGGAGGTCGCCGTCTATCATCCCGACGTGCGTCCCTACCAAGTGCTAGACAGCGACGGGTCGCATCTCGGACTGCTCTACCTCGACTTCTTCCCCCGCAAGGGCAAGCGCAGCGGTGCCTGGATGAACAACCTACGGGAGTGGACGCCCACGCAGCGCCCGCATATCCTCCTCGTGATGAACTTCACCCCGCCGACGGCTGGCAAGGAGGCTATGCTCACCCTCTCGGAGGTACACACGCTCCTTCACGAGTTCGGTCACTCGCTCCACGGCTTGCTCACACAGACACGCTACAGCTCTATGTCGGGAACCAATGTAGAGCGTGACTTTGTGGAGCTCCCGAGCCAGTTTATGGAAAACTATCTTCTCCAGCCCGAGGTGGTCACCGAGCTGCTCTCTAAGCACTACCAGACGGGCGAACCGCTCCCCGCTAAGCTCCTCAACAAAGCAATCCAGGCGACTCAATACCCCGTCGGTTACAGCACCATCCGACAGGTGATCTTTGGCAAGCTGGATATGGCTTACCACACTTTGGCCGAGGGCGAAAGCCTACCCGACGACCTCTACACCTACGAGCGGGAGACCCTCCGAGGCACCACCCTGCGCGACAGGGAGCGTGACCCGCAGCACCCGAAGCATATCGTCGCCACCGCCTTCAGTCACATCTTCGCGGGAGGCTACGCCGCTGGTTACTACGGATACAAGTGGAGCGAGATGCTTGCCACGGACGCTTTCGAGCGATTTAGCGAGGAGGGGATCTTCTCTCCGACCGTTGCTACCGACTTCCGGCATCAGATCTTAGAGCGGGGTGACGAGCTAGACCCGATGGAGCTCTATGTACGCTTCCGAGGACGCAAACCCACACTCACCGCAATGCTCAAGCGTGACGGCATTACACCAGCTAACTAGCTAAAGAAGAGAAGCTATGCGCCTTCGCTGGATCTGGTTTGCACTCATCTTAGGATTGCTCAGCAGTTGGTCTGTCGTGGGGCAGTGGCAGGCGCACTTTGCCGATAGCGTCTCGCTCTCGCCCTCCGTATGGCGGGGGACGCTCGACAAGTTTCGCTGCGATCCCATCAGAGGGCTACAACTCAACGACAGCAAGCCTAGTAGCACGACCAACTACGCCTACATCAAGGCAAAAGTGCCCCTCAGCAAGCAGATGACCTGGCAGGGCAAGGTGCAACTCGACTACACCCCGACCAAGGGCAACAATGTGAAGCTCCTCCTCTACTGCTACGAGGCTCTAGCTGACGGCACCTTCAACTATGTGGTGCTCAAGATGGACAACAAACAGGCTCTCTTCCTGGCAGAGAGCAATGTCGCTTTAGAAAGTAATGGACGCATCAAGCAAATCTCGTTTCAAAAGCTAATCGAGTACCCTTACTTTGACGAGATCCGCGAAGATGGCGGAGTCGTTGACTTTGTCATCCAGTATGACCCGACAGCTACGGCGCACTGGTCGATGTGGGTGCGACACCGTGCGACCGACCTCTACAAGTATGTGGGCAGTGCAGGCAGCACGCCCGCTGCGCCTAGCAACTACAAGAGTACCACATTCCTCTTCGCTTGCGAGTATAGCAAGACTCGGGCGCAGCACAGTTCGCTGGAGTTTCTCGACGTTTACCCCACACTAGTCTCTCCTGAGGAGTTGACTCGTGAGCGCAATGTGATACCAGCGAGCCAGTTTTACCAAGAGTTTCGTCAGAAAGATCCGCACACGGTCGAGATGCTCTGCGCCGAGCCGGCCGACCTCTCGGAGGCGATCATCGCAGTGGCTCCCTCGTGGGGCAAGCTCGCCACCTCTACCGAGGGCAAAAGCATCTATATAAGGAGTGAGGCGTCAATCCCAGAGGGTGAATATGCGCTCTCCTTCCGCGGGGTACGGACCGCCAGTGCCAAGCGTGTCGAGAATGCGATCTACAGGATAGCCGTCGAGTATGACCAGCCGCAGCCTCGTCCAGATAGCTTGGCACTCACCTTCAGCGAGTTTATGGCCAACCCGCTCTCGGGTGCCTCTGAGTATATCGAGTTGCACAACCCCACCGGTCAAACGCTCGATGCCAGTGGTTACTCGGTCGGGGTGTGGCGACGGGGCAAGGTGTCCACCTGGTATCCGCTGAGCAGTCGCTCCTGCCCGATCCCAGCGGGCGGGTATCACGCCTTCACCACTTCGGTAGAGGGCATCACCGTCTTCTATGAAGCACCACGCGATAGTCTGACTCAGAGCAAGACGCTGCCACAGCTTGCCAACAAAGGCTTCACCATCGAGCTGCTTCGTCATGCCGACTCAACGGTTGTGGAAACCTTTCGCTACGACCCGGGTCTCCTCGGTCAGCGACGCAATCAGCGTGGCGTAGCCCTCGAGCGATACTTCTCCCCCACGGGCGACAAGAGCCAAGAGTTTTGGGGCGCAGCCACCCCGCAGGCGCACTTCGCTACCCCAGGGCAGCGCAATAGCATACAGCCTGCAGGCGGTTCGCCCAGTGACACGACCCACCGCGCAGCTCCCCTACCGCTCTACATCACCGAGATCATGGCGCGTCCTACGGTCGACGGCTCCGAGTACATCGAGCTCTACAACCCCAACGATACCATGGTCAATACGGACCACCTCGGACTGGTCATCGTGCGCTCTGGGCACCCCTCCAAGGTCTATCCGCTCCCGCCCCACCCCACGGGCGGCATCCCCCCACGGGGCTACCTCGCGCTCACACCCAGCACGCATCCGCTCGAGCGTCTCTACTACGCCAAGCCCGACAGCTTGCTCCTCTTCCCCAAGATGCCTCAGCTACCGGATAGCGAGTGCGCGATACGGCTCGTGCACTTGGCAAACGACAGCATCGTCGAGGAGGTTTACTACGACATCAAGACCTTCCCCAAGGCTCTGCAAAAGGTCAAAGGCGTAGCTCAGGAGCGCATCATACCAGACAAGCAGTCTCAAGACTTGAGCAACTGGACAGCTGCTGAGGCGTGGGCTAACTACGGCACGCCGGGGCGGCAAAACAGTGTCTACGGACGCACCGCCACCTCTGACGAAAGTCTCGATCTACCGAAGCGACGCACGCGCCTGTCGCTACCACAGCTCGCCCGACTGGTGCTCCAAGAGATCTCAGACGGTGAGACCCGCTGCACAGCCACGCTATACGCTGTGGCGGGCTATCGGCTAGCGCAGTATGACCACGCCAGCACCGAGACCCTCTGCCGAGCCATCGTAGAGCGGCAGAGCCTCGCCGAGCTTTTGCCCGCGACACTCACGACACGCGCCATCCTCCTCGTGGAGCTACGCCATCCCGACCGCAAGCGCGCCTACCCACTCGTCAGCATCATCGTCAACTAAACACGCCCTCCTATCGTACTGTCTCCGTAGCAGATACGAGTTCCAAAACTGGTTCCCCTCTTGGAACTTTTGGCGTATAGGTCAAAATGGTGGGTAAAACAGCCTAATAGCCATTTTCGTACTGAA
>NZ_CABUAN010000012.1 GCF_902489635.1 uncultured Porphyromonas sp. | reverse complement strand
TTTGATTCCTCCGAGGAATTTTTTATTTCCTACCTGGGAAATAAAAATTCTCCACGTGGAGATTTCGAAATATCCACGTGGAAATCACTTTTCCCCGACATAGCCTCGTTTCGATATGTAGTCGGGCTTAAATTATTGTAACGAGTCGACGTTACATTTCCTCAGCCAGGGCTGACGCATTGTGCTACGACATTGCCCCCCTAATATCTAACCACTAATCTCTCAAAACTCTCCGCAGGAACTGGCTCCGCCGAGAGGAGTGCCGAGACCATGGTGAGGTAGCGTGGTGGATGCCCCTCCTGGCCCCACACCATTGGGATGCCAGCCAGTCGCTCTGTAGTGCCACTCAGGTCGAAGCCCCACGACTCGAGCGACGAACGCATCTGGTCGGGATGACGGCAAGGATCGCCGGCACTGCGTGTGCAGGCTTGTGGCTGGCAGAGCCGACAGCGACCAGCCGTAAAGAGCCGACTCCCCGCATGCTGTCGCTCTAGCTGATAGAGGAGCGGATCAATCAGATCCCGCACGGCACCCATCAGGCGAAAGCAGTAGTCCCCCACCTCATCAGGCAGACACGCCGCCCACGACTGTTTGTCAGGCGTGACACGATGCACGAGGATATGCGCATAGCGGTAGCGTTCCAGAGCCTCACGCACATCAAAGGCAAAGGGCGGGCAAGACCAATTGGTCAAGTACGTAGGACAATGCTCGCACAGGGCGAAGAAGCGATCTGGGTCGAAGTACTCCGCCATATAGTCCGCTAGAGGGAGCTGACGAAGCGTCCCCTCGATGTGATAAGTTGGCTCAGCGATGCTACCCATTGGTCTGCGACACCTCAATGCCATCCTTATATAGGTGTCTCTTGATGCTGCGCTTGGGAGACTTGATGAAGGGAGTCCTCTGCAGGACGAACTTAGTCACCATCTCGTAGGAGCCTAGCTTAGCATTGAGCTGCTTACGCTGATCTTTGATCTGCTCCCACGCCTCTTCGATAGTTATCCCCGCCTGCTTGGCTGCCAGTTCGTCGGGATAGACGAGTGCCTCGAGACGTCCACTCTTCTGATAGACCAGACTCTCCGCTACAAAGTGGAGGTTATTGAGCTTCGCCTCGATCTCTTCGGGGTAGATGTTTTGACCATTAGCCCCTAGGATCATCGTCTTGGAGCGACCGAGGATAAAGAGATTGCCCCGCTTGTCCAGACGCCCTAGGTCGCCCGTACGCATCCAGCCGTCTGAGGTGAAGAGGTGCTTATTGATCTCGGGGAGCTTGTTGTAGCCGAGGCAGACGTTGTCACCGCGTACCTGTATCTCACCAACGCCTGGAGCTAAGGGCTGGTCAAAGTCTTCTGGCACCTCGATGCGTATCTCCATGTGTGGCAGGGCGCGACCCGCAGAGAGTGGCGCCCAGCGGCGATGGTTGCTGTAAGAGATGAGCGGAGCGCACTCGGTCATGCCGTAGCCGACGGTGAGCGGGAAGCCGATACGATGTAGGAAGGCGGCGACCTCCGTAGAGAGTGGTGCCCCGCCGACGATCACCTCGCGGAAGTTACCCCCGAGCCCATCGGTGAGCTTCTTGCGGATCACTCGATAGACCAGCTTGCGTAGGAGCGGAATACGTAGGAATGTCTTGATGGTGGAGCGCTCTATGACAGGCACGATAGACTGCTTGTAGATTTTCTCCAAGATGAGCGGCACGGAGATGATCAGCACGGGGCGTATCTCGGCAAAGGCTTTCATCAAGATCTTTGGCGAAGGCACCTTGCCTAGTATATGCGTGTGGACGCCTATGTAAAGGGCTGCGAGCATGTTGAAGGCGCAACTGTACGTGTGTGCCAGCGGGAGGAAGCAGATGATCTGCTCGCC
Organism: uncultured Porphyromonas sp.; assembly: GCF_902489635.1. Taxonomy (GTDB): domain Bacteria; phylum Bacteroidota; class Bacteroidia; order Bacteroidales; family Porphyromonadaceae; genus Porphyromonas. The sequence continues at coordinate 45,934 of NZ_CABUAN010000012.1, read as the reverse complement.
GCTATACATAAGGTCGAGCTTCTGCGCATAGAGGGCATTGCCCGCCAGATTGCCCGCAGTGATCAGTACCCCCTTGCTAAAGCCAGTCGTCCCTGAGGTGTAGTTGATCACGACCAATTCATCATTGCCCACCTCGGGATAGACAATGTCGGTACGACGAAATCCCTTGGGGTAAAAGCGTGCCACAAAGGGGGCGAAGGGGAGAAGCCGCTTGTAGTCGTAGGGCATGCCCGAGCGAGCATAGCGCCACGTGATCTTCTTGATGTCAAAGATAGTCTGCACCATCGGGAGATCCTCCTCAGGATTGAGCTTCGCCAAGATGAGGTCATCTATAAAGAGGAGCTTCGCCTCGCTATGATTGATGATTGTCTTGGCGTCCTCGACGTTGAAGTCCTGCAATATCGGGACGATCACAGCACCGTAAGTGATCGTGGCCATGAAGATGACGCACCAGTGGACCGAGTCGGCGCCCATCAGGGCGATGCGGTCGCCGCGCTGTATGCCGATCTCCTTATATACGTAGTGTAGGTGCGCTATCTGTAGTGCTAAGTCGCGATAAGATATGGTGTAGCCAGTGGCATAGTCCGAGAGAGCCGGCTGTCGGAAGTGCTCTCTGAAGCTCGCCTCGTAGGCTTTGATGAGATTGTCTGGATACATAGGTGCTACCTCCTGTTGTGGTTAAGCGTGTGGCGCAAAGTTACGAAATAGAACCCTAACCTAAGACTGTTGCAAAAGTCAACAGTCTCACCTAAGTTTCACCACAGATGAAAATAAAGTACCCGATACGTGCTAGAACTCTAGCAAGTATCGGGTACTCTGTATTGTGTACGCCTAGGCGATGTGGCACTCGTAGGCGAGGCTCATCAGCCGGCGTACAGAGATTACTCAGGCCGTTCGTTAGTCAAGTACTACCTTGTAACTCTTGCCTGCGATGCTGAGAATATAGGCTCCTGCAGGGAGTGCCTCACGGGAGATCTGTACCATCGGAGAGCGCAGAGAGTTGACCCTCGTCAGGAGCTGTCCCTGAGCATCAAAGAGCGTCACTGCCGTGCGTGGTGCCAGTCCCTCTACTCGTATAGCCGTCGGCGTACAGGTGATCTGTAGCTCGTCTGAGCCTGTTGGGGTAGCCACATGCGTAGGCGTTGAGCCCTCGTACTCGACAGGTGCGAGCATGAAGTCCTCTGGGTCAGCTCCATTGACATCGTAGGGTGTCCAGCCCATCTCCTTGAGCTTAGCAACCTGTAGGGTGTTGCACACATTGCCCTTTGGCGACTTAGTATTTACGATGTAGAGGGCTCCCCATAGCTCGTCGCCCTCGCCTTCGGGCATCTTCTTGCACTGTGGCATCTTATCTATGATCTGCTGCATAGCCTGCTCTGAGATGTTGTTCTCATAGATAGAGAGGAAGTGCAGTTCCTCAAGCGTAGAGAGGTCTAGTGAGGTGATCTCGTTGAGATGCAGCGTAAGCTCCTCTAGGATTGTATTTTTGCTCAGATCTAGCTTGGTTAGCTTGTTTTGCTCGACCTCTAGGATCTCTAGATTGGCCAGAGGGGTCACGTCTATCTCGTTGAGTTCGTTTTCGTAGATGCTTAGGTAGGTGAGGTTTGGCGTCTTGCTGAGGTCTATCTTAGTGAGATTGTTCGCTCCGATAGATAGCTCCTCTAGGTCTGGCGTAGGTGTGAGATCGATCTCTGAGAGCTGTGCCTTGCATAGGTAGAGGGATGCGAGTGCTGGTGTGAGGCTCAAGTCTACAGAGGGGATCATCGTAAAGGAGAAGTCTAGCTCCTCCATATCCTCACATCGATCCCGCTTGACGCTTCTGAGCTGCTTGTTAAACGATGCTACAAGCACCTTCAGAGTCTCAAAGCCTGAGAGGTCAAGCTCCTGAAGTGGTGTGTACTGTATGGTGAGGACCTCGCAGATGTTATTCTCTGGGGTTGGGAAGGTCACATCCTCCAGCTCTTCACACTCATAGATCCTGATAAACTTGAGTGTCGCTGTCTTAGATAGGTCTATCTTAATAGGAGCCGTATGTGTGTACGAATTTTCGAATCGAATAGCTTCGATCTCGCCATAGATATGTACCTCCCGGGTGTTTTCATCTAGGGCGAAGGTCTGCACCTCAGGCCCCATATAGTAAATGTCTGTATAGTCCTCTGGGCGTGCAGAGTCTCGTCCTAGTCGCTCGTTGTTTTGGCAGACACCATCGCCATTGATGTCGATCCAAGCGTTACCAGCTGGAGCAAAGGCACCGATGTTGATTTCCTTGTCTTTAGTCTCTGCGACCTCTATCGTGATGCTCTCGCCAGTCGTCGGGGCATCCGTAGTCTGAGCGCGTAGCTCAGGAGCAGCGGCAAGCGTCACGAGTGCTGCTGATAGAAATAGGGTATTCAGTCGTTTCATAAGTTATAGTGTTATATGAGTATAGTTAGTCGTGTAGTTAGTTAGCCATGGGCAATAGCCGATAGCTGTAAGAGGCTCCCGTGAGCGGGGAGACTATCTGTATCAGTAGTATGGAGCCTAGCGATGACTGCGGTATCTGATAGTGACCAGATGCAGAGACCACGCCCAGAGCTATGAGCTCACCTTGAGGCGTGTAGACGGCGATCTGATGATGCGCCATCTCGGGCATCTCTAGGAGCCCCTCGCTACTCACCCGCAGCTGGTGTGGCTGCGTGGGGAGTGGTGCCTGTATAGCTGTGTGCGCTCCTAGCGGATCGGTAAACTGTATATAGGAACCACGGAAGAGATACGGGTTGCTGAGATCGGGGCCAAAGAGTGCCAGCGTCTTACCATCTTGGCTAATGTAAGGCCATCCGAACACTATCTCACCATGATCATCTAAAGAGTAAAACTCTTCCATCGGTATCCCAGTGCGTTGCTTGATCCAGAGAGCGAAGTTCTCCTTTTCGCCACTCTTGGGGTCTATGCGATAGCAATGGTAGAAAGACTTCGCCTCCTCGATACAGAGTAGCGAGCCATCGTCAAGAGCTTCCGTCGCGGTGTAGCCCTCATACTTAGTCAGCACCTCACCACGCTGCTCTCGTAGATCCCAGTAGCCAGGCATCAAGACCTGATCTATGGCACCACTCTCCTGGTCTAGTACCAGCTGCCGAGCGGCAAAGAGGATACGCTGTGTCGAGGGCGAGTAGTAGCACCTCGTCGGGTCAAGCATAGGCTTCTTGCTGTAGGCAAGCAACGCATTCTCCCAGGCATCGTAAGCTCTCTCCCACGCCTGATCACTATCGTAGTCATCACGCTTAGGCTGAGGGCCAGGCTTCCTCTTATCTAGATTGAAGAAGAGAGACTCACCGGGGAAGGTATAGTCCGTAGCCACACTCTGCCCCTCTGGGATCGTCCACTGGATGAGTCGTGGGTAGTAGCTATCTGAGTTGACCTGTCGCCCTATCAGAGTCATCCCATCGGGCGAGAGAGCCAGCACAGAGGTGCCCTCAGGCTTTCCTCCGAGTGCATCTTCGGCAGGTGTAGGTAGCGGTGTGATTGCAAAGTCTCCCTGCGCCGTACGATTGGCCACAAAGGGACGCATATCTTTCTTCAGCGGATCTTGGGGCTTCATATTGCCCACCATACGATCCACCCGCTGTGAGACACCCGTGATCTCTATCATAGGGTAGTCGCTATCAGGAGAGGTGATGGCGACCTCCTGCCCCGTGTGAGAGATGCAGACCGTCGTCGTCCTATCCTTTTGATATACGATGTCCCCCTCATCGGAGACATACTTGATGTCTATCTCAGTGCCGGCATTGCTCTTTTGCCAGATGCACTTCTTTAGCTCAGTGTCATACACATAGGCTGCCTGATTATAGTAGTAGGCAGCCCATATATAGCGGCCACTGGGAGATACTCCTCTGACATACGCCTTGGTCTCTAGCGAGCCATCGACAGTCAGGTCCTGTGGAGGTGTTTTGACACCCTTATAGGCAGTCTGGGCTGAGAGACTCAGCGCAGAGGTCACGAGGAGTACGCCCCAGAGTAGCGAGCAGATAACCCGCTGCTGTAGTAATCTAGTCGTTTGCATATTTAGGGATTACGCTGGTGAGGAGCTTAAGACTCCTTGGGGAAGAGGTACATCTGATAGACGTAGTCATCCTGTCCTAGTCTAACGAGCGTCACGCGACAACGGTCTCCGTGGGCGTTGTAGACGTCTATGACGTTCTCGTCTGAAACGGTATAGTTCTTGTCAAAGCCATTCTTAGCCAAGTACTGCTTGAATTCTTGCGAACGCAGGTCTCGCTCACTAGAGAGGCAGAGGAGCTGAGTTATAATCAGACCAAAACCATCGGCCTCCTTGCTAGGTGCAACATAGAAAGCGTACTCAAGGTTCGTCTTCTGAACATTTGACTCCTCAGTGCGGAAGAAGAGGTGCGTATCCTTGGGCGACTCGTTTTGTCGATAGGTGCGTAGTGCGAGCTTCTCCTCAAAGGCCTTAAACTGCTCGATATCTTTGGTTCGTAAAGCGTCTAGAGAGGGGAAGTCTTTGACGTCAGAGAGTATCCCATGCTTTGCTTGCACTAGAGGATTGGTGTTAATTCGCTTAGCAAACTCCATAAACATGACTGTGCCGAGCTTTTCATTAGGCATATCCATCATCGAGACAGTCACACTAGGGTTACTTTTGAGCGTAGCACGCAGACCCTTCTTGACATCTCCGAGGTAGTTGCTCACCTCGGCCTCCTGTACTTCACCAAAGCCAAGCTGGTAGAGCATCGCCTTGGTGCGCTTGCAGTCAGTGACTGACTCCTTGCTATAGGCGAGGATTAGGTCAGCGTCATCGGCAATGCTTATACCATAGACCACAGCAGGAATGGTGGTCAGCCCCTCTCCGTAGAAGCCCGATGGACGATAGTCCACCTCTTGCTGGGTACGTCCTAGCTTTTGCTCGTACGCGATCACCTCAGCGTCTTCTATCTTTTCATAATCATTGAGAGGTATCCCGAACTTGAGCATCGGGAGCTCTTGAGGTACTTGTATAGGAGCCTCTTTGACAGTCACGGGGACGCTCTTTGTAGCCTCACCAGCCTGTACGATCACAGCGGTCTCTCCGACAGCGACACCGGTCACAAGCCCCTGAGCATCAACGGTTGCGATCGCGGGGTTCTTACTTTGATAAGTTACAGCGACCTCCTTAGGAGAGACCACTACAGAGAGCTGCTCGCTCTTACCCACGATCAGGGAAAGACTCTCGGGCGAGACCGTAATGGTGGTCTGCTTCGGCTCTGGCTTTGGAGGTGTGGGTGTAGGAGAACTACAAGCACTGATAAGTAGCGTCACGACAAGGGTGACGAGTAAAAGAGGTTGGTTTGATTTCATATAGTTTGTTGTTATTCAAATATGTAATTATCTGCCCGCTAAATTACTTCTTTTCTCTCAATCTGCGGAGGGTTTCCACGCATTTTCTAGACTCATTTTGTTTTTAGAGCGGCCAGAGGGCAGACCGGATGAACTATAAACAGCTTCCTCGTATGGCTCGAGATGCTTTCGCTTTAGGAGAAAACGATCTCCACGTGGCTATTTTCAAATATCCACGTCGGGAATAAAAAATCCCCACGTAGGCGAGAAATAAAACTTCGGAAGAATCAAATGAAACTTCGGAGGAATCAAATGAAACTTCGGAAGAATTTTTCCTTTCCTACGTGGAGAATAAAAAACATCCACGTGGAAATTTGAGATTTTCCCGTGGATATCATCTTGCAGAGTCGTCTGACGATGAAGCCCCCCGCCCCCTGTCGTAAGGGCGAGGGGTAGTCGCCGAGAGGTTAGTCTCTAAGGGTGCAGAGATGGAGGAGCTTGTAGAGGGCGAAGAGGCGTAGCGAGGGGTGACGTGAGGTGAGTTGTCGCCGCAAGAGGGGCTTGAAGAGCGGAGCTAATGCGCCGAGCAGCGGTACGAGCCTAGCGCGCTCTAGCCGCAGGTAGAGCTGGAGGAGACGTATCGGATAGGGTGCGAGCAAGGCACGATGTCGGTAGAGGTTCTCCACATAACGCTCGGTGGTGTCGAGGAATTGGTCGCTGCTCTCCTTGAGCGCATGGATGACGGGGTTGTCAATATGCATGATGGCGATACCCCGCTCGGCTAGTCGATAGCCGAAGTAAGCGTCTTCGTAACCCATACCCATCTGCGTGGGGAAGCCCTCCTCCAGAAAGATGCGACGAGGGATCATGAAGCTCATACTGACGAAGGCATCTGCCGGTGCCTGCTGTCGCTCGGCGAGGCTACGTGTCTCGACCTTGTGTCCATACTTATAGCGCAAGAGCCTGTCTCTGGAGGGTCGCTCGGTGGGATAGCAAAAGCCCCCTACCACTACCCTATCGCTATGGGCTGCTTGTAAGTAGTCCACGACGAAGCGGGCAGAGGCGGGCATCGTGTCTGAGTCGATGATGAGTAGCTGCTCGCCCTGGGCTTGCTGCGCTAGATAGTTGCGCATACGTCCCGCACCAAGATGTGTCGTGGGGCGGACAAGCCGTATGAGTCCCTCCTGCTGGAGGGTATCGTAGAGCTGAGCGTAGTGGGAGTCGGAGGAGTCGTCCCCGAGGATGATCTCGCCCTCTATGTGCGCCAGCTGCAACTGCCGATGCAGGGTCTCTACAAGTGGACGGCAGTCGTAGTTGCGCGTGGGGATCAGTATGGATATTTGCTTTGCTGGCATGAGAGAGCTAGAGGGAGATAGTTTCGTTAAGTAAGCGTGAGGCTCTCCACGAAAGTACTCATTTCAGGCAGTATAGCCCCCCACCAGTCGTGGCGTGCCTACGTCTAGTGCGCCACGACTACACGCCGGCTCCCCAGTACTGTGGTGAGGATGTATGTGCCACTGGGTAGATGTGCCAGGCTGAGCTGGAGCTGACCGCTGGCGGGTGTGACAGCTTGTAGCAGTCGCTCCCCCTGCAGCGTGTAGAGCGTCACGGGACTTGCGGCAGGTAGCCCGACCACTGTGAGCTGATCACGTACGGGCATAGGATAGAGCGTCCACTCCTCCTGCGAGGTTGGGGCATCGACCGCTAGGTAAGCGTTGCCACTCTGGTCGGTGACCGTCCAGCCACGCCGAGCTGCTAGCTTTACCTGCTCTGCTGTACAGACGTTGCCCTCTAGATCAGGTCTGGAGGTGTCGATGAGTGCTATGGTACCACGAGTGGTAGCGGAGCGATCGGGGAGGGACTGGAGCATCTCAGTCATTGCCTCGCCTTTTATCATGCTGTGGCATATAGATATATGCTGTAAGAGCGGGGAGGCGTGTGAGAAGTCAGCCTCGACGATTCCCGTGGAGTCGTACTTCTGATCGAAGTCTAGTGCAGTGAAAGCTCCGATGATAGCGGTTCTTCCCTGATCGACAGCTCCGTAGATATTATAGACTCCATCTTCGTGCGACAGGCTCATCAGTGTGATACCATAGAGGCGGATCATCTCGGGAGCCGCTACATCTACCATAAGAGAGTATGAGTAGTCAGATACCTTCTCAAAGGAGACGTAATGCTCCTCATCAATAGCTGGCGAGAGCTGGTCTACCGTAACTAGGGGTAGAGTTAACTCATACTCCTTCTCTCCGTAGTAGAACTGACCACCACGCTCTATGACATCAGATAGGCGTACTAGGAGGGAGTAGCCTTGTCCTTTGGACATTGGCATTGATCCCCAAGAAGATGGATCTATACTATACTCGACCGACCCATTAGCCTCTAGATCCTGAAAGACATTCTGACCTTTATCCCGCACATAGACCTCTCCATTCGCATGATGTAGGAGTGCCCAGTCCAGCACTAGATAGCTTCTCTCCTGATCACCATGATTGGTTATCTCGAAGTCTATAGCGGTCATCCCAGGGGCATACTCTATAGCACCCATCATGGATCGCCTAGCGAGGCACTTGATCGTGGAGAACTGGTCCACGGGAGCTGTCGACGGGAGTACCTCCAGACGCTTCGGAGAGCGTAAAGCGTAGCCACTATTGGAGCCGTCGACATTTAGATAGGTTCCCTTGAGGATGATATTGCCCTTGGTGCCGGCTGGGAGCGGCAGCTTGGAGATCTTTAGTGGCACCTGTTGCTGCTCCTGCGGGGTCATCAGAGCTGCAAGGGAGCCGATAGGGGTAAGATCGCCCTTCATATCCTCAAAGTAGCAGGTCCATGTGGAGTAGTACTCCTCTTTGCTAAGGTTGTCGATAGCAAGCGCGAGAGAGCTCTTGCTATAGCCTCGCAAGTTAGGATCTATAACATCTGTCAAAGCAAGCTGTGGCTCCAAGTTTGGCAATGGATAGCTAGCCTTGCCCTCAGCATCGAAGGTGACGAGCACCTCGGAGATACCTCCGTTGCAGTGCCGTACAGGGATCATCTTGCCGTCATTGCCCTCGTAAGCAAGGGTCACGACGTAGCTCGCACTCCGTGTGGGGAGTCCCAGGTCAGGTAGGTTAACGGATGGAATCTTGGATATATTCTTTTGAGAGTAGACATAGGAGCCCTGAAACTCTAGCTCTTGCTCATCACTAGCAGCCCCGTAGTAAGTCTGTGCGTCCTCCTTTGTAGGCGTTATGGAGAGACAGAACTTCGTCTTGTACCTCACTGCTGAGGTTAGCTCGAGGACCACGTTTCGGAGCTCGATGGTTGCATTGTCCTCACACGACACCTCTAGGGAGATGGCCGATATATTCTCACTGACGGTGCGCTCAGAGGAGCCATCACGGTCTGGCTCTATACCGACCATGATCTCCTGATAGTCATTGTACCCATCGTACGAAGTGCCACCACCAGTACCTAGCACATCGGGATTGATCGCATAGAGGAGGAAGTAGCCATTGGCTATGCCATCCCATCCGAGATTGATGTGGAAGTAGCCGTTTGGCTTATATCCATCACAGACGAAGGCGTGACCGACCGTACTACTAGCACCAGCGTAGTAGATGGGGCGTTCCTCGTTGAGCTCCTTGGCTATGATGTCCATCCAGTCCGCCATCTTGTAGTTCATACGACTGAGTAGCTGGATATTCTTCTTGTACTTAAAGTACTTCTGCAGACCCTCCTTGGGGTACTGAGAGTAGGTGCCACTACCCTGCGGGCTATACTGCATTTGTGATATGACCCCTACATGATAGCATAAAGTAGAGAGTGCCTGAGTGACGGCATGAGAGGAACCGTTTCTATTAGGCTGTCCAGGCATACGTGTCCAGTCGTAGGTATACTGTGAGAAGTCTACACGATGGTTGGTACCATCCCGCTCGGTATAGGAGCAGATGCCCTCGCCCTGATTAGGCCACTGGTGGTAGCGGATGATCTGTGCGAGTGCCGTCGCTACGCAACCCACGACAGATCGACCACCCTCCTTATTGGGACAAAGCGTATTGAAGGGATAGTCTTGCCCCCACTGAATATCGCCCAGGAGCGGAGCTACCCCCTCAGGGCGTAGCTGTGAGGTGCGTGGCATCACTACGGGCTCGCCACGCTCTACCAAGGCGTGCAGTGCTGCACGCACCTGAGCGAGAAACGACGCAATATGCTCTGGCTGCTCCTCGTCTGGAATAAAAGCGCCCTCGTCAGCATAAGCGATCACCTCAGGCAGAAGATCATCGCCCGAGATCATCACATAGCCTCGCTCGCTACCTATATTATATACGTAATAGGCGGAGGCGAGCGTCTGCACGACTGGAGCTGTCGTCTGGTGACGTACGACCACCCCACCAGCGTCAGTGGCTGGAGCTGACACGAGCGTCAGCAATGGCGTGGCAGCAGAGCGTAGCGCAGCCAGCTCGCTACGGCTCAAGTGCTGTATGGTATACTGCTCGGCTATGAGGCGAGCCTGCTGCTCTGTGCGCGGCTTAGCCCATAGTGTGCTCACACTTAGGATCAGTGCTAGGGCTAGGAAGGAGAAAAAGCGTTGGGTCATATCATTGTGGCATTTGTCCAGAAGACAAATGTAATACAATTTTGCTACACAGCAGCTTACCCGATCTCCTCAAGAGCTAACGCATAGCGCTGAGGCAGCCAGTACTAGACAGCTCTGATATCTTTAGGCAGAAAGGGCATTTCAGCCCTTTACAAAGGTGCCAATTGCCAAAGTCTGAGCCAGGGGCATTTGCTTTTGTCAAAATAATTGCGTTACTTTGCAGTCTGATTGCAGACCCACACCATGATGATGCTAATGGATGGGGCTGTGTCGATCTCAGAAACATCGTAGAAGTATAAAAGAAATACCACACCGTCATGTCTAAGATATGTCAGATCACCGGTAAGAAGGCTATGGTGGGCAACAATGTATCCCACTCAAAGCGTCGCACGAAGCGCACCTTTGACGTTAACCTCTTCCGCAAGAAGTTTTACTGGCCCGAGGAGGATCGCTGGATCTCCCTCAAGGTTTCAGCAGCTGGGCTCAGGCTCATCAATCGCGTAGGACTCAACGAGGCTCTGCGCCGTGCTAGCGATGCGGGCTACCTAAGCATCAAGAGCAAATAAACCACTCACTCCTTTAATCACACTCATTTACTATGTCTAAGAAAGGTAAAGGCGATCGAGTACAGGTAATACTCGAGTGCACAGAGCACAAAGAGAGTGGCATGCCAGGCACCTCTCGCTACGTCACTACAAAGAATAGAAAGAATACCACACAGCGTCTAGAGCTTAAGAAGTACAACCCTATACTTAAGCGCTACACACTACACCGTGAGATTAAGTAATCATCTCTCCCCTTCCTACTAACAAAATAAGAACTAAGTACAATGGCTAAAAAATCGGTCGCAACCTTTAGAACGGGCGATGGTCGCTCATACTCAAAGGTTATCAAGATGGTCAAGTCGCCTAAGACTGGTGCTTATACCTTCCAAGAGGAGATGGTACCAAATGACCACGTACAGGACTTCCTCAAGAAGTAACCTGAACAAGCTTATATAGAGACGCTACCATAGAGACGGGGGCTACAGAAGCACTCCATCTCTGCTCGGTGAGCGCACACCATACGGAGAGCATCGATACGACTAGTCGTGTCGGTGCTCTCTTGCTGTATATCCAAAGCACGCGCCACTCATACCGCCTCCCCCATAACCTAGACTCCGCAGATCGTTTTGTCGAGAAGAGCATCTGGGCAAATACAACATCGACTCGCTACAATAATTTAGAACCGACTACATATCTATACGGTGCCATGTCGGGGAAAAGTGATTTCCACGTGGATATTTCGAAATCTCCACGTGGATATTTTTTATTTCCCAGGTAGGAAAGAAAAAATTCCTCGGAGGAATCAAATGAAACTTCGGAGGAAATGAATCACGCCCACGTGGAAAATAAAAAATATCCACGTGGAGATTTGAGATTTCCCACGTGGATATTCGAGAAAGGAGGGAATCGGACGGATTTCCCCGTAAAGATATGTAAATAGAGACTAGAGGTTAGAAGTTAGAAATTAGAGATCCGATCACTCTGATGGTTCCGATGGCTCCGATAGCTAACAGCCAATAGCTAACAGCTAACAGCCAATCCATGGGTGGCACATTATATATAGTGACCTCATTGATGCCTCGCTTGTCGCTCATGTGTAGCCCCTGACGGAGCGATTACAATGAGACTGTTGCAAAAGTCAACAGTCTCACAATCTTGCTTGCAAGATTGTCCTGACTTTGCAGAAAGGATGAAGCGCAAGGCACTGAGGGTGAGGTCTGAAGGGAGCATACCTCCGTATGTGACCGAAGCCGAATCCCGAAAGCAACATAGCGATTCGCCTTTGTGCAACAGTCTTATAATGCGTCAGCCCTGCGCTCATAAGGTCTCTAATCTCTAAATTCGTACCTTTGTAGTCTGGGGTACAGGCTTATCAGCAGGTGGTCACACATGATCTGTGGATGGGTCGTGACGCTAGGGGAACGAAAACATACATTACGGAGTCAGGTGCACTGCTGGTGATGGTGCTTAAACTGACTCTCAGAGAAGAACGACTATGGAAAACGATCTTCACGGTAATAGTCTGAAGGCTGTCGGGACCTTTCTTTCAGCCTACGCGACACACATGATGGGCTGTGGCGTACACACCTCTCGTGTCGTGCGCTGTACGCAACGCATAGGCGAGAGCTACGGCTATACCGTTGTGACGATGATGGTGCAGAAAGGGGTCCTGATCAAGCTGTATGACCCTAAGAGCAATACACACTTTGCTATCGAGGAGGTGATACCTCCGCTACCGATCAGCTTCGAGCACAACGCTCGTTTGAGTGCCTTGAGCTGGGAGGTCGTCGATGAGCATCTGACGCTAGACGAGCTACGTGAGCGGTATGAGCAGATACTGGCTGCGCCACGTACCCATCCGCTGTTTGTATTGATCTTGGTTGGGCTGGCCAACGCCTCATTTTGTCGGCTCTTCGGAGGCGATCTGCCAGCTATGGGTATCGTCTTTTGGGCTACGGTCGTGGGGTTCATCTGCAAGCAGAAGTTGATCCAGGAGCATGTAAACCACTATATAGCCTTTATGGTGTCAGCCTTTGTGGCGTCGCTCTGCACGAGCATCTCTCTGATCTTCAATACAGACAGTGAGATCGCTCTGACGACGAGCGTACTCTACCTAGTGCCTGGAGTGCCACTCATCAATGGTGTGATAGACATCGTGGAGGGGTACATACAGACGGGCTTCTCCAGGCTTGTGGAGGCTTTCTTGTTGATAGGTTGTATCGGGTGGGGCTTTTCGATCACGCTCTTTATCTTTAGGAGTAGCTTGCTATGATGCTACTGGTCGACATACTTTTAGATGGTCTCTTTGCGGCGATGGCGGCGATGGGCTTTGGTGCGATCTCAGACCCTCCGCTGAGGGCTTACCGCAGTATTGCTATCCTGGCTACTGTGGGGCATGCACTACGCTTCGTCTTGATGACGGTGTGTGGGATCAATATCGCTATCGGCTCGCTCTGCGCCTCGCTGACGATAGGCTTTGGAGCGCTCTGGCTGGGGAAGCGGATACAGACGCCGATCACCGTACTCTCGATACCGGCTCTCCTACCGATGATCCCAGGGAAGTATGCGTACAATATGTTCTTTGCGCAGATCATGTTCCTCCAAAATCTAGATAATGTGGCGGGACAGCAGAGGTATATGGAGATGTTTTTCTTCAATAGCATCGTAGCCATCACGGTCATCTTCGTCCTAGCAGCGGGGGCTACACTGCCTATCCTACTCTTCCCTAAGCGGACCTTCTCTCTAACACGTAAGAAATAATAGGCGCTGAACTCTATGAATACCTTTTGGAATACAATCGCCCAGTACAATGTGGCGACCTGGCCGATACAGATACTCCTAGTCATCTCTGCCGTTGTGGTTCTGTACCTCTTAGTAAAGCAGCCATCACGTAGCAGCACGATCATTGCTAAGTCCTATCTGATACTCCTATATATATGGATCGCTGTGGCATACTACGCCATCTACTGTGCTGAGCGTAGCTACTCTATCCTACTCAGCATATACTGGGGCATACTGGCTCTGGCATGGGTTAAGGATCTCGTAGAGGATGATACACAGTTTGCCCTACGAGATAAGTTCAAGCCCTTTGGTGTCTTCGTGCTCATACTGCCACTGATGTACCCCCTAGCTTCGATTATGCGGGGACTATCCTTCCCCTATATCACAACGCCGGTGATGCCCTGCACGGTGGCTATCTATACGATCGGGCTACTGCTACTCTTCACAAGTCGGGTCAATATCTTTATCGTCCTACTCCTCCTCAACTGGGCTATGGTGGGCGTGACAAAGACTTGGTTCTTCGGAATACCAGAGGACTTCATCCTAGTACTCACGGCGATACCAGCTCTCTACATCTTCTTCCGAGAGTACTTCGCTCTAGACCTACATCAAGACTCGAAGCCACAGGCGAAGTATATCAACGCGCTCCTAATCTTAGTTTGCATAGGGGTTTGCATCGCACTCTGCTGGGCTCTCTTTGCGCAAATCTCTCAAGACTTATGAGATCTCCTCTGCAACTAGGTTGCGGCATCTCTGATTTTTTACTACTTTTGCTAAGTCCTCTCCTAAGAGGGCAGGGGACTACATCTAATAGATAAAGCATCTACAAACAAACACTCTATAGCTATGACACAGCACAACATTGATCTCTCCCAGTATGGCATCAAAGAGCCTGCTGAGATCATCTACAACCCCTCGTACGATCAACTCTACGAGGCTGAGCTACAACCAGACCTAACAGGCTATGACCGCGGACAACTCACCGAGCTGGGTGCCGTCAACGTGATGACGGGCGTCTACACGGGTCGCTCGCCAAAGGACAAGTTCTTCGTCCTCGATGACACCACCCGCGACACCATTTGGTGGACCACCCCCGAGTACCCCAACGACAACAAGCCTACCAGCCAGGAGACTTGGCGAGAGCTTAAGAAGATTGCCACCGAGGAGCTCTCGGGCAAGAAGCTCTACGTCGTCGACGCCTTCTGCGGGGCTAACCCCGACACGCGCCTCAAGATCCGCTTTATCATGGAGGTCGCTTGGCAGGCTCACTTCGTCACCAATATGTTTATCCGCCCCACCAAGGAGGAGCTGGCAAACTTTGGCAAGCCCGACTTTGTCGTCATGAACGCTTCGAAAGCTAAGGTGACCAACTACAAAGAGCTCGGGCTGAACTCCGAGACGGCTGTCGTCTTTAACCTAACAGAGAAGATACAGCTCATCCTCAACACCTGGTACGGTGGTGAGATGAAGAAGGGTATGTTCTCCTATATGAACTACCTCAACCCGCTCCGTGGCAATGCCTCGATGCACTGCTCGGCCAATACGAACCAAGATGAGACAGAGACCGCTATCTTCTTCGGGCTCTCTGGCACGGGCAAGACGACCCTCAGCACCGACCCCAAGCGCAAGCTGATCGGCGACGACGAGCATGGCTGGGATGACAATGGTATCTTTAACTACGAGGGAGGCTGCTACGCTAAGGTGATCAACCTGAGCAAAGAGTCCGAGCCTGATATCTACAACGCTATCCGCCGTGATGCACTCCTAGAGAATGTAACGGTAGATGCCAATGGTAAGATCGATTTCTCTGACAAGTCTGTCACGGAGAATACACGTGTCTCCTACCCTATCTACCACATTGACAACATTGTCAAGCCAGTCTCTAAGGCAGGTCATGCCAACAAGGTGATCTTCCTCTCGGCAGACGCTTTCGGTGTCCTACCTCCTGTCTCGATCCTCGATCCTGAGCAGACGCAGTACTACTTCCTCTCAGGTTTCACGGCCAAGCTAGCTGGTACAGAGCGTGGCGTCACGGAGCCTACGCCTACCTTCTCGGCATGCTTTGGTGCAGCTTTCCTCTCGCTCCACCCGACCAAGTACGGTCAGGAGCTGGTCAAGCGCATGAAGGCTGTCGGCGCTAAGGCTTACCTCGTCAATACGGGCTGGAACGGCACGGGCAAGCGTATCTCGATCAAGGATACCCGTGGCATCATCGATGCGATCCTTGACGGCTCGATCGATAAGGCTCCGACGAAGACGCTACCCCACTTCAACTTCGCCATCCCGACGGAGCTACCAGGCGTAGACCCCGCTATCCTCGATCCACGAGACACTTATGCCGATCCCGCTGAGTGGGAGACGAAGGCTCAGGATCTGGCTAAGCGATTCATCAAGAACTTCGAGAAGTTTGCCACCAACGAGCATGGCAAGAAGCTCCAGAAGGCTGGCCCTAAGCTCTAATCAAGCCGACTAATTAAGAGAAAGCAGAGGTTTCACTACCCGTGAGTGAGACCTCTGCTTTTCTCTTTTTTTGTGGCGAATACTACTTGCATCATCTCTCTAGTTTTTGTTAACTTTGGGGCATACAAGCAAACAGTACTATGAAGCACTACAAAATGATCCTAGCTACTCTTTTTGTAGCTTTAATCGCCTTCTCTAGTCTTACAGCTCAGCAAGAGAAGAGCCAAAGTCAGCCAAAGACCACAGAACATTTGAAGTTTATGGGAATCCCCATTGATGGATCTCCTAAGTCCTTTGCAAATCAGCTAAAGAGTAAAGGATTTACATTTAACAGCTCTTCTACCCCCGATATTATCTGGATGACAGGAACATTTGCTGGGATTTCAGACTCCAACGTACTCATATATAAATCGCCATCCTCAGCCAATGTGTATAAAGTACGTGTTGTCTTTCCAGGGCAAGATAGTTGGACTCAAATTGAGATCAGATATAACAGATTCAAAGATTGGCTCTCTCAAAAATACTTGCTGACTGAAAGTAAAGAGGAATTCCAAGGTTATTCTCCAGAGAGAGATAGTAGTAAGATGACAAAACTCATTTTAGGCGATTGTAGCTATTGGAGTGTATATGGAGCCGGAACTCCAGACGGCACTTTCTTGGGGTCAGTCTCTTTAGATCTTATGAGTATTTCTGGAGAAAACAAAGGATATGTCCGAATCGAATATGAAGACTACCTAAATGGAGAGAATGCTGAGCAAGGGATTATAGATGACTTATAGAAAGCAGTAGACAAACGGGCTTCGCATTTCCATACTAGAAATGAAACTCTATCCTAGTCACGAGCGCGCTCTTGTGACTTTGAAGTTAAGTATGTATATTTGCGAAATGAAGGGGTGCAGGTGCGACACGGATGTTTTTGCAGGCAACCCACACTAGGCAGAAGACTATTCATTCTCTATATAATTGAACTATGATAATAGGCGTACCTAAAGAAATCATGCACGATGAGGCTCGCGTCGCAGCGAGCCCCGAGGCAGTGAAGCAGTATGTCGCTGATGGACACACTGTACTATTTGAGCGTGGAGCTGGCGAAGGCGCAGCATACCACGACGAGGACTATCAGGCAGCTGGCGCTGAGCTGATACAAGGACCCGAGGAGATCTACCGCCGTGCGGAGATCATCATCAAGGTCAAGGAGCCACTCTTCAACGAGCAGCTTGGCAAGCATGAGATCGACATGATGCACAAGGGGCAGTACCTGATCACCTTCATCCACCCAGCCTCTCCTGTGAACCATGATATGGTACGCAAGATGGCTGCGCAGGGCGTCGTAGGTCTCACCCTAGATGGTGTACCTCGTATCTCTCGTGCGCAGAACCTCGATGCACTTACCTCTATGAGTACTTGCGCAGGCTACAAGGGTATCCTGATGGCTGCCAACGACCTCTCCTTCTTTATGCCACAGATGTTTACCGCTGTCGGCAAGATCGACCCCGCCAAGGTGCTCGTCATCGGTGTCGGTGTAGCTGGTCTACAGGCACTCGCTACGGCTCGTCGTCTAGGCTGTATCACTTACGCAGCTGATATACGTCCCGCAGCTTCTGAGCAGGCTACCAGTCTAGGTGCTAAGCCTATTGATCTGGGCATCCCCGCTGACAAGGCTGTTGCTCCTGGTGGCTACGCCCTACACCTGAGCCCCGAGCTACTAGAGCATGAGCGTCAGGTGCTAGCTGAGCATGTCAAGGACATGGACGTCATCTTCTGTAGCGCACTCGTACCCGGCAAGATCGCTCCCGTGGTCATCACCGAGGAGATGGTCAAGTCTATGAAGCCCGGCTCTGTCATCGTGGATATCGCTATCGATCAGGGTGGTAACTGCGCTATCACGACTCCAGGTGAGCGTGACATCAAGCACCACGTAGTCATCGAGGGTATCAAGAATATCCCTGGTATGTTGCCTCAGAGCGCTACCTGGATGTTCTCACAAAACATGTACAACCTCGTCAAGTACCTGGTCAAGGATGGCAAGATGCACCTCGACATGAGCGATCAGATCACCTCTTCTATCGTCGTCACGACGGAGGCTGGTGAGATCATCCACGAGGGTACCCTCGAGGCTATGGGACTCAAGAAGTAGCCTAGACTACAGGAACTTGACTTCCCCCCCTATCGTTAGAGGTTAGACGTCAGAGGATATGATCCTAAAGGGTCATACTCTGGCTTCTAACCTCTAATTTCTAAAACTCTAACCTCCAATCTCTAATTTCTAATCTCTAATCTCTCAATGAACCCACTGATCCTCGTCGCCATCTTCCTTGTGGCGACCTTCGTCGGCTACAAGCTCATCAGCAATGTGCCTAGCTTGTTGCACACCCCCCTCATGTCGGGGATGAACGCCCTGAGTGGCGTCACCATCACGGGAGCGCTCGCAGCTACTGCCACTGCTATCATAGCTCCAGACGGTAGCCTCTTCCAGCAAATATTTGGGGTTATAGCCGTCATCCTAGCCACGATTAATGTCGTCGGGGGCTTTGGCGTGACCAACCGCATGCTCCGTATGTTTACCAAAAACAAGAAAGGAGGCAAGGCATGAATACACTCATAGAGATCTCTAATCCCGTCTACTACGCCATCTGCGCGATCCTCAGCATCCTCGTG
This sequence comes from uncultured Porphyromonas sp., assembly GCF_902489635.1. Lineage (GTDB taxonomy): Bacteria > Bacteroidota > Bacteroidia > Bacteroidales > Porphyromonadaceae > Porphyromonas. The sequence goes on along the minus strand of NZ_CABUAN010000012.1, from coordinate 27,604 downwards.
CTCGTAGGCATCGCTATGATGAGCAAGGTCAAAACTGCTGCTCGTGGCAATGCACTCAGTGCTACCGCCATGGGGCTAGGCGTCATCGTCACGCTACTCAAGCTACAGGTCGTCACCTTCCCCTGGCTCATCGGAGGCATCCTCATCGGTGGTATCATCGGCGTCCTACTCTACACACGAGTCAAGATGATACAGATGCCCCAGATGGTGGCTCTGCTCAACGGTATCGGCGGTGGTGCCTCAGCACTCGTCGGTGCTTTGACGCTCTTCCAGCTTACTGAGAGCAATGTCTACTTCACGCTGGTCACCGCTTTCCTCGCTATCATCATCGGTATGCTCACGCTCGTCGGGAGTCTCGTGGCAGCGGGCAAGCTCCATAGAGTCCTGCCACAGAAGTCGGTCGTATGGCCTTTTCACAATGTAGCGACCTCACTTACACTCGTTGTCGCCGTCTTCTTCCTACTCATCGGCACGCTCAACTACGTTGTCCCCTCAGCCCTCATTTACGCCATGATCGGCACGATGCTCTTCAGTGCGCTCTTTGGGCTTTACTTCTCCATACGTGTGGGCGGTGCTGACATGCCGATCACCATCAGCTTGCTCAACTCTCTGAGCGGTGTGGCTGGTGCTATCGCCGGTATGGCCATTGGCGACATCTTCCTCGTCGCTGTCGGTGGTGTCGTCGGTGCTTCGGGACTCCTCCTCACGCAGATCATGTGCCGTGCGATGAACCGCTCGCTCATCAACATCCTCATCCCTCACGGCAAGGCAAAAGCTCCTGCCAAGGCAACGGCTCCCGCCAAGCCTGACGCTCCAGCCCCCAAAGCTCCCGCAGCACCTCAGCCTAAGCAGGAGAGTTCTCCTATCGATCAGGCTGTTGCGATGCTCCGTGGTGCTAAGCGCGTCATCATCGTGCCAGGCTACGGTATGGCTCTTGCGCAAGCACAGCAGGAGGTCAAGCAGCTAGCCGACAAGCTCACCAAGGGCGGTGCCGATGTTAAGTATGCGATCCACCCTGTGGCTGGTCGTATGCCGGGACACATGAACGTACTCCTCGCTGAAGCTAATGTGGACTACGATAGTCTCTACGAGATGGAAGCGATCAACGATCAGTTTGCCAATACCGATGCTGTCATCGTCATCGGTGCTAACGATGTACTCAACCCCGCTGCTCGCAATGCTGAGGGGACGCCTATCTACGGTATGCCGGTCCTCAACGTAGATCAAGCCAAGCAGGTCATCATCTGTAACTACGATCTCAAGCCTGGTTACGCTGGTGTCGAAAACCCACTCTACAGCCGTGGCGAGGGCGTAGCGCTCTGCCTAGGCGATGCTAAGGCTACGATCGATCAGATTCTCTCTGGGCTGGAGAGCTCAGCAGCGACCGCAGAGCCCGCTAGCAGCAGTTCCGCAAGCGATCCCATCTCTCAGGCAGCAGGTATGCTCCGTGGAGCTAAGCGCGTCATCATCGTGCCAGGCTACGGTATGGCACTAGCGCAAGCACAGCAGGAGGTCAAGCAGCTAGCCGACAAGCTCGCCAAGGGCGGTGCCGATGTCAAGTACGCCATCCACCCCGTGGCTGGTCGTATGCCGGGACACATGAACGTACTCCTTGCCGAGGCTAATGTGGACTACGATAGTCTCTACGAGATGGAGGCGATCAACGATCAGTTTGCCAATACCGATGCAGTCATCGTCATCGGTGCTAACGACGTGCTCAACCCCGCAGCACGCAATGCCGAGGGGACGCCTATCTATGGTATGCCAGTCCTCAACGTAGATCAAGCCAAGCAGGTGATCATCTGCAACTTCGATCTCAAGCCTGGCTACGCTGGTGTCGAGAACCCACTCTACAGCCGTGGCGAGGGCGTAGCGCTCTGTCTAGGCGATGCTAAGGCAACGCTCTCCAACCTGATGGATCGCTTGGATCATGCGGAGAGTGCCCCCGCAGCTCCCGCAGCTCCCGCAGCTTCTGCGGCTTCTGCAGCTACCAGCAGCGCAACGCCACTCCAGTCCGCTACGGAGGTACTGCACAACGCTAAGAGCGTCATCATCGTGCCGGGATACGGTATGGCACTAGCGCAAGCCCAGCAAGAGGTCAAGCATCTGGCCGACAAGCTCGCCAAGAGCGGTGCCGATGTCAAGTATGCGATCCACCCAGTGGCTGGTCGTATGCCAGGACACATGAACGTACTCCTCGCTGAGGCTAATGTGGACTACGATAGTCTTTACGAGATGGAGGCGATCAACGACCAGTTTGCCAATACCGATGCAGTTATCGTCATCGGCGCTAACGACGTTCTCAACCCCGCTGCTCGCAATGCCGAGGGGACGCCTATCTATGGTATGCCGGTCCTCAACGTAGATCAAGCCAAGCAGGTGATCATCTGCAACTACGATCTCAAGCCTGGTTACGCGGGTGTCGAGAACCCGCTCTACAGCCGTAGCGAGGGCGTGACGCTACTCATTGGCGATGCCAAGAAGACGCTCAGCGACCTGATCGACACGCTCTAGTTAGCAACCATACAGTGGCAAAGGCTCTCAGCCTTTCGCCAGTAATATAAGAAGAGACTGTCGCTCCTAGGAGTGGCAGTCTCTTGTTTTAACTAACGCTGTTTTTGAAAAAGTAAAGATTGCGGATTAAAGCGGAGGCGGGCTAAGCGTCAGGGTCTCCCTGCTGCTTCACCCAGTCAGCGTGCCGTCTGACCACCTCTAGGATGTCCATGTTAAGCACCTTGAGCTGAGCAAAGAGTTCGGGGAGCTCCTCCTCGGTTAGCACGCGATAAGCCTCATCACGTAGGAGCATCTCGGCCGTTTCGGAGACATAGAGACCGAGCCCTTTCTTCGGATAGATGAGTCCCTCGTTCTGCAGGTTCTCATAAGCTCTAAAGATCGTATTGGCATTGGTCTCCAGCTCGGCAGCCAGCTGGCGCACGCTCGGGATCTGCGTCCCGGCGGGGTACGCCCCCGAGAGGATCTTCTCCTTGATGCGCTGCTCTATCTGAGCGTAGATGACTACTTGCGGATTAAAATGTGGTGTGATCATGATTACTAGATTAGAGAGGTTACGCCTTGACCTGCTTGCGTCGTAGCGAGCGCAGGCCTAGCCAGACCATCACAAAGGCGTAGAGGTAGACTGGTATCGTCATGGCGAGGAGCGAGATGCTGAGTTCATCGCCATTGCGCAAGTAGAAGACGAGATAACGCTCTGTCTCATCAGGGCTTATAGTACCAATGTCTAGTAAATGAATCATCATACTCACGCCAAGCATCGAGACAACGAAGATCCCAAAGCCGATCCCTAGGAAGCGCAGGACTGCACGTAGGGGTTTGCGCGCCGAGATGATACAGTAGAGGTAAGTGGCATAGCCCGCCAGCTGCATACCTATCATCAGGCTGACACTCCACGCATACTGTAGCGACTCATTGTCATAGCCTAGCGGATCTGTGAGGATCTGAGGATAAAGGGCGAGTACCTGACTACCCTCCATCAGAGCCCATATAAGCATGTAGACAGTCCAGGCGATTACCCCCAAGATAGGCGTGATGATGTGCAGTACCAGCGTCAGGAGGAGGAGCGATATGTACTTCTCCGTGGCTGAGGCGGGTATCTGTAGATAGAGTGGTGAGAGCGGGGCATTGACACGCTGGTTGTAGCTGATCATCACACCGAGAGAGACCGCTAGAAGGCTACAGTATAGGCAGGCAAAGTACACGCTACGGGCGGAGAATTCACTGCCACCCGTCCCAAAGAGTAAGCTAGTTAGCACCGAGACGACCACAGGTATAGAGGCTGCGAGAAAGCCACCGATCAGGATCTGTAGCCACTGTCTATGGTGAAAGGCGAAGTCCAGCCGCAGGAGCTGGCCGAGCCGCTTGAAGCTAAAGGAGCTGCCGCCCGTCTTAGGCGCAGCGGTCGTAAAATTAGCAGATTGGTTCATAGTGATAGAGGGGCTTGTGGGGTGAGTGTATCGTTTGCTGGTTGGGACAAGTGCTGTAGTACCGCTTGGGTGTTGTACATCAGAGCGTTGAAGAAGAGCTCCATCGAGAAGCCTCCCGTCTCTGCAGCCTCTGCCGTGCGGGGCGTCATCACGACCTCTCCCCATACGGAGGGCTCGCTATAGAGCGGAGCTACGTGAGGAGCCTCGGCAGCGGTGCCGCAGTAGAAGACACTCTCAAGGCGAGCGATCGTCTCGTTGCAGATGATCTGGTTTTGGTGTAGCACGACCAGACGATCTATCATTTGCTCTAGGTCACGCACCTGGTGGGTGCTGATCAGCACGGTCTGTTCGTCAGAGATGTGCTGCACGAGGAGCTGGCGAAACTTGCTCTTTGACGGGATGTCCAGGCCATTGGTCGGTTCGTCGAGGAGCAGCAACGGCACCCGCAGAGAGAGCGCCAGCACGAGTGCTACCTTCTTCTTCTGTCCCATCGAGAGGCGGCGCAAGTTGTTGGTGGGTGGCACGTCAAAGTCCTGCAGCAGCTGACGAGCCAGTGTGGCATCATAGTTTGGGTAAAACTGCCCCGCGCCGTCGAGGTACTGGACGGCAGAGGTGGCGGGTAGCTGCACCTCCTCGGGAAGGTAGTAGAGCTCTCGGAGGAGTGGCACCGAGCGCTTTCTGCTGGAGTGCCCGAGTACGGTGAGCGAACCGCCCTTAGCTAGGAGCAGTCCTGAGAGCAGCTTGAGGAGGGTCGTCTTGCCCTCGCCGTTTTTGCCTAGGAGCCCTGTGATAGAGCCTGCGGGCAGGGTAAAGCTTACACCCCTAAAGAGCGGGTGCCGGCCATAAGAGAAGCATACCTCCTGAGCCTGAACCAGAGGCTCTGCGGTGAGGTGGGTATCTGAGTGCGAATACATAACTGTTGCGAAGTTTAGGGGTCTGACTTTACTTAGTCTCCTCTGCGGGAGAGATATAGCTGTGCAGTACGAGCACACGGTAGAGGTAGTCGTAGCGAGCGCGGAGTTCTTCGCTCTGAGCGACGAAGTGACGATTCTGCGCCTCGGCCAGTTCGTACGAAGAGGCACGTCCCGCCTCGTAGCTGATCTGCGCATAGTGCAGTGCCGTCTCGGCCGACTCGGTCGCCCGCTGGGCAGCGGCTATCTGACTGTAAGCGGCACGGGCGTTGATCTGAGCCGTGTAGAGCTGCTGTGTGAGCTCTTTGTCCACCTTGCGCAGAGCGATCTGCTGGTCGGAGTAACGGAGACGAGCCTGCGCCACATTGTCTGCCGTGCGCATCGCATCAAAGATGGGCACAGAGAGCGAAAGCCCAACGAAGTAGCGTCCGTTGTTGCGCATCTGATCCCCAAAAGGCTGGTTAAACTGCCGTAACTTCTCATTCAGGATGTAGTAATAGCCCGTGTTGTAGCCTGCGCCAAAGGAGACCTTCGGTATGTAGCCCGTCTGCTCCAGTCCGATCTGTCGCTCTGCCACTTGTAGCTGTAGCCTTGCCTGCTCCATCTCGGGACGCATCGTGCGCGCTTGCTCGAGGAGCGCATCGTCAGCCAGCGCCAGCTCGGGAGCGGGCGTAGCGCTGAGGCTCTTGACATCGGGCAAGGTGATCTGCAGAGCCGTATAGTCGGGCAACTCGATGATGAGCGCCAGCTGATGACGCGCCAGCTCCGTATCGCTACAGGCGCGGAGGTAGTTGACGCTGTCCTTAGCGAGTTGCGCCTCCACCTCAGCGAGTTTGTCACGAGACCACTTACCCGCCTGAACCAGTGCCGCCGTCTTCGTGAGCGTCTCGCGGGTTAGCTTAAGCTGTTCATCGGCCACGTGGATTAGCTCTTGGCGGAAGAGCAAGTTGTAGTACCCCTCAGCCACCTGTAGCCCGATCTGCTCCTTGGCGTATGAGAGTCCAGCGGTCGCAGCGTCTAGATTGAGACGCGCTATCTCCGTAGCCTTAGGACGAGCCATGCCGGAGAAAACGTCCCACGAGAGATTTGCCCCAAAGGAGGTGCTGCTTGAGGATTGATCGCCGATGACGCCCGTCTTGTCGGCACTACGTCCGAGGCTGACGCTCTGGCTAGCACTCGCCGAGAGCGAGGGCAGGTAACTGTGCTGCGTGGTGGCGAGCTGCTGCTCACTACCCGCTAAGCGTAGGCGTGCCTCCTCGACCGTGATGCTGTGAGCGACGGCGTGGTCGATGCACTGCTGCAGCGTCCAGCTCTGCTGCGCTGCTAGGGTAAAGCTCCCCGCGACCAGTAGGGCTAAGGGAAAGATATGACGAAGTGTAAGCATAGGATTGTCTTGTCTAAATGATTTGCGTGCGCTACAGCTGTCTGATGATCGGAGTAGGTCGGGTTCTGGCGGGTTGCTGGGGAGAGCTTTCGCTTTCCTCCGTTGGAAAGAAACTTTTCCTCCCTTGGAAAACTTATTTTCCTCCCTTGGAAATTTTATTTTCCACCCTTGGAAAGTTCTAGTTCCTCCGTTGGAACTCTTTAGTTCCTCCGTTGGAACTCTTTAGTTCCTCCCTTGGAACTTTTTAGTTCCAAGGCTGGAAAAGTTTTGGAACTCGTAACCTTCTCATCTATTGAGTGGTAGAATCAGACAGAAGTAGGGCTATAAATGATCTTCGGTCGGTTAGGCTGCTACTGGAGTGCCCTTGACCTTTTCGCCCTCCTTGAGACCACTCTTGACCTCGATGAGGCTACCATTGCTGATACCGGTCTGGATCTCACGGCGCTCCGTCTGCAGATGCTTCGGGTCAGCGTCGGAGGTGACCACCTCGACATAGACCTTGTCACCCTCAAACTGAAGTGCGCCCTCGGGGACAGCTAGGACGTTGGAGACCTGGTCAGTGATAAGCTCCGCATTGGCACTCATATCGGAGCGTATGCGGCTGTAGTCGTCGATGGTGATGGCGGCCTTGAGCTCGTACTGCGTGCCTTGCTGCTGCTGGATTGTCTTGGGCGAGATGTACTCGACGACGCCCGAGAAGGCGGAACCCTCGATCGCTCCGATGCGCACCGTGACAGGTAGTCCCGTAGCGACACGAGCGATGTCGACCTCGTCCACCTTGCCGATGAAGATCATCTCCGTCATGTCGGCGATGGTGGCGATGGTAGTACCAGCGTTGAAAGAGTTGGCCTGAATGACCGAGTTACCCTCCTTGACTGGTATGTCAAGTATCGTCCCGTCTACCGTACTGCGCACGAGTGTCGTAGAGCCCTGAGCGTTGCGCTGGCTCATGCCAGTGAGGACGATGTTGTAAGCATCCTTAGCACTCTCGAGGCGCTCCTTAGCTTGTAGGTAGTTAGCCTTGGTTGTGGCATACTCCTCCTCGGCTACAATCCCCTGCTGGTGCAGTTCGGTCGCTATCTTGTACTTCTGCTCTGCCTCGTCGAGAGCAATCTTTGCTATCTCTACCTGCGACTCTGCCTGATTGACCGAACCCATCTCGGGAACCACCTTGATACGCGCGATGATGTCGCCTGCCTTGACGAGGTCGCCAGGCTTCTTCATGATCTCGGCGATGATGCCGTTGAGCTGTGGCACGATCATCACCTCGTTGCGAGGAGCTATCTTGCCAGTGAGGATGATAGAGCGCTGGATAGAGGGGACGCGGGTCACCGTCTCTACCGAGTAGATGGTCGCCTGGGGCTGTGCCTTCTTATAGAGGAAGACGAAGGTCATGATGACGAGCAGGCCGAAGATGACCCAAAGGGAAAGTTTGAAGATACGCTTAGCTTTCATAGTTCTTTATGTTGTGTTTGTTTTTACCTATAGTTGAATGTTGGTTTACTCCTCACGAATCGCTTCGATGGAGCGAATCTCGAGTGCTTTCTTGAGTGGCAAGAGACCGCCCACCACGCCACCGATGACGATGAAGAGGAGTGCGCCAATCGCTGTGCCAAAGGGGATCAGCGGATTGACCAGCATCTCGGTTCCCATAGAAGCGGTGATCTGTGCGACGACAGACATGATCCCCACACCGAGGAGAAGACCTAGGAGCCCCGCGAGGAGGCTCAGCATGCCGCTCTCTAGGAGGATGAGTCGTACGATGTCTTTGCGCTGCGCACCGAGTGCACGGCGTATGCCGATCTCGCGGGTGCGCTCCTTGACGGAGACGAGCATGATATTGCTAATGCCGATGATGCCCGAGAGGAGCGTGCCGATACCGATGAACCAGACGAAGACCTCGACACCCCACATCATAGAGTTTTGGGCGGTGAAGATCTCTGAGATGTTGAACTCACCTATGGCGCTCTCATCGTCTGGTGCTATGTCGTGGGTAGAGCGGATGTAGGCTTTGATGCGGTCGTTGATCGCTTTGCTATCCTTACCATCGCCATGGAGCGAGTAGATAACTTGGTAGACCTCATTGCTCTGGCCGAGCGATGCGGTAAGGATCGTGTAGGGGATACGTACCTTTTGCTCTTCAGAGCCATTGATATTCATCCCTTTAGACTTGCTCTTGAGGACTCCCACGACGGTGTAGTAAGAGCCGTCAATATTGATAACCTTGCCCAATGCCTCCTCGTGCGAAGCGAAGAACTTCTGGCTCACCTCCTCACCGATGGTGCAGTTACGACGGTGCTGCTGCTCGTCGCTCTCGTTGAGCCGTCGTCCAGCTAAGAGGGTTGAGTAGACGATCTGGTCATAAGAGGCCCAGGCGGAGTAGAGCGGTGCTGTCGTACTCTTGGTGCCGTAGCTGACGGGTGTGTTCCACGAGCCTTGCTGCATAGCAGCTGTCGTCTCTATCTCGGGGAAACGCTTCTGGAGGTTGGCTATATCGCTCACTGAGAGCGACCACCAGCGATCGGTGGGGTAACCTTTGTACGGCTTACTGGTCGTGGAGCAGTAGAGCACAGTGGTATTGCTTGAGATACCATCTAGCTGCTTGCGCATGCCGTTGGAGAAACCTTGGCTCAAGCTCATCAAGATGACCAGCATCAGGATGCCCCAGAAGATACCGAAGGCGGTTGCGATGGAACGCTTGCGATTCGTTCGTAAGGAGTGAAAAGCTTCACCCCAGATGTCTCGATCAAATAGTCTCATAGTACAGTCTTTACGCTAGGGTGTTACTAATCTCTCATCGCTTCAATAGCGGATATACGTATCGCTCTACGAGCTGGCGTGTAGCCCGCCACGATCCCCGCAATGATCATCACAACGAGGATGCCCAGCGCCATCTGTGGTGAGAGGACTGGTGTGTCAAAAAGGTGGATCGTCTCGCCCATAATGGACATCTCGCCAATGTGGTAAGCGGTCACGAGATAGTCGCCCAGAGCGACGAGCCCCACGGCAATGACCAGCCCGATAGCACCCGCCACCGCCGTGATGAGGAGGCTCTCGACCATAATCATCGCTAGGATGTCACGGGGCTTGGCGCCCAATGCCTTGCGTATGCCGATCTCTTTGTATCGCTCCCGCACCGTGACCAGCATGATGTTGCTCACGCCGACGATGCCGATGAGGAGCGTACTCAACCCGACGATCCAGAGGAAGAGGTAGAAGTAGTTGACTACCTTATTATACCGCTCGTTGTTGACATAGTTTGAGTAGGAGTACATCGCCTGATCATCATCGGGCGAGAAGGAGAGTATCGAGCTGAGTGCTTTGAGGAGTTCCTTGTCGAAAGCCTCGAAATCCTTCTTGCTCCGTATCGTAGGCGCATAGATATAGCCACCATCGATACGCTGATCATTGGAATCAATCATGGTAAAGGTGCTGCTCGGCATATAGGATGCCGATTGGTTTTGCTGAGCTTCGTAGACACCCACCACGGTAAAGGAGACATTGTCGACGGAGACGCTTTTGCCAACCGCCTCCTCGTACCGATCAGTGCCAAAGAGCTTCAGCGCATCGGAGGAGCTGATGAGGAGTGTCTTCTCCTTATTATATACGTCGTTGCCATTGATGCCACGTCCCGCCAGCATCTTGACACGAGTCTCGAAGTGCCCGAAATAGTTGGCACCGATACCCTTTACCGACCCCTCGGTCACCTGTGATGCGTAGGTTATCTTATTCCAAGACCTAAGGCGGGGTGCGATGTCTTCAATAGCCGGCACCATCTCCTGCAACTGTTCGAACTGCGACTCAGCGAGGAACAGCCACCGACCGGCTGGGTAACCCTGGTAAGGGAGGTTGGTCATCCAGACGCCAAAGTATATGCCGTAGTTTGGCTCCGTGTCGCCCGCATTAGCACTCTTAGAGATACCACGGTTGAGCCCCACGCCGATGCTGAGGAGGATGACTAGAAAGATGATTCCCCACGCTACGGCAAAGCCTGTCAGGAAGGTGCGCAGGCGGTTGCGCTTGAGATTGTCTATGATCTCGGAGAAGTATTCGTGTCCTATACGCATAATGTGTGATCCTCTTTACTCAAACACCTCCTCGGGCAGACTGCTCGTCAGACCGCCCCCCTCGATCAGCCCATCCTTGATATGTATCGTGCGGTCACACATCTCGGCTACGCCAGGCTCGTGCGTCACGATAATCATCGTCAGGTGCGACTCGCGATTGATCTCTCGCAGTAGCTCCATCACCTCGATGGTGGTCTTGCTGTCCAAAGCTCCCGTCGGCTCATCGGCTAGGATGACTGAGGGCGTGGTGATGAGGGCTCGTGCGATTGCTATGCGCTGCTTCTGTCCTCCCGACATCTCGCTCGGCAGATGCTCCGCCCAGTCGGCTAGTCCCATACGGGCGAGCAACTCGGCAGCACGCTTGGTGCGCTCCTTGCGACCAACTCCCTGATAAAAGAGTGGCAGGGCAATGTTGTCCAGCGCATTCTTGAAGGGGATAAGGTTAAACGACTGGAAGACGAATCCTATTTGTCTAGAACGGATCTCGGCGGCGCGGTTCTCCGAGAGGCTATTGCTGAGTAGCTCCTCGCCTAGATGGTAGCTCCCCTCGTCGTAGCTATCGAGGAGCCCGAGGATGTTGAGGAGCGTACTCTTGCCCGAGCCCGAAGCTCCCATGATAGCGACCATCTCGCCTGGGAAGATGTCGAGGTTGATCCCCTTGAGGACATGCAGTGGCTGCGCGCCTTGGTAGGTCTTGTGCAGATTGCGTAGCGATATGACAGGTTTAGCATTCATAAGCTTGTTTGCTTAGCGTTTGTCTTTGGTAGTACACTGCAAAGGTAGTACAAATATTTGAATCTGCAATAGGAAAAACGCATCAGTGTACAATTCGAACCAAACAGTACTGTCAAACAATCGCCAAATCACCTACAAGAAAGAGGCGGAAAAGCAGAAGACAAGCGCAATCCAGCCTATCTAAAGAGACTCCCCGCAGGGATATCGCACGACGAGCGGACGCCCACAAACAATAGCCACGTGGAAAGTTCGGACTCTCTACGTGGCTGCTTTTTATTTTCCACGTGGCGACGAAATAATTCTTCCGAACTTTGATTTCATTCCTCCGAAGTTTCATTTCATTCCTCCGAAGTTTTATTTCGTCCCCACGTGGGGCATTTTCTTTTCCCTCATGGGGGGGTGGGAATCCCTCCGTGGGGATTGTTTCGTCCCTCCCTTGGGACCGTTTCGTCCCTCCGTAGGGATTTGGAAATCCCTCCCTTGGGATTTTTTCGTCCCAACGCGGGTGGGAGATTTTCGTCCCATCGGTATGGGACGACCCTTCCGAGCTATTTACCATATTATATACGTAGCCTAGTCGACACGTGTGCCCCTACGTGTAACCCTTTGGTAGGGACGCTCGGGTGTGTCTAGCGGGAAGGCGTCCGTTGTCGAACTAGCCTGACGCAGTAACCTTTTACGGGGACGGACGCACAGACCGTACGTCCCTACAGGAGTCGTATCGCTGTACTACAACGGACGCCCTCCCTCTAGACACGAACCGTACGTCCCCCCAAGGTGATGTCCCTTCCGCCAGACACTATATTAATAATGTATCCGATCCGTGTGTCGCTAGTCGGAATAGTTTTAATACCTTTGTAGCGAGTAAACGAGTATACGACCTTAGATATGGATGATTCGTCCGCCCATAGTACCCTTGAGGAGCCTCCAGCGAGTCAGATGCTGGTAGCGGGTCCCTGCAGTGCAGAGAGTCGCGAGCAACTGCTTGAGATAGCTCAAGGACTAAAGGCGCAAGGTGTCACACATTTTCGGGCTGCCTTGTGGAAGCCTCGTACCCGTCCGGGATCCTTCGAGGGTGTCGGAGTGGAGGGGCTTCCGTGGCTCCAAGAGGTGCAGGCCTCTACGGGTCTCAAGGTGGGTACCGAGGTGTGCCTGCCTGAACAGGTCGAAGCGGTGCGCACTGCAGGCGTTGACTTCGTATGGATCGGTGCTCGCACGGTGAGCAATCCCTTTATGGTAGAGGCGATTGCCGAGCAACTAGAGGGAGCAACGCAGACCGTCCTGGTCAAGAATCCGATCAGTCCCGACGCACCCCTATGGATGGGTGCCCTAGAGCGTATCAAGAGCCGAGGCGTCGCCCAGGTGATCGCTATCCTGAGAGGCTGTACGCCTGTCTACACCAAGCAGCTACGCAATAGTCCTCACTGGGAGATGATCGCCCAGCTACGCGCGCTCTACCACAAGCGTTATGGCGCGGGGGAACACCTGCCCATCTTACTTGATCCGAGTCACATAGCAGGACGAGCTGACCTCCTAGAGGCGGTCTGCCGCACGGGGCTACTCTACCCTATCGATGGCTTTATGATCGAGTGTCACTGCGACCCTGAGCATGCTTGGACAGATGCACGTCAGCAGATCACGCCTGAGCAGCTACGTCAGCTACTCAAGTCGCTACAGCACCCCAGCGACGACCACGAAGCGATGCTCCGCCCGATGCGCTATCAACTGCGAGATCTAGACGCTGCACTCGTAGAGCTACTAGCGGAGCGCTGCAAGCTCACGCAAACCATAGGACGCTATAAGACGGCCAACCATCTAGGCCTCTATCAAGCTGAGCAACGAGCAGCTGTAGAGGCTCACTATATAGAGCTAGCGACTCAGTATGGACTAGATCCGCACTGGGCGGCGCAGCTATACAACCTGATCCACGACTACTCCCTACGAGGACAAGAAGCGGTGGATCATGAAGATGACAATAACTTTTAGACGCTAGACTACCAATAATAAGCAATGAAAAACAAAGCGATCATCAGCATAGGCAGTAATGAGCATCGCACGGCCAACGTTAAGGAGGTTATGGAGATACTCACGAAGCACTTCCCCACGATACGCTTTTCGACGCCTCAGCTCACGGAGCCTATGGATATGCCCGAGGATGCTAAGGCTTTTCTCAATCTGATCGCGCTCTTTGAGACCGAACTAGATAGAGAGACGCTAGAGGCTAAGCTCAAGAAGCTCGAGACTAAGCTCGGACGAGATCACGATGACGATGAGGAGGGTATCATACCGATGGATCTAGACATCATCGAGTGGAATGATGAGGTCTACAAGCCGCAGGATATGGTCCGCCCCTATGTCGTCGCAGGACTAGAAGAGCTAGATGAGTTGTAGAATTAGAGATTAGAAGTTAGAGATTAGAAATTAGAGGTTAGACTTTGGTTCTAACCCTTCCTAGCTTCTCTCCCCTCTAATCTCTAACCTCTAACTTCTAATCTCTAACCTCTAAGCCATGCCTACCCATCACAGAGATGATCAGGAGCTCATGCGCTACCTCCTCCGGACAGCAGACCAGCTGGGGGTGGCGAGCTATGTAGTGCCTTATCGGGAGCTACTCGAGCGACTCATACGTGAGGGGCAGTATGGAGCTAATGCAGGAGAGGACGATCGGGAGACCTTTATGGAGCAAGCTGAGATGGCTCAGCTGCTCTGCGACGAGATAGGGCTGGGTGTCGTCTCGATCTCGGCAGTCCTACTAGAGCCTCCATACATCCGCGGGACGATCACAGCGCAAGAGGTCGAGGAGCTTTGTCCGCCTGGCACACTCCCCCTCATAGAGCGTCTGGCACAGACGCATGAGTTGTATCACCGCTACGACCTACGTCAGGCCGATCAGGGAGAGGAGTTTCTCCTGACCATCGCCGAGGATATACGTGTCGTCTTGATACTTCTTGTGGAGTGCCTCAATAAGTTGGTCTACGCCAAGGAGCGCATGGACGAGAGCAGTAGAGTGATGCTCGCTCAGGTGGCGCAGGTGCTCTTCGTGCCGACAGCTCACCGCCTAGGGCTTTACAAGATCAAGAGCCAGATGGAGGACTTGATCTTTAAGTACACCGACCCCGAGCATTACTACGAGATCAAGGGGCTGATGGGGCAGACGATCGTGGCACGCCAAGAATATATGGAGGCGTTCGTGGCACCTATTCGGGCCAAACTTGAAGAACTACCCCTTCGCTGGCCCTACACAATCAAGTCGAGGAGCAAGACTTTTACCTCGATTATGAACAAGATGCGCAACAAAGGGGTCTCCTTTGAGGAGATCCACGACCTCTCAGCCATGCGCATCATCATCGATGCTCCGCCCGAGGAGGAGTACGAGGCGTGCTGGCTCGTTTACTCGATCGTGACGGATCTATACACACCCAATACGAAGCGCCTCCGCGACTGGATCTCGCAGCCTAAGGCAAACGGCTATGAGTCGCTACAGATCACCGTACAGGGGCCTGAGGGCAAGAGCGTAGAGATACAGATCCGCACCACCCGCATGGATCGCGTCGCTGAGAGCGGTATGGCTGCGCACTGGCGCTACAAGGGCGTCACAGGAGAGGCTAGCCTCGACTCGCAGCTCACCAGTATGCGGCAGGTGATCGAAGACTTGGCGGGAGATAAGGAGAAGGCTAATGCACAGCTCTCCCTCCGAGTCGAGTCGAGAGATATTTTTGTCTTTACCCCTACAGGGCAGATGATACGCCTGCCGAAGGGGGCTACGGTCCTAGACTTTGCCTTTGCGATACACTCTAATGTGGGGCTGATGGCGCAAAGCGCACAGGTCAATGGCAAGCGCGCTAAGCTGAGAGACAAGCTGAAGAATGGCGATGTGGTCAACATCACCACGGCAAAGAACCAGCGTCCCTCCGTAGACTGGCTCCAGTCGGTCACCACACGCAAGGCTAAGAACAAGATACGCCAAGCGATACGTGACCAGCAGGAGAGCGGACTGCAAGCGGGCAAGGAGCTACTCGAGAGGCGCTTTAAGAATAGACATCTCGTCTACCAAGAGTCTATCTTCACCACCCTCCTACGCAAGATGGGGTACAAGGGGAATATGGATTTCTTCATAGACCTCTCTGAGGAGCGGATCAATGTGCCGAACTTCCTCGATCAGTATGCGGAGCTTTGTGCCGAGGCGGAGGCTCGTGCTGCCGAGAGCAGACGGGTGGCTCCGACACCGACTGCGATCAAGTCGACAGAGGCTCCCGACGGACGGGAGATTGTGGTCTCTACGGCAGACTTCAAGGGGCTAGAGTACACACTAGCTAGCTGCTGCAACCCTAAGATGGGCGACGAAATCTTTGCCTACCCCTCCAAGTCGGGACTTAAGATACACACCCGCAACTGCCCCAACGCCATCGACATCTTAGGACGTCACGGAGACCGCGTCCTACCAGCGCGCTGGCGCGGTATGGAGAGTTCTACGGTGGTGGCAACGCTCTATGTGACGGCTCTCCATGACGCTGTCGCGATAGGACGCGTCATCTCTACGCTGCATCAAGCGGACGACTGCACGCTGCTCAACGAAGAGCAGCAACTCGACGGGGGGCTTTGGCACGGAACCTTTACCTTTAGAGAGGGGGAGCGACAAGCGCTCTTTGCCCTACAAGCGCAACTACAAAGTATCAAAGGGGTGCAGCAAGTGCGCCTCGAGCAGTAGCCAGCACAGCAATCACCGACAGTTAGACCCCGAAGAAATAGAGCAGTGCATGGCGTAGCATCTCATAAGGAGCAAAGAGGTCGTAGCTGTAATGGCGACGAACTGACCACACTGGTGGAGGAGCGAATGAATCGCTGCTCCCCTTTTGCCTGCTTTCGCCTACCTAGCGAGGGGCGTACGGTGCATGAGATTGGGCTTCATCACCCAGCTCGGGTCGTGGAGACTACTGCTGAAGCACTGAGGGGTCAGGAACATTTGGCTGGTTTCTTGATAGCACCCTTTGCCGTGACGGCTGAGACGCCAATGCTCTGGATTGAAGAGGATCAGGAAGCGAGGGTTCTGCAGCTCACGGAGAGCAACGAGAAGGCACTCGAAGACTTTCCTCCTGTGGCTACGATACCGCAAGCGTTGCCCGATAGTTATCGTACGACCTTCGATCGCTTTATGGAGCATCTAGAGGAAGGGGTGGCGGAGAAGCTGGTCTTGGCGCATCGTGTCGAGCTGCCCAGCATCGCTACGGAACAAGTGGTTGCCGCCTTTGACAAAGCCTTGACGCACTATCCGCGTGCCTTCGTGTCGCTCTGCTACACGCCTCAGACGGGGCTGTGGCTCTGTGCTACACCAGAGATGCTCCTCAGAGGTGATGGCACGCGCTGGCAGACGGTGGCACTGGCTGGGACGATGCCTCGGCAACGAGATGGCGAGCCGCCCCTCTGGAGTGAGAAAAATCGACGGGAGCATCGCTACGTGCAGCGCTTCATCGGAGAGCTACTAGAGCAGGAGGGAATCCCCTACCGAGCCCTTGCGGTCGAGACGACAACGACCGGCGCATTACAACATCTGCAGGCGCGCTTTGCATTGCAGCTTCCCGACGGCTATGCGCCGATCACCTTGGCGGAGCGTCTTCACCCTACACCAGCGATCTGTGGCACGCCTCAGCGAGTGGCGCAGCGTGTGATCCTCGAGGAGGAGTCCTCGGGGCGTTCTTATTATTCAGGCTTCCTAGGGTGGTATGAACCTGAGCGGTGCGTCGATCTCTTTGTCCAGATACGCTGTCTGCAGTTGCTCCCCGAGGAGGCACTACGACTCTATGCGGGGGGCGGCATCGTGCGTGGGTCCAGTCTAGCGAGCGAGTGGCAGGAGGTGCTACATAAGCTCTCGGCAATACATAGTCTTATAAGGTAAAGGAAGAGCGTGATGATACCGATGGAAGATCCTGTGATCAGCGAACTAATCGCTCTGCTTCAGGCACATGGTGTACGTGATGTGGTGCTCTGCCCGGGTAGTCGCAATGCGCCACTTGTCTATGCGCTCAGCCATCAGCTTGCGGGAGCGACCTGCCATTCGATCATCGATGAGCGCAGTGCAGGCTTCTATGCGCTTGGCTTGGCCCTCGCTACGCATAGAGCGGTCGTGGTGTGCTGTACCTCTGGCACGGCCGTGGCAAACCTTCACCCAGCTGTCGCAGAGGCTTACTATCAAGGGGTGCCGCTGATTGTTCTGTCGGCCGATAGACCCGAGCGTTGGATCGGACAGTGGGCTGGACAAACGCTACCTCAGCCAGGACTCTTCGGCTCACTGGTGCGCAAAGCGGTGCATCTGCCAGAGCCTCACACCGAGGAGGAGCGGTGGTACTGCAACCGTCTGATCAACGAAGCACTCCTCGCAGCACAGGCTCCGCTCCCGGGCCCCGTGCAGATCAACGTACCTATTAGCGACCCGGGCGTCTCCTTGCTACCGCCAACTTCAGCAAAGCACGCCCCTGAGTCCAGCGATAGACGACCCATTGGGATGCAGCCAGGACGTCGGATCTGGCAGCACTATCCGTGTCGTATCGATGCGCAAGCGGTTGAGCCCTTGCTAAGCCGAATCGCCACGTTCGAGCGTAAGATGATATTGGTGGGACAGGAGAGTTGGTCTGCTGCGACTAGCACGGGGGAGACTTTTCCACAAAGCTTGCGGGAGCAATTCCTCTGTATCGGCGAGTCGCTATCGAATAGCCCCGTATCGATCTGTTCGCTCGATGCGTTCCTAGCGTCACTCAGCGAGGCGGATCGACGAGCGCTACAGCCCGACCTGCTAATCACCCTCGGCGGACATATTGTCTCCAATAAGATGAAGCAGTACCTGCGCAGCTACCCGCCACGGGAGACGTGGCATCTGTCGCCTGATCCCACGGTGGTAGACCTCTTCTGCAGTCTCACCGAGCAGATCATCGCACCTGTAGAGCCATTTCTTGAGACAATGGCGCAGAGCTTGGCGGACTGTGCTAGCTCTCCCTATGCACGTCAATGGCGGGAGCGTATTGATCGACTACCATCTCCGACACCACGCTACAGTTCTCTGGCCGTGGTGGGGAGCCTCCTAAGTCATCTGCCCGAAGAGCCTTGCGTGCTACACCTGGCTAACAGTTCGTCGGTGCGCTATGCGGAGCTTTTTCGCAAGCCTCGCCGGCTCCTCACGCTTTGCAACCGAGGCACCAGTGGCATAGAGGGTTCGCTCTCGAGCGCCTTAGGCTTCGCCCGCCAGAGAGCCGAGGAGCGGCACTTCATCGTCATCGGCGACCTGAGCTTCTTCTACGATCTCAATGCACTGGGGCTGCCCGAGGTGGGAAGCAATGTGCGGGTGCTACTACTCAACAACCAGAGAGGGAGCATCTTCCAGAGCCTGCCGACCTTAGAGATGGACCGCCTCTCGCAACGCTACATCACCGCCGAGCATCAGCTAAGAGCGCAGGGCTGGGCGGAGAGCTGTGGCTGGGAGTACCTGTCGGTGCAAGAGGCGAGCGAACTGGAAGAGACGATGGCTTACTTCGTCGGTCCTGCCGAGCGTCCACGTCTCCTCGAGGCTTTCGTCTCCTCAGAGGATGAGATCGCCGAACTACAGACCTATTTCAAGCAAATACAACCAAGAGAAGAGTTATGAGTGAAAAGAACCAACGGGTATGGAAGCCCCTCAAAGCGTACGAAGATATCCTCTTCGACTACTACAATGGTATCGCGCGCATCACAATCAATCGTGAGCGCTACCGCAACGCTTTTACGCCGACCACAACGGCCGAGATGAGCGACGCTCTGCGCATCTGCCGTGAGGATCAGAGTATCAACGTGGTGGTCCTGACGGGTGCTGGCGACAAGGCGTTTTGCTCTGGTGGAGATCAAAACGTCAAGGGGCGGGGTGGCTACATTGGCAAGGACGGCGTACCTCGTCTGAGCGTCCTCGATGTGCAGAAGCAGATCCGTAGCATCCCCAAGCCGGTCATCGCTGCGGTCAATGGTTACGCGATCGGTGGCGGACATGTCCTCCACGTGGTGTGCGACCTCTCGATCGCTTCGGAGAATGCGATCTTCGGGCAGACGGGACCCCGTGTAGGCAGCTTCGATGCGGGCTTCGGCTCCTCGTACCTAGCTCGTGTCGTGGGGCAAAAGAAGGCGCGTGAGATATGGTTCCTCTGTCGCCAATACTCTGCTCAGGAGGCTCTCGATATGGGACTGGTCAACAAAGTGGTGCCTCTAGACCAACTAGAAGATGAGTACGTGCAGTGGGCCGAGGAGATGATGCTACTGAGCCCGCTAGCCCTGCGTATGATTAAGGCGGGACTCAATGCGGAGCTGGATGGTCAGGCCGGTATCCAAGAACTGGCAGGCGATGCGACGCTACTCTACTACCTCACGGACGAAGCACAGGAGGGCAAGAACGCTTTCCTGGAGAAGCGCAAGCCCAACTTCGAGCAGTACCCTAAGTTCCCCTAATAGTCGATGTCACCACAAGAGAGCATCCTCCACCTCCCCACGCTACTACCTCAGATAGCTGAGCGGGTGACCATAAGCGTGGAGCCGTACACCCTGTGCTTTCGTCGCCCCGCCAAGACCTCCCGTGGCGAGTACGAGACGAAGCGGGTCTACTACCTACGTCTCCAGAGCCTCGAGCAGCCAACTCATGTGGGTTATGGCGAGTGCGCCCCGATGCCTCAGCTCAGCTGCGATGATCTGCCCGACTACCAGGTGGTGCTGGAGAAGCTGGCGGGGCAGCTGGCGCAGGCTCCCGATCAGTTTGACGTAACCACGCTACGCCCCTACCCTTCCATAGCTTTTGGCTTAGCCACGGCGATCAATAGCTTCCTCGCTGCTTGTCGTAATAGCGAAGAGGAGACGGCGCCTTCCTTTTGTGACACCTCTTTCACGCGTGGTGAGATGGGCATCCCGATCAATGGGTTGATCTGGATGGGCGACAAAGCCTATATGTACGAGCAGATTCAAGCTAAGCTAGCGCAGGGATTCCGTTGCTTGAAGCTTAAGATCGGCGGAATAGACTTTTCCGAAGAACTAGAGCTACTCCGCTACGTGCGGCAGCACTTCTCGCCCGAGGAGATGGAGCTGCGGGTGGATGCCAACGGAGCTTTTGCCCCAGAGGTAGCTCTAGAGCGACTCAAGCGACTGAGCGACTTTCACCTACACTCCATCGAGCAACCGATACCTGCGAGCAATCAGTGGGACGACCTAGCGAAGCTCACGGCAGCATCGCCACTCCCCATAGCACTCGACGAGGAACTGATAGGGATCCACACCCGAGAGCGCAAAGCGCAACTACTAGATGAGGGCAAGCCACACTATATCATCCTCAAGCCGTCGCTCCATAGCGGAGTCGATGAGTGGATCGAGCTGGCCGAGGAGCGCGGCATCGGCTGGTGGGCGACCTCAGCACTGGAGTCGAACGTAGGGCTCAGTGCCATCGCTCAGTGGGTCAGCCAGTACCCGATCGTCCGCCCTCAAGGACTTGGCACAGGAGCGCTCTATCTCAACAACAAGCCCTCCACGCTACGACTCATCGGCGATCAGATGTTTTTCAGAGATTAGAAATTGGCTGTTGGCTTTTGGCCGTTAGCTTTTAGCCAACAACTAATAGCCAACAGCTAAAAGCCAAAAGCCAACAGCTAACAGTCAGCATGTCCGAGCACCTATATATAGATAGCGCACGAGTAGATGCGGAGAGCCTAGAGCCATTCGCTCGAGGGCTAACGTCCGAGCGCAGAGCGGTGCTACAGCCACTCCTCGCCTTTCTCAGAGAGTGGTGGGGCAACGAGGAGTATATGGTCGTTCAAACCTCTGGCTCAACGGGTACCCCTAAGCGGACCAGACTGACGAAGTGCGCTATGCGACGGAGCGGACTCAGGAGCAACCGCTACTTTCAGATCGAAGCTGGCAAGCGGCTCCTCCTAGCGATGGATCTGCGCTACATAGGTGCTAAGATGATGGTGGTGCGCGCTCTGCTCGCCGGAGCCGAGCTGATGGTGGTACCACCTTCGAGCCACCCGCTGGCGACACTCAGCGCAGCACCGCACTTCGTCTCGCTTGTTCCCCTCCAACTACACCACACACTGGAGGTACCCGCGGAGCGCAAACTACTCAGCCAAGCAGAGCAACTAATCATCGGAGGCGGAGCCATTCATCCCGCTGTGGAGGCGCAGCTCAGCACGCTACCCGTAGCAGCTTACGCCACCTACGGCATGACCGAGACCATCTCGCACATCGCCCTGCGACGGCTCAATGGTCCCCACGCCTCTCCCCTCTTCTATCCCCTCGAGGGGGTGCATCTCTCCCAAGGCTCCGAAAGCGAACTCATCATCGAGGATCGCCTGCTCTATCCCGAAGGGCCTACACTCAAGACCCATGACCTCGTCGAGCTGCAACCTGATGGGGGCTTTACCATAGAGGGCCGAGCCGACAACATCATCAATAGTGGCGGCGTCAAGATCAGTCCCGAGCCGATCGAGCGCAAGCTCTCTGCGGCACTAGACGTACCGCTCGCCATCAGCTGGGTAGCCGATGCGGCACTAGGACAAAAGCTCGTACTCGTACTGGAAGGCGACAGCCTCCCCGAAGGTTTGGCGAAGAGGCTAAACGAAACGTGCGAACAACTCCTACCTCCCTACCACCGCCCGAAAGAGATCCGCTGCGTAGCGCAGCTACCGCACAACGACAACGGCAAGCTCGACCGTCGCGCCCTCCAGCAGCTCCTCAGCTCCACCGCCGGTATGTGACCAAAGCCGAATCCCGAAAGCAACACAGCGATTCGTCTTTATGCAACAGTCTCGTAAGACTCACCACTTGTTCCAGTGGATCACCTCGTCGGGACTCTTGCGCTTCTTCTCACGGGTCGGTTGCTCCGAGTAACCAATGAGGATGTCTAGGACCACCTGACGCTTGTCTGGTATGCCCAGCTCTTTGCGCACGGCGGCATCGTTGATCCAGCCCAATATGCAGCTCCCGACGCCCTCCGCCTGAGCTGCGAGGACGATGTGTGCCACGAGGATGCCTAGATCTATAGGTCGGTAGTCCACCTTCATCACGCGGCTACCCATGCGGGCTACCCAGCGCCCACGCTCCGCCACGATCAGTAGGTGTACAGGCGCCTCGAGGGCAAACTTATTCATATTGGTCACCCCCTTGATGACCGCCTGCCCTACACGCTGCGCAGCCTCTGGCTCGGCAACTGCTACGATACTCCAGGGCTGCTGATTGGTCGCAGAGGGAGCCAATAGGGCGTTGTTCAGGATGCGCTCCAGCACCTCCTGCGGTACAGGGCGGTCAGCAAATCTGCGATCGCTCTGACGCTCCCGATAGAGAGCGTATAGATCTTCAGGGTTCATAGTTACAAGGGTTTAGTCAAACGAACGTAGGCGAGCGATGTACTTGCCCAAGATGTCAAACTCGAGGTTGACCACGCTCCCCACCTTAAAGTAACCGAAGTTAGTATGCTCCAGTGTGTAAGGGATGATCGCCACCTCGAAGGAGTTTTCCTGCGAATTGCAGACGGTGAGGCTCACGCCGTTGACCGTCACGGAGCCCTTCTCGACCGTCATATAGCCCTGGCGCATCATCTCACGATCCACCTCATAGGCAAAGGTAAAGTAGTGACTGCCCTCCATCTCACGAATAGCCGTGCAGCGAGCCGTCTGATCCACATGTCCCTGCACGATGTGACCATCTAGACGGCCACCGAGCATCATACTGCGCTCCACATTGACATAGTCGCCCACCTGTAGGAGTCCTAGATTACTGCGGTCTAGCGTCTCCTGAATGGCAGTCACCGTGTAGCCCCCCTCCTCAAGCGAGACGACGGTGAGGCAGACGCCATTGTGAGCGATGCTCTGATCTATCTGTAGCTCTGCGGCAAAGTTGCAGGCGAGTGTGATGTGCAGGTTGCTTCCTTCGCGGGTTAGGCGGCGCACCTGCGCCATACCTTCTACTATTCCACTAAACATATATCTATTCGGTTTGCTCTATTGATTGGTTACTTCGCAAAGATACGAAATCATTGCTGTCTCGTAAAGGCTTATCGCTAAACCAGCGGTCGTAGTAGTGGCACCTTGCGAAGCAAAGCTGTGACACCTAATGAGATGAGCGCAATGAGAAGGATGCGTAGCGGGAGGCTTACGACTAAACAAGCGGTCAGTGCAGGGAGAAAAAGTTCGAAAAGCTTGAAGACTACCTGCAGCACCGCAAAGTGTACCAGATAGATCCCCATCACATAGGGATAGAGCGTACTTGCCGAGACGAAGAGACGTGCCGTGGGGCACCATCGGTAGCAAAGGGCAAAGAGCGAGACCACCTTGAGTACGACCAGCGGAAAGAAGTTGACACCCACCCGTCCTAACAATTGGTAAGGCAGGTAAATGAGCAGTGCTCCGTGTAGTAGCATACTTCCGATGAAGAGTGCGACGAGCCAACCTTTGCCCGGCAACCGACTAATGGTGCGAGAGATCAGGTAGCCCGCTAGGTAGTAAGGGAGGTACTGCACCCACCAGAGCAGGCAGATCTGCTGGATGCCATACGAGCGGTAGTAGAGGTCTACAGCAAGCGCAACGAGATAGCTCCCGAGGGTTAAGATTAGCAGTCCTCGATTGCCTCCATAGGTGGGACTATCGCTACGCTCGATTCGCTCACAGAGCCAGCGCAGCATAGGGGTGACCACGTATAGCCCCGCAAGCATCACGAGGTACCACAAGTGATACCACTGGAAGGCGAGCCACGCCTGCTCCTTCGCACAGTGCCAGAGGTAGTAGACCACAGACCAGACGACGAGTGGCAAGAGTATCTTGCGCCCTACACTACACTTGTAGAAGTGTGCCAAGCTCCCAATCTGCCGCGTAGGTGATAACATGAAGGTTCCGCTCAGCATCACAAAGAGCGGCACGGCCCCCACCGAGAGCGCATACCACGGAGCAGCCTGACAACGCTCCGACAGCGAAGACTCTCCGATAAAGTATCCCCCAGCCGTGTGGATGCCGATCACCATCACGACCGAAAGAAGCCGCAAGAGGTCCAGACCTTGGTGGCGTAGCGTCTGCTCTGACATCCCGCGTAGCCTTAGTTGCGCAGCGCAAGCAGCATCCGCAGGAACGTGTCGAAGAGCACCATCTTCGTCAGCACATTGCCACGTATCTCTCGCATCGCCTCCTCGAGGAGCCGATAGCAGCCGCCCATAGCCTTATTGTTGACCCGTAGCTCACCCATACGCACCTCGCCACGGAGCGTACGATGCCACTGCCGCCCCACCAGCTGCATCAGTAGTTTGAGAAAAGCTACCGCCCCCTCGCGCCCCGCCTTGTCCACCTCCTCGCTGAGTAGCTTCAGGCGCAATATGTCAGCTCGTAATGTCGCATCGTACCACTGCTGCGCCAGTTCTTGTAGTTTGTCTTGCGAGGCAGAGCTGTCGAGTAGCCGTAGAGCATCGCTCAGATTGCCGTCCACTAGGGGGATCATCGCCTCAAGTGCGTCAGTCGCCAACTCAGGGTGTAGAGCTGTCAAGGCCTCTCTCATCTCCTCCTCCGTCATCGGGGGGAGTTCGAAGCGCTGCACACGGCTCAGGATCGTGTCTAGGAGACGATCCGAGTGCGCCGAAACTAGGATAAAGAGCGTCTCTGCGGGAGGCTCTTCGAGCGACTTAAGGAGTTTATTGGCCGCTGCATCATTCATACGCTCAGGCTGGTAGATGATGATCGTGCGCCAGCCTCCTTCGGTGGTCGTGACTGAGAGACGTGACAGAAGACTATTGATCTCATTTACGTAAATGACTGGCTGACTATTGCCCGCCTCCAGTACTTCGAGCCAGTCCTGATCAGTGATGTAGGGCGACCGCTCGAGGAACGTGCGCCACTCGTCGAAGTATCGCTCCGTGGGGATCTCGTCTTGCGCCGCTTTGATCACTGGATAGACGAAGATGACGTCAGGATGCGCACTGGCTGCGACCTTCTTGCAGGAGGCGCACTCGCCACAAGAGTCCTCGTCCGTAGGAGACTGACACTGTATGTACTGCGCCCAGGCCCACGCTAGGTGAAGCCCTGGGTAGCCCTCCTGTATCTCCAGTAGCACAGCGTGAGGCATCTGACCCGATCGAGTCAGGTGGACGAACTGCTGCTTGAGGGCTCGGTATCCATATATATCAGCAAACTGCATGACTGCGCTTTCTTCTCTAGTTTGGTAAAAGGGTTAACGAATAGTACTCCATCACACGCCTCAGCTCACGAAATGACCACACGCTGACCGCTGAACTCAGCAAACGCTTTGCGAATCTCTTGCCACGTGGATAGCTCCTGGAGGAGTGGCTGGTAGGTTGCGTAGTCTGCCTCTGGGTGCTCCTGCTGCAGCGTCTGTATCTGCTTCGAGATCTGCTGACAGTGCTCCTCAGCGTACGCTAGTTTGTAGGTGTATAGCACCTTAAAGGTCATCTCACGTACCCACTCATCGGGTACTTCCTCTTCATCATCATCGTTATTTGGCATCTGTAGCTCCTCGCGAGCCTTGCGAGAGAGTCTGTATGGGGTTGCGTAGAGATCCACCGCTAGTGCTGCCACCTGCGGGACCTCCGAATTGCAAAGGAAAGAGCCACAGCGATGCTTCGACTCGCCATCTTCCGAGTCGCTCAGCACCTCCAGCATCATCTTGTTGCTATCGTTGAGAATGCGCTTGACAAGCGGATGCTCGATGACTATATCATCCTGCTTGAGCTCCTGATAGACAAAGTTAGCCACAGCGACCTGTATCACCATAGGCTCTGCCCCCTCACCAGCCTCCTCATCCTGCACAGAGATCTTTAGCTTTCGCTCTCCGTAACGCACTACTAGGCGGATCAGGTCCAGTGCCTCATTGCTCATCGGCGCATCTAGAGGCGAGACCTCTTGCGGGATCTCCTCGGGAGCGTCCTCTTCGGGTGTCTCTGCCGCTGGAGGAGCATACTGATAGACCCGCCCACTGCTAAAGCGCTCCCGCTTGATCTGCTGCAAGAGTAGATCCTCCGCTACGCCGTACATCTGAGACATCTGCTGTATGTAAACGACCCGCTCGAGGCTGTCGGGGATCGTGGCAATGCTCTGCAAGATATCTCGCATCAGCTGCGTCTTGAGCTGCGGATCACTGGCCATCTGCTGAGCGTAGAGCTGCGACTTGAAGGTCAGGAAGTCCTGCGCATGGGCCGCAAAGTACTCCTCCACCTCTGTACGACTACGCTTAGAGACAAACTCATCGGGGTCCTCTCCATCGGGTAGCACCAAGAGCTTGATCTGCATCCCCTCAGCGAGGAGCATATCGATCGAGCGCAGTGCCGCCTTGACACCCGCCTCGTCACCGTCAAAGAGCACCAGCACATTGCGCGAGAAGCGTCGCAAGAGCTGTATCTGGTTCTCCGTGAGTGCCGTACCAGAGGTCGCCACCACATTCTCTATACCTACCTGGTGCATAGCGATCACATCGAGATAGCCCTCGACGATGATGCTTTGATCCAGACGTGCTATGTCACGCTTCGCCTGATAGAGTCCGTATAGCTCACGGCTCTTGTCGTAGATGATGCTCTCGGGCGAATTGATATACTTGGCGATCTTGTCCGCCTTGCGCATCGTACGCCCACCGAAGCCGACGATCCGCCCCCCTACATTATATATAGGGAAGATAACCCGCTCGTGATAGCGGTCAGCACTCGGGCGCCCTTCGCTCGGAGCGTATAGCAGGCCCGTCGCCACGAAGCTATCCATGTCGTAGCCGTGCTCCTCGACATACTTAGCCAGAGCACGGCGATCACCGGGCGAGTAGCCCAGCCCAAAGGTCTGTATCGCCTCCGACCGGACGCCACGCTGAGTGAAGTAAGGCAAGGCTATGTCTAGTCCCTCCTCACTGCTGAGGAGCTGCTCGGTAAAGAACTTCGCTGCCACCTCGTTGGCGAGGTAAAGTGCCTCACGCTCACTCTGACGCTGCTGCTCCTCCTCGGTCATCTCCCGCTCTGGCACGGGGATATTATACTTTTGAGCGAGGTAGCGGAGTGCCTCGACGAAGGAGCAGTTCTGTATCTTCATAATGAAGGATACAGGCGTGCCACCGGCACCACAGGCGAAGCACTTGCAGATATTCTTAGACGGAGTGACGATAAAGGAGGGGTGACGATCCTTGTGAAATGGACACAGCCCCACATAGCCCGACCCCTTGCGCCGTAGATGCACGAAGTCCTGCACCACATCATCAATGCGTGCCGTATCTATGATCAGCTGTTTGGTCTGTTCGTCAATCATCCGTCTACTTCTCTTGCTCTGCAAATGTACTCATTTCACGTCAATAGCGGGGCTGACTCATTACAATAATTTAGACCCGGCTACACATCGAAACGGCGCAGTGTCGGGAAAAACTGATTTCCACGTGGATATTTCGAAATTCCCACGTGGGAATTTTTTATTTCCCAGGTAGGAAAGAAAAAATTCCTCGGAGGAATCAAATGAAACTTCGGAGGAAATGTTTGACGCCCACGTGGGAAATAAAAAATATCCACGTGGAGATTTGAGATTTTCCACGTGGATATTCGAGAAAGGAGGG